>NZ_BBCC01000285.1 GCF_001311845.1 Desulfosarcina cetonica JCM 12296 | reverse complement strand
GTGAGTCTGGCCGCCGCACTACTGGGCGGCACCCTGGCCGCCGGAACGCATGGTTTGAAAGCCGGCTCGCGGTTGCTGATCAACACCTCCCCGGAACCCTTCACCAACTGGACCGCCTCGGTCCTTGAAGATGTCGCGGTGATCGGTGGTATCTGGACAGCCCTCTACCACCCCTGGCTGTTCATTGCCCTGCTGGCCCTGTTCATCTTGCTGATGATCTGGCTGCTGCCCAGATTGTGGCGCGGGATCAAGATGCTGGCCGCCAAAATCAAACAGCTCTTTACCCCACGGCAGGCATCTCCGCCAGTTGGCTGACGGATCCCTGCCCTTGGCCTGAAAAAAGGCCCGGTGGATTTATGGCCGCCGATGCCCCGCCGGCTGTCTTGGATGGGGGGGACTCCCCCCATTTCTGGCTGGACCGATGGCGTTTTCCCCGTACTTTCCCCGCCAACCACGCTCCCGTGCGCCTACCTAAACTTTTCTTTTGATGCGCCGATATTTCCACAAGTCACCGCAGTTTTTTGGATCGATTGTAAAATTGATCGCAGTCAATCTCACCACGGATGCGTAAGCGCGATCGATCGACTTTGCAGAAGGAAAAGGACGCGACCACGACCGTGGCTATTGGCATCTGTCAAAGATTTCCGGTTTGCCGGATGGATCATCGGGGATTCACCCTGATCGAGCTGATGGTGGTCGTGGCCATCATGGGGGTGCTGGTGGCCATCGCCACGCCGTCTTTCTTGAGCTATCGGGAACGCGCCAGGGTTGCCGTCGCCATCGTGGACATACAAAATATCCAAGTGGCGATCGAAAATTTTTACATCGACAACAACGCCTATCCCAACAGTTTGGCAGATATCGGGATGGCCAGCTTGCGTGACCCCTGGGGCAATCCGTATGTGTATTTGCGCATCAATGGCGGCGACCTCAAAGGGAACGGCCAGCTGCGCAAGGACCACGGCAACGTACCGGTAAACTCGGATTTTGATCTCTACAGCAAAGGTGCGGACGGAAACAGCCAGACGCCGTTCACGGCCAAGGCCAGTCAAGATGACGTCGTCCGGGCTTACAACGGATCTTACTATGGCAAGGTCGCCGATCTTTGATGAACAGGCATCCGAGGTAAACCCCATGTATGTCGAAACCAACCTTTTCAGGAGCAAGATCGCCCGCCGGATCTTTGTGACGTTCATTGTCAGTGCGCTGGTGCCCGTGATCGTTTTGGCGGCCCTTTCCATGTTTCAAGTTAGTCGGCAACTCGAGCGGACGGGGCGTGAGGCACTGTACCGGGCCACCCGAAACCATGTGTACGCCATCTTCGAACATCTGTTGCTCTGTGAAGATGAACTGAAGCTGGTCGACCATCGCAGCATGCGGGAGCGAATCCGACAGACGGAAAAATTCAACGCCATCGGACGGCGCTATCCCGATGGCCGTTATGAAGCCATCCTGGGCGATCCGATTTCTGCCATCGACCTCAACGACCAGGCGATGACCCATCTTGAAAGCGGTAAATCCCTTTTGGTGCTTGCCGAGAACGATCCCGGCAAAATCATCCTGATGCGTTATGCCGACAGTGCTTCAGCGGAAAAGAGATTGTTGATGGGGACGATACGCGGAGACTATCTCTGGGGGCTATCGAGGGGTAACACCCTGCCAGCCGTGTCTGCGTTTGCCGTTGTCACCCGAAACCAGTTGCCGCTGTATTCAGGGATCCATGCGCCATCATGGGCAGCCGCTTGCCTGCCGCACATGGATGAAAAACATGCTCAGGTAACCCTGGACGGCAAGGATTGGTGGTTGGCCAGCAGCCTGATTTTTCTTCAAGCCCAGTTCGGCATGGAGGACTGGTACCTGATGGTGTTGCAACCGGCCGACTATGCCATGGCGCCGGTTGCACGCTTCAAGCTCATCTTTTTGCTGGTCGTGGCCCTTGCCTTTTTGCTGGTGGTGGCAATGAGCCTGTTCAACCTGCGACGATCCCTCGAGCCCATCGACGCCCTCAAGGCGGGTGTGCGGCATATGATGCGCAAGAACTTCAGCCATCGCGTCAGAATATCCAGCGGGGATGAATTTGAAGCGTTGGCCGATGGCTTCAACGACATGTCCAGGCAACTGGGGAGCCATTTCCAGTTTCTGAATTTTCAGGCCATGATCGATAAATCGACATTGATGGCGCACCCGTTCAGCACCATCGCCGAGCAGACCGTCACCATGGCGCGCGAGAATTTTAAATTAAACGTCGTCGCCATTCACCGGATCAATATCGAAGATCCGGACGAGGCGATGATTTACTTGGGCTACGGGGCTGGAAAAGGCACCTTTATCAGTCGCCCCTGGGTGATCGATAAGGTCATTTTAGAGACGTTTCATCCGGCGTTGCCGTATATTTCGGTGACGGACGCATTGGTTCTTATGGACTACCTCCCGTTGAATGCCTAAATAATGTCGGAAGGGTTGCCCTGTTTCCGATTTTTGTCAAAGCACAGCTGATCGGTCTGTTCAGCGTGGCCGGGCCGCCGGGTCGGCCACTGTCCGAAGAAACACTGAATCTCGTCCGACAGACAGCCGATCATTTTGGCGTGGCGTGGTCGAATGTCAAAATGATCAAGGCGTTGCGGCGGTTGACCCTGGGCTCCATGCAAGCTTTGGCACGGGCCGTGGACGCCAAATCGCCATGGACGGCAGGGCACTCGGCGCGTGTGATGCGCATCGCCCTGGTGATTGCCCGCCAAATGGGGCTATCCGAGGATCAAATCGATCGCGTTCAGCAGGCGGCGCTGTTGCATGACATCGGAAAAATCGGCGTCTCCTCGGCGATCCTGGACAAACCAGGGCGGCTGACCGATGCCGAGTTCGCCACGATTCGTTCGCACCCGGTCATCGGGGAGAAGATTCTCGCGCCCATCGGTGCCTTTAAAAAAATCCTCCCCATGGTCCGTCAGCACCACGAACGTTGGGATGGCAAAGGCTATCCGGACGGCCTGGTCGGTGAGGACATCACGCTGGAGGCCCGCATTCTGGCCGTGGCAGACGTCTACGATGCCGTTGCCTCGGATCGGCCCTACCGCAAAGCGATGCCGATTTCCAAGGCCATGGGGATTGTCGCCTCCGAGGCGGGAGGTCAGTTCGACCCTGAGGTGGTTGATGCGTTCATGGCGCTGATGTCCCAGAAAGCTGACTTGGCCGCCTAATCGAGAGGGACTCAGGCTTCATTTTCAGAGGGAAAATAGATGACGCAACCCACGAAGAGATCCTTGTTAGCCCCGGTGGTCGGGCTTGTGTTGCTGATCAGCACCCTCGCGCTTTATTATTTGTTTTTTTTACCGAGCAAAGACACGCCGGTGCAACGGCTCACCCTATCCGACCTCAAAGGCTTTGGACGTCGACCCATCCCAAGTATAAAGACCGTTTTATCCAGTTTGACGACCAGACGCTCACCTTTGGAAGGGGGCCGGCGGGCGTCGGCTCATATCTTATTGATGGCATGGTGGCGAAACCCGCGGATGACGGCCTATTGGTACACATTCGTTTCCTTGATCTGGACGCCAACGAATACCATCTCAACTTCTATTACACAGGAAAAAGTGGTGGTATCATCTGGATGAAGCATCAACAAGGCGTGTATTGGTTTCATAGCAACCCTGAACCGAGCTATGCGCCAGATTTCAAATAACCCCCTTGCAGGTTGAAGGACATATGGCCAGAGCAAAAATGAAAACCGACAACCGAAGCTGGAAGAATCTTCCGATCCGCAAGGATATTCTATCGCCCCTGATCACGACCAACTTGATCCTCATGGCCGTTATCGTCATCGTTCTCCTTGCGGGACTATTATCGCCACTTTACTATGACATGCTGCGATCCGAGGACCTTTGGGTCCAGCATGTCTCCGGCAGTTTGTTCCTGATCCTGCTGCAACGCATCTCCCTGGCCATGTTTTTGATTCTGGTGGCCGCCGCCGTGCATCAGCTTGTTCTTTCCAACCGTTTTTGCGGCCCCCTGGTAAATTTCAGCTACACCTTCGAGCGCATGGCCAAGGGCGATTATTCGCGCAAGGTCCACCTGCGCAAACGCGATTTCCTGAAACCCGAAGCCGATCAGGTCAATGCCATCATCGAGCGCCTCCAGGCTGACAGCGAGAAACTCGGCATCCATCTCGATCAACTGGAACAGGCGCTGATGCGGCTGGCCCCGGATGACAGACCGACGGAAACGGAATCCTTCCGCCGGACCCTTGCCGCCTGCCGGGCAATTATCGCTGAGCGGGAATTCCCCACCCTGTCCAACCCGGCCGGCAAGTGATCCGTTATCGGTCATGATGGGGTTTGCCCTCATCCCACCTTGTAACGTTGGACGCCACCGTTCGGAGCGGCCGTGTTGGTGCTGCTGAGCTGTTCATGGGCGGAGATGATCAGCTGCTCAGTGGTTTCCCAATCGATGCACGCGTCGGTGATGGAAACACCGTAGGCCATGGTTGCCAGATCGCCGGTGTTTTTCTGATTGCCCGCATTCAGATTGCTTTCCAGCATCATCCCGATGATGTTGGTGTTGCCATCGATGCGCTGGTTGATCACATCCTGCCAAACCCCTGCCTGGAGCGTGTGATTCTTCCTGGAGTTGTCGTGGGAGCAATCCACCAGGATGGAACGGGTCAGGTTCTTTGCCGAGAGCATGGCGACCGCCTCCTGGATGCTGACCGTATCGTAATTGGGACGGGTGCCGCCGCGCAGCACGATATGGGCGTGCGGGTTGCCCGTGGTTTGGACCATGCAGGCCTGACCGTCCGGATCGATACCGAGAAAAGATTGGGGCGAGCGGGCGGCGATCATGGCGTTGATGGCCGTGGTCAGGTCGCCGTCGGTGCAGTTTTTGAACCCGACCGGCATGGAGAGCCCGCTGGCCATCTCCCGGTGGGTCTGGGATTCGGTGGTGCGTGCGCCAATGGCAGCCCAGCAGACCAGCGGCGGTGTACTGGGGAACGATGCTGTCGAGCATTTCGGTGGCCGTGGGAATACCCATCTCGGTGATCTGGGCCAAGAGGCGGCGTGCGCGTTCGAGGCCCAGGCCGATATCGTAGCTGCCGTTGAGCCAGGGGTCGTTGATCAGGCCCTTCCAGCCCACCGTGGTGCGCGGCTTTTCAAAGTAGGTGCGCATGACCAATAGCATGGTTTCACTGACCCGGTCGCTGAGGGACTTCAAACGGGTGGCATATTCCAGGGCCGCCTTGTCGTCGTGGATCGAACAGGGACCGGTGATCACCAGCAGGCGGGCGTCCCTGCCCTCAAGGATATCGGCGATTGACCGGCGACCGTCGATAACGGTGCGGTGGGCCGCCGGGCTGAGCGGAACGCGGTCTTTCAATTGGGACGGCGAGATGAGGGGGACGAACTTTTCCACGTGAATATCGTAGGTCTTCTCCATGATGCTCTCCTTGTGTGGTGTCTCGGATGATTGCTTTCTGGAATTAAAAAACAAAACCGCCGCAGGTGTTTAGCCTGCGGCGGTTGCTTATTCCAAATGAAGTTGTCGGGTCAGCAGTCCACAGGCGCACCTCGGCCGAAGTAATAATAAAAGCCAAAATAGAGGGTGCTGACGCGGGATGCCTGACGCATGCTGACAATTACCTTTTTTTAGGTTTCCTTGCCATTAGCACAGGGTCTGGCAAGATGCAATCGTAAAATCAAACAACGCCGGCGGCCCATCGGGCCGCCGGCCGTTGTTTGATTTTGTCTGGAAAGGGGGCGGGTGTT
>NZ_BBCC01000284.1 GCF_001311845.1 Desulfosarcina cetonica JCM 12296 | reverse complement strand
AGCGGCGGCGCCGGGATTGATTTCGGGCAGGTTCCGGACCAGGGCGTCCAGGTCCAGCTGCGATTCGATCATCGCCGCCAAATCCCGCCGGACGGCCGTGGAAGGATCGTGGTCCTCACGGGTGACCAGCCCCAGGTGACGCTCGGGAATGGCGATGGCCGTATCACGCATCAGGCCGCCCAGGATCGGCATGCGCACATGACCGGCCATGGCCTCCTGCAAATAGCTCAGGTGACGCGGGCTGCCCAGATGGTTGAAAAGGACGCCGGCAAAGGTCAACTGGTCGTCGAATCGCTCGAACCCCTGCACCAGGGCGGCGGCACTGCGTGCCATGGAGCGCGCGCCCACCACCAGAACCACCGGCAGCCCCAGCCATTTGGCCATCTGGGCCGTGGAACCGGCTTCGCTGCGGCCATCATAGCCGTCGAAAAGCCCCATGACGCCTTCCACCACGGCGATGTCCGCACCGGCGGCATGCCGGGCAAAGGCCGACCGGTTGTAAGCCTCGGAGAGCATCCAGCCGTCCAGGTTGCGGCTGACCCGCCCGGTGATCCGACCATGATGGCCCGGATCGATGAAGTCCGGCCCCACCTTGAAGGGGGCCACGGTGTATCCCCGGTCGGCCAAAGCGGCCATCAGGCCCAGGGTGACGGTGGTTTTACCGGCTCCGCTGTGGGTTCCGGCGATGACGATGCCTTTGATACGAGCCTCCTTCTTACTGATAGCGGCATGCTCCCAGCCTTGACGGATTCGTAAAAAACCCGATATCGGCGCTACGATTCATTCCGGCAGGCCGGCATCGGCCAGGATCCGGCGGCCGGCCGCACGATACGTCTGCGGATAGAGCAGACAACCGATGTGATAAATGCCCTGCAAAAGCCGCAGGGTCGGCCGCGAAACCAGGGTCTCATCCACGAGAAAAACCTGGTCGTGCTTGATCGCCCGAATCACGCCGAAGCCCGGCTCGGCCATGATCGTCTCCCGGGAAGCCTGATTCATGGCCCCCTGTTGGGAGAGAAAAACATCGATCTCGGCGGCGTGGGAGAGCAGCCGCTCCTTGCCGTAAACGGCGATGTTGTTGTTGGCGCGCACCGGCGCGTCCGCGGCCACGTTGACCCCGCCGGCGGTCTCCAGGGCGAAGATCGCCATCGCCTGGGGCGTGAAGGTTTTCATCTTGCTGTGAATCGCTTCAAAGTAGACCCGTTTTGGCGAGGCCACCGTGCGCGACAAGGCTTTGAAGGCATCCACGGCCGCGTTGAAACGGTCGATCATGGCCTCGGCCGCCGCCGACTGGCCGCACAGTCGGCCCAACTGGCGCCAGTAGTCGGCCAATTGGTCCACGGTGGTGGGCTGCAGCGAAACCACCCGGATGCCGCTTTGCTCCAAACGCTGCACCAGTTGCGGGTAACCCCTTGCGATCATCGGACGAATCAACACCAGATCCGGTTGCGCGGCCAGAAAACGTTCCGGATCGTCATGATAGGAGAAGATCGGCTTGCCGGCGGCCCCGGGCAGGGTTTTCGACTGGCCGTCGATGCCGATCAGCCGTTCGGCAGCCCCCAGGGTCATCAGGTTCTCCGTATGGGCTGCGTACAGGGAAATGATGCGCTGGTACGGAGCGTGTTCCGGCAGGGCTGCGTCCGGCGCAGCCGCCCCGCAGCAACACCAGGACAGCAGTAAGACAACCCCCACGCCAACGATTCGAGACATTCGCATCATCCTCTTCCCCCAACGCCACCGGCCCGCATCATGACGACAGGCGCCGCCGCGGTATCTGCTGGCGCGGCTTCCGCGGCGATCTTGTAACGCACCTGCAGCCGGCCGGTGAAATCGTCGACCGCCACGCGCGCCTGAATGCCGAAGACGGCTTCCAGGTTTTCCGGTGTCAGCACCCGCGCGGTGGGACCGGCAGCCACGACCCGGCCGTCGTCCAACAGAACCAGCTCCTGGCTGTAAGCGGCCGCCAGGTTGAGCTCCTGGAAAACGGCGATTACCGTGCGCCGGCCCTCCCGTACCCGCGCGGCCACCCGATCCAACAGGGTCAGGGCGTGGCGCACATCCAGATTGGCCGTGGCTTCGTCAAGCACCAGCACCGGCGTATCCTGGGCCAGGCCGCGGGCAAAAATCACCCGTTGGCGTTCACCGCCGCTCAGGGTGGTCACCGGCCGGTCGCGTAAATCCAGGATGCCGCAATCGGCCATCACCCGGGCCACCCGATCGAGATCGTCGGACGAGGGGGCGCCGAAACGCGACGTGTACGGGTAGCGGCCCATGAGCACCACCTCTTCCACACGAAACGGGAAATTGATCCCGTAGTCCTGGGGCACCAGGCAATCTCCCGCGCCAGGGCCCGCTTGCCAAAGCCGGCCAATGGACGGCCGGCATAGCGGATCTCGCCGTGGTCGGGCAGACGGTGACGGCATAAGAGATCCAACAAGGTGGTCTTGCCGCAGCCGTTGGGTCCGACGATGCCGATGAAGCGACCCGCCGGAAGCGTCAGGTCCAGGCCGTCGAAGACCGTCCGGCCCGGGTGGGCGAAGGCAACCTGGCGCAAGCTGAACGCCATCTTCAGAATCCCCCACTGCCGGTCTGACGCCGACGAAACAGATAACAGAAGAAAGGCCCGCCGATCAGCGCCGTAAGGACGCCGATGGGAATTTCGTGGGGCAGGACGGCACGGGTCAGGGTATCGGCCCAGAGCAGCAGAACGGCACCGCCGAGAAAAGCCAGCGGTAACAGCCGCCGGTTGTCCGGCCCCACGATGGCGCGCATCATGTGGGGAACCAGGAGCCCCACGAATCCGATGATGCCGGAAACGGCCACACAGGCCGCCGCCACCAGGGAGGCCGTGACCAGCAGGATCCAGGGCACCCGCCGGGCATCCACGCCTAGGGAGGCCGCCGCCCGACGGCCGAGGCAAAGCAGATTCAGGTCGCGGGCATAAAAGAGAAATATGGCCATTCCCGGAATCAGGAAAGCGATGGTCAGGCCAAGATCCGCCCAGGTTTTCGAGGCAAAGCTGCCCATCAACCAGAAAATGATCACCGAGACCTGTTCGTCGGCCACGTATTTGAGGAAACTGATGCCGGCCGAAAGGATCGCCGCCACGATGATGCCCGACAGAATCAGGTTGTTGGCGCTGGCACCGCCGGCCGATGAGGAGAGGTAGATCACCAGCAGCAAGGTGGCGGTGGCCCCGATGAAGGCACAAATCGGCACGCTGTAGATCCCGGCGGCCGTCAGATTGAGCAGCAGGGCCACGGCCGCGCCAAAGGCGGCGCCGGCAGATACCCCCAGGGTATAGGGATCGGCCAGGGGGTTGAGCAGAATCCCCTGGAAGACCACACCGCACAAGGCCAGGCCGCCCCCTACCGTGGCGGCGGTGAGGATACGCGGCAGGCGAACGTCGATGACGATGGTGCGGGTCAGCTCATTCAGACCGGCGGCAAATGCATCACAGCTCAGGCTACGATCCGCCATGCTTTCCCTAAAGGTACACATGAGGCGCAGAATCTCGGCCCACACCACCCGCAACACGTCGGTCCAGGCAATCTTGAGGTAGCCCATCCCGGCCGACAGGCAGATGGTGGCCACCAGCAAGCCGCATAGAAAAATGGCCATGGCCCAACTGGAATGGGAGGCGCGGGAAAGCGGATTGTCGTTATAAAGAAAGGACATGGACCATTTCCATTTCAACCGATATCGACCGAGCGGCAGGGCGGCGAAAAAAACAAAACCCTTCAAACCGCTAAATGGGTTTGAAGGGTTGCACCCAGTTTGCTTGGCCCTTAACGTGGCGGAAGGCCGAAAACACAATTCCACAAGCTCTTCTCCGGCACGTGCAAAAGGCAGGTCTTCTGGCTTCCCCGACCCGTCAGACGCCTTCCCACACCGGTGATCCGGAACAGTGGCATATGGTTTGGCGGTTCCCTGCGGGCATTGCCGGCAGGGGCAGGAGTTACAGCGGCGGGACCGCTCCCGGATCGCACGGGATTCCCTATTAAGCGCGATGCACCTTTGTTTCGCTTGTATGGGAAAACCGGGAGCGTGTCAATCCCCGACACGGTCGCAAAAAAACCGTTATGGTGTTTCACGTATCCCAAGGTTGAAAATTGTGTTTAAATAATGGTATGTTCCGCAGCTGACGAGACAAACAGCGGCTAAGGACCGACAGATGGCGATTTTAACCGACTTCCACGTGGCTTCGGGGTCCTTCATCGTGGGGGAAACCGAACCCAGGCGATTGCAGGCCTTCCTGGGCACCTGTGTGGGGGTTGCCGTTTTCGATGCCACGGCCGGCGTCGGCGGACTGGCCCATCTGTTGCTCCCCGAGCCGGTGGGAACCGGCAGTTTGGCCCATCCCGAAAAATACGCCACCACCGCCATGCCGCTTTTTCTGAACCGGTTGACCCAGTTGGGCGCCACGCCGGAAAACATGCGTGCCGTGGTTGCCGGCGGTGCCCTGGTGGGGCCGTTGACGCCCCTGGACATTGATCTGGACATCGGCGGACGGACCGCCGAAACAGCCCTCGACGCACTGCAAGCCGCCGGAATTCAGGTACTGCGCACCGAAACCGGCGGATTCTTCACCTGCTGTCTTGAACTGGACATGCAACACTGGCGGCACACGATTCAGCCGTCCGGGCTCGATGCCGAACGCGCCGATTCGCCCGCAAGGTTGCCAGTCCGGGCCGATATCCAGCACAGCATCGAAGCCATTCAGCCGATTCCCCAGGTGGCCCTCAAGGTCTTGCGCATCATGCAGCAGGAGAGCTACGACATCCATCAAGTGGCCGAGGAGATCAAAAAAGACCAGGTCATCTGCGCGCGGACCATCCAACTCAGCAACTCGGCCATGTTCTCCAAACACCAGGAAGTCACTTCCTTGGACCACGCCCTGGTGTACCTGGGCAAGTCCCTTTTCCTCAAGCTGGTCATTTCCGCCGCCGTGCAGCGCTATTACGGTCAGAGCGGCATCGGCTACAGTCTCTGCAAGGGCGGCCTTTATCACCATGCCATCGGAACCGCCGTGGTGGCTGAACGGATCGCCGTTGCCGCCGGGGCCGCCGATCCCGGTGCGGCCTATATCGCCGGTCTGCTCCACGACATCGGCAAGGTCGTGCTGGATCAGCACGTCAGTGATGCCTACCCCCTGCTCTACCGCGAATTCCAAAATCGCCAGACGGAAATCATCACCGTGGAAAACCAGATTCTGGGCATCGACCACACCCGCGTGGGTGCCCTGCTGGCCGATCGCTGGTCCCTGCCCCGGCCGCTGCAAAACGTCATCCGCTTCCATCACCAGCCGGAGGAAAACGCCGATGGCGACACCCTGACCGTCATCGTCTACCTCTCTGATCTGCTCATGTCCCGGTTTCACAGCGGGCTTGAGCTGGAGCGCATCAACACGCAACACATAGGCGACCATCTGGCGCGCCTGTCCCTTTCCGCCGGCCAGTTCCGCCAGCTGGTGGACCTGATCCCCGAAACCGTCTTCGAACCGGCATCCGAGACCCTTGCGGATGAAACCTGACCCGATGTCCGAGAAAGCCCCTGCCGATGAATGAGAATCAACACGTCCAATTGAAGCACTTGCCTGGTGTGGACCGGGTCCTGGCCCATGGAAACGCCGGCGGTCATTTTGAAGCCATCCCGAAATCCGTACTGATTCCGGCCATTCGCTGGGTCATCGACGCCCTGCGCCAGACGATTCTGGCCGGGCAGCGCCCCCTCGGGATGGCGGACTTGAGCCTGAACACCCTGGTGGCGGCGGTCAGGCAGCGGG
>NZ_BBCC01000283.1 GCF_001311845.1 Desulfosarcina cetonica JCM 12296 | reverse complement strand
CGAGCGCGGCGTGCTCGCCTGTGCGGCCGCGCCGCAAATCCCGTCGGCACCGCAAAAAGCCGATGCCGCGCTGCTTTTGGACATGCTCCACTTTCTGGATGACAACGCCCTGCGGCTCACCTTGACCCGGCTGTATGCGGCGCTCGACCCAAAGGCCTCGCTTGTCATTCGGGCCGTTGTGATTCCGCCGGGTAAAACCTCCCGGCTTTGGAAGCTGGACGCCCTTCGGATGCGGCTGGCCGGTATCCGGGCCTATCACCGGACCGTCGACAGGCTCAGTGCATTGATCACCGCGTCGGGTTTTCAAATGCAAACCACCTGTCTTTCCGGTAACAATCCGGAATCGGTCTGGATGATCGCCAGGCCGTCATCCGACGCGTAAATGGGTGAATTCAGGGAGGGTGGGGATTCCGATGGCTCGCTGCGGCAAAGCAAAACGTCCCTTTTCAACGGCCGAGCGCATCGGTGTTGGCGCCTTGGGCGCGGCCCTGGCGATGGCTGTCGTGGATGTTCGTTGGGCGGTGCTGCCCCTGGGAATTTTCCTGTTGTTTTGCGCCGTCGCGCCATTTGTTCCCGGGGTCGGTTTTTTCTGCCGGTGATCAGCCGCGGCCGGGCAGGGCAAAAGGCCGTTGCGCTTACCTTTGATGACGGCCCGGACCCTGTTTCAACGCCAAGGTTGCTTGACCTTCTGGCCCGGCATGGGGTCGTCGCCACGTTTTTCGTCACCGGTCATAGAGCGACGCGCCATCCTGAGGTCATCCGACAGATCCTCTCCCAGGGCCACACCATCGGCAACCACACCTATGGCCACGACAATTTCATCATGATCAAACGCTGTGCCGTCCTGAAACGTGAAATCCTGGCCGCCCAGGACGTGCTGTCGCGTTTCGGCATCGCGCCCATCGCCTTCCGGCCCCCCGTCGGCGTGACCAGCCCCCGGCTCGCCCCTGTGATGCGGGAGCTGGGCATGCTAACCGTCAATTTCAGCCGGCGGGCCGGCGACCGGGGGAATCGGCGGGTTGAAGGGATTGCCTCGAGAATTCTAAATCGCCTACGTGCCGGCGACATCATCCTGCTGCATGATACCCGCCCCCACAATACGGCGCTATTCGATCGCTGGTTGGAGGAGATCGAGAAGGTCTTGACCGGAATCCGGGCAAAGGGGTTGGCCGTCATCCCCCTGTCCACACTCATCGACCGTCCGGTGATGGTGGCAGCGGAGGAAAGATCGGATTCGTAACAAGCCCGATATCCGCGTTACGCGAATCCTTCGTCACTGCGGCGTACGCAAAAGTACGCCTCATTCCTTAAGGATTCGCAAGCCTTGATCTCGGGCTTGTTACGAATCCGTATAGAAATGCGCCCATGGCAGATCGCCGGGGCGCATCTCGATCAAATCTAAGAAATTTTGGCGATGGTTCGTACCGACGTGATGCCGCTCCAGTCGTAGTAGGTGTTGGTGGTTATCCCATCAGCCGTTTCGGTGATGCGCACGAACTCTTCGCCCAGGAAGAGCGTGGCTCCTGAATAGACCTTTTCCTCATTGACCTGACAGCTGATGTCCTTGCGCAGTTTGCGGGAAAGGGTCCCGTGAAGGGGCATGGAGGCGTACTCGAAGATCTTTTCCAGTGTTGCTTTCTGCATGAATTTTTTCCTTTCACTTACGTTTATCCGGAACAGCCGCTGCACCCGCCGGTGCATGCGGCCGGTGCCATGGTTTGGATCAACAGATTCCACCACAGCTTGAATTCTTTCATCTGATCGGCTTCATCCACTTCCTGGCACTGTCTCAGCCGTTGATAAAAGGCTTCGTCAAATTCATCTGCCGTGAAATGAATTTTCTCTTCGGTGAGGATATCCTCGATTGCTTGGACGCTATCGGCGGCATTCATTCGCGACCGCAGCGTTTTTTCCGAGAGTCCCCGTTTGATGAATGTCAACGCATTGGCGACGGTCATGGATTCTCCTTTCATTTCCGGAAGGCCCGCTTGCCTTTCGGTACAAGTCCATTAAGGGTGTGATTTGGAGCCAGATTGAGCAAGCACCATACCAGGATCACCGGATCCGTTGGGATGGGGTCTGCGATGTCCCTCTGAGACGCGTCGAATATATACAATTATACGAATAATAACTGTGTATTATGAATTTTATGGAATGGCGTCAGGGTATTCGGTAAAATATATCCGGCGTTTTGAAAGACGATAATTGTAGATACAATTCTGTGGGGTGTGTCGATCTGATCTTCAAAATTGTCAACCGATACACAGCGAAACGGAAAAGGGCAGGGCGTCAACCTGCCTGGGGAAAGAACACACGCAAGGGGTGGGAAAGGCAGACGCCGAGGGAGAATTTCCTGCCCGAAATTCTCCCTCGGCTCTGGATCAGGGCGCGGCATTAACCGGTATATAAAAAAGCCCTTCATGCCTCTGCTCGCATGAAGGGCTGCACCCAGCTTACTTGACCCTTTACGGTTGCCATTCACCCAGATCGCCGTGGGTATGGCCGATTTTTTAAGGCAGGTCTTCTGACTTTCGGATCGTCCTACTCTCCGCGCCTTCCCGTTTCAAGCGATGAAGCAGTGGCAGTTGCGAATTTCGTCCCCGAACACAGCGGCGGGACCGTCCCCGATTTTCACGGGATTCCCTATTAAGCCTTGCGGCACCTTGGGGCCACTATTAACAGAACGGGTGCGTATGTCAATGGAATTTTCGGAAGTAAAGCCTCCTGCCTGTGGCAATGCCTTTGTTTGATTCGGTTTGCGCTTGACTTTTGAGATAGATTCTATAATTACTGAATCATCAGGTTTCACATGCAGTACCAGAGCTGTTCGCTGCATTGAATGAATAGGGAAATCCGTGAAAATCGGATACGGGCCCGCCGCTGTAACCGGGGACGAAAACTGCACCAGGGTCACTTGCCTTCGGGTGGGGAAGACGCAGCCAGTAGGACGATCCGGAAGTCAGAAGACCTGCCTGATGGTGAATGCCTTCCTCGTGGATAAGGGAGAGGCAACAAGATCCGTGGATTGACCAGGGCATCCCCGAATCGGTATGAACACTGATGGTTCGGGGATTTGTGTTCTCCCCCGAATCCAGATTCACTTCGGTTGGAGAATCAGATGGCCGCCCTACCATTGTCGGATTCGCCCCCCATCCTGTATCTGTTTCTCTGGATTTTTCTCAGATTCGCGCGGCTCTTGATCTCTCCTGGCACTATTGCATACCCCCATTTGGCATCTTGGAACTTTAAGGATGAACTGCTTTTCAATAAACCCATAACCCAGGAGGTGGATCATGGCAATGCAGTGTCCAGTCAAAGTTTATCGGGCTCAGTCCCATCCCGAGGGCAAATCCGAAATGCCGGTTTACCTGATCGACGACGGAAGACTTTTCCGGACCGTGGCGCATGAACGCGGTTGGTCGGAGAATCCGGATTATGTCCTCCAGACGGGCGGGTTGATTTTCCGGACCACCCACCATCCCCTGGGCGTCAGTGATGCGCCTGATTATCGATTGGAGAAGAAGGGGATGATGTACCGAACGGATCATCACCCTCGCGGCGCATCCATGCATCCGATCTACGAAATCCGAGATTGACCGGTACCTGAAAACCGTTCAATCGGCATGTGTGAAAAAGACGGCGGCGTGGATTGCGTCAATACAGTCCTATTCAGCGCCTTCCGATCCCATTGACGATTCCTTGCGGGTCCTGTCTTCCCGCGCATTCGTCATTACACGGTGGCTACCGACGATTGTGGCTCAGATTAGGTATATAAAAAGAATCGTGCAATGCTTTTGCCCGCGGTGCGGCAAGCTCCATTCCACATATATGCTGTGGACCGGCCGGGGTATTCCCCGTAAGTATTGCTCATCCTGTAAGCACTTGATCGATGCCTACGATGACGCGGCGCTCTATGAAATCGGAGACGGTGATTCCATCCGCCCGAGTCGGAGAGGGCATATATTCGAAGATGATTGATGATCCCCTCAGGTGGAAAGCGGTATTTGTTTCAGAGCCCGAACCCTACTTCCCCGGGGACAAGGATTTCTCCGGTAAAATCTATTCAAAAAATATCGCTTTTCTTTCGATTCCGCGTATAATGGCGTATGGTCAAGGGAACCGGGTCCATAGATGATTGATGGGCCTCCACACATCCAAATGATGAGAAGCCGCCCATGCAGGATACCATCGCCATCGTACCGGCGAGTCGCCCGGATGCCGACGCGATCGCCCGGGTTGTCAGCATTGCCAACCGGGATGTGGCCGACCGCTTTGGCCTGACCATGGAGAACGCGCCCCGGCATCCGTCTTTCTGCACCACGGAATGGATTCTGTCCGACATGGATCGGGGACAGGCGTATTTCGTTTGCCGGGAATCCGGTATGATCACGGGGTGCGTGGCCTTCGAGCAGGCCGATGCCGCCACCGCTTATCTGAATCGGCTTGCCGTTTTGCCCGAATACCGCCACAATGGCCTTGGCAGCGCGCTGGTCCGGCATATTCTCACACTTGCCGAGAAAACGGGCGTCAAGACGGTGAGCATTGGCATCATTGCCGAGCACGAGCGCTTGAAACGCTGGTACCAGGGGCTCGGGTTCGTGGATGCCGGCACGAAGCGATT
The DNA here is from genome assembly GCF_001311845.1 of Desulfosarcina cetonica JCM 12296. Classification (GTDB taxonomy): domain Bacteria; phylum Desulfobacterota; class Desulfobacteria; order Desulfobacterales; family Desulfosarcinaceae; genus Desulfosarcina; species Desulfosarcina cetonica. The sequence continues at coordinate 1,243 of NZ_BBCC01000283.1, read as the reverse complement.
CGACCATTTGCCGTTTACGGTGGGGTTTATGCACTATGCCGTCCGACCCTGAGGATAGATGAGAGACAAAGCGATGAACGGGAACGCGACATTTCAGTGGGATGCCCAGGACTACGCGAATCACTCCAGCGTCCAGCAAACGTGGGCCAGGGACCTGATCGCCGGTCTCGGCCTTAATGGCGATGAAACCGTGCTCGATATCGGCTGCGGCGATGGCAAGGTCACCGCCGAGATTGCCGCTTGCCTGCCCAAAGGCAGCGTCACCGGCATCGACAGCTCTGCAGAGATGATTGCCCTGGCGGGCAAGACCTTCCCACCGGCGTGCCGCCCCAATCTTTCTTTTCGCGTCGTCGATGCCTGCCGGCTGCCTTTTCAGGCGCAGTTCGACCTCGTTTTCTCCAATGCCGCCCTGCACTGGATTCGCGATCATCAGCCGGTGCTCGAGGGGATCCACCGCGCCTTGAAACCCTCCGGTCGCGCGGTGGCCCAGATGGGCGGCAGGGGCAATGCCTCCCAGGTGATAGCGGCCGTTGAAACGATCATGGCCCAGAACGAGTGGCAGTGCTGTTTTGACGATTTCGCCTTTCCTTACGGATTCTATGCCCCGGAAGAATACGAACCGTGGCTGGTGGCAATGGGGTTTGTTGTCGTACGCCTGGAACTTATCCCCAAGGACATGATCCACGACACCGAAAAGGCATTCAAGGGCTGGTTTCGAACCACGTGGCTACCATACCTGGCCAGGGTGCCGGAGGATGCCCGCGAACATTTTATCGAGGCGGTGACGGCGGTCTACTGCAAGGCCCACCCAGCGGACCCGGCGGGCCAAATCCACACCCAGATGCAGCGCCTGGAATTTGAGGTAATCAAACCGGCCTGACCGGACGAAGGATTCCTAAAAGGAGGCACGTCATGGCCACCAACAAGGCCGCATCGCTCGATCTGCCCGAGCGACCCGTCCTGCTTGACGGCGGCATGGGGCGGGAGTTGCAGTTCCGGGGCGTCGCCCTCTCCGAGACGATCTGGTCCGCTCAGGGGCTGGTCGCCGCCCCCGATGTGGTGCGCCAGATCCATGCGGACTACATTGCGGCAGGTGCCGACATCATCACCACCAATACCTACGGAATCATCCGTGACGATCTGGCCAGGATCGGGATAGCCGACCGGTTCACCGAACTCAACGAATTGGCCTGCCGGTTGGCTCGCGATGCTGCCGATGCGGCCCGGCGGCCGGTGTGGGTCG
>NZ_BBCC01000282.1 GCF_001311845.1 Desulfosarcina cetonica JCM 12296 | reverse complement strand
CGTAGTGTCCGCGTGCCTGATCGACGTTGCCGAGTCGACTCTCCAGGTCACCGAGGGCTTGAAGGGCATTGGCCAGACCGAGCTGATCCTGTTCCTTTTGGTAGAGCTCGATGGCGTGATCGTAGTGTCCGCGTGCCTGATCGACGTTGCCGAGTCTCCTCTCCAGGTCACCGAGAAGTTTCTTGGACAATGCGTCACCAATCAGTTGATTGACTCGGCCTAATACGGCCTGACCTGCCAACACGTTAAAGGAATATACGTTTCGCAATTGGCTATGTAGCCGTTTAATCAATTCGATATCGGGGCTACTAAAATTAATATCTGTACTTAGTAGTTGGTCAATAGCCCAAAGCTGTTGGCTGCTTTTGATACGGGATTCGACATTTACATCATCACTGATAATTTTCGAGGCGTTACGGGACAAATCAAGAAAGTAATGATAAGCGTACTTTCGGGCATTATTCCAGTCAAATGCGTATTCAGAATCAGCAATCGCTGTGTGTCCAGAGGCAAATCTAGCAATTGGTGGTAGCATGGTAATACAGCCATTGGTATTTATAAGAAGGTGGTGATCAAATAGGGCAATTCGGGCTTGGGAGTGTCCGCTAATCTCACACCACATGTTCAGAGTCTCTTCATCAAAACCGTCGGAAAACAATGCTGCGAATTGCCAAAGATTTAACGCCCCTGGTTCCTCCGCTAAAAGCTTAGCCGTGAGCGCAAATGATATCTCCAGGCTGTCCAGTCGGTCACTTGCTTTACGAGACTTGGCTATAGCAGTTCCTTGCTTAAACCATTGCTGTTGCAAAGCTTGCCAACTGTAGGCACGCCCCAGCCTCGATAGTAGAGTAATACTTAGTGCATGCCCCCCTAACTGTTTATCTACAAACTCATTCAGTTCCTGTGCATCAGGTGCGCTAAAGCCTGACCAGCATTTTAAGAATAGTTTAACAGCGCTTGCTGTATCCAATTTGCCTACGAAAATACTGCTACCCAACACACCATCCAAAGTTACCCGCGACGAGGCCAGTATCCGTATGCCAGGAATCTGGATCATTTCACGTAGTAACTTAATTCCTCTCTGCGATTCAGCCACACTTTCGAGATTATCAAAATAATATAGACCGGCGGGTAGGTGTGGACGCAATTGAGAAGCCTCATTTATTTTCGCTGAGTTCTCTGGAGCCAAACCGACAGCTTCACCTAATTGGCCAAGTAACTTGCGGTATCAGCATCATCGCTTACTTGTAGCCAAAATGTGCGTGTTGCCTTATCACCGCTCAACCACTGTTTGAGGGCTCCTTTACACACTTCGGTTTTGCCGATACCACCACTTCCGGTGATATGAGCACACACTGCGGCACTATTGTTAGCACTGTTTAAAAAGCTGAGCACCTCCGCGAGTTCGTTATCACGACCAATAACCTCGCCCTCACGTGGTTGTAACCTGGGGTCATCTTTCCCGGATAATTCACCCGGAAATAAATGCTGAATGGATTTTGTTGGTGCAGGAACAATAATCTCATCACGAATCAGTGATAAGATGCGATCCATACCGGATGGAAAACGATGATTATTGTGCCAGTCCATTAGCACTGCTGGGACATGCTCGTGATCACCATCGTCGGGTAAAATGGGGTAAAAACGCTGATTTTTAAGACGGGACTGGTAAAGGTCATTAGTAATAACGGCACTTTCCCAAGTCACGCCGTATCCACCACTTTCAACAACTTCTCGTTTTTCAAACAGGCGTTTGTAACGTTCAGAACAGACGATTAGTATGATGTCGGCATCTTCTATGTTTTGCTGCATCCAGGAGCGCCAACCGATTTTCGGCGGTCTGTTTTTGTAAGGATGGTCGGTGATAACTTGAACACCTTTGCCAATTAACCAATCTGCAAGTTGCTCTACTCTGCTACTAAGATCTCTCTCATGGGCATAGCTGATAAAAACGATTGGGTTTGCTTTCTTGCCATTTGAATGCATTCATCGGTCCTTTGTATACCTTGTCTACACTGTATTGGCGAAGGTTTTTTCGTTATGTGTATTACTGGCACCTATTAAGTTACAAAGCTGTCAAAACTGGGTCCACTATATTAATATCACAAATTCCTCAAATGTTGTGATTAGTAATGGTACTCTGTAAAATTTAGTAAGGTCAATCAGTTGTGATATTTGAATGGATCACCGGCACCATCCTGGCCGGTCATATTTTCAAGGTCGGTAGCTACAGAGAGTTCGAAAATTATTCAAATTTTGATCCGGAATGGGGCTCATCAATATATCAAACCGTCCAGCCTACCCACCTCATCAAGCCGCCATGACGTTTTCATACTCCATAGGGACAAAAACCAGGACCATCAAACGGGACATCCGGTGGGTACTATTCAAAATAGCGTTTGGATACACTTTTTCGATCTGGCTGAACCGGCGCGGTTCTTGATCAACGTAATTGCGATGGAACCGATCGGATCAGAACAATAGAAAACAGCCGCGCTGATGACAACCGTGACTGCCCTGTGGGGATGACGAAAAAAGGCCCGGGTGCCGTCACCCGGGCCTTCATCATGGCTGAACGGAGGGCAACGGCCTATTTCCGCCCTGTTCCCGACAACGACTTGACCCCCATGGTATTGATCAGTTGATTGATGTCGGTGGTTTTCAGGTTCATGCCGCCCTCGGAGACGGGCAGCAGCATGATCTGCTTGTTCTGCAGGGCCTCGGCGATCCGTAGCTTCACCAGGGCCTCGCCGCCCGATCCGGCCAGGGCATTGTTCATCTCCTGGATGCCCTTGGCCTCGGCGATACCCTCGGCCTTGATGGCCTCGGCGAGCAGCTGCTGTTTCTCATAGTAGACATCAGCCTCGATCTTGGCCTTGCGGTAGGTACCGTCGGCATCCGCGATCATCTTGTTGACCTCGCCCTTGGCTTCCTCCAATTTGCGTTTGTACTCCTCCCGGGCCGCATGCTGGGCCGAACGGTTCTTCTGAACCTGCTGGTCGGCCACTTTCTTATCCTCGATGGCCTTCTGGTATTCGGCGTTGAAGCGGTAATCCTTGGTGAGCACCTTCTCGATCACGATGCCCATGGGACCCAGCATTTCCTGCAACACCTCCTTGGCGTGCTGGGCTTGCAACTCGCGTTTGTCGGCCACATAAAATTCCTCGGTGGTCAGCTCGCCGAAGATGTCCCGCGGCTTGCTGCGGGCGATCGTGCGCACGATCTTGTCCCGCAGGGTGCGGTTGTCCACGGCCACGTGCTGGAGAATGTAGGGGGCCTTTTCGGCATCGATGCGATAGGCGATGATCACGTCCAGGCTGATGTCGTTGCCATCGATGGTTTTGAACAGCAAATCGTCGCGTGTCCGTCGATCCCCGCGCCCCTTGTCGAAGACCATCTCCAGGTTCTGGAGCTTGGTGTCGAAGGTGTGCCAGTCGTTGATGAAGGGAAGAAAAATATAGGTGGAACCGGGGGCGTAAGCCTTGTCCTCCACACCCTTGCCGGTCAGGGCGAATTTGCGCGTGCGCACGCCCACCTCGGTTTCGCCGGTGGTGTAAAAAACGCAGCCGGTGGCACCCAGCATCCAGAGGACGGTCAGCAGAATCAAAAGGGTTCGCTTCATTGGGCACCTCCTTTACGCACATCGAAAAGCTTGAGGGCGTTGTTCAGATCCAGGGGGTTGACCCCGGCCTGGCCGTCACTGGGCAGCACGATCAGGTCCAGGCCCTTGTACACATCGGCCATTTTGAGACCCACCATGCGTTCCGATCCGACCCCCTTGAGGGCATCGTTTTTCAGGCGCACCTTTTCCGCTTCGGCCAGTTTGACCAAAAGATCCGCCTCGGCCATCTTGGTCCGCCGATAAAGGTCCTTCTCGGCGATCTTACGGGTCACATAGGCGCGTCCCTGCTCCATTTGCACATCCACCGACACGCGTCCCTCCTGGATGATCTTCTTCAACTGGGCTTCCTCGATGGCCGCCCGGGCGGCGGCCTGGTTGGTGAACACCAGCTGGTCCTTGAGCTTTTTCTCCTCGATGTTCTTCTGGATCTCGGGGCTGTAGCGGAAGTAACGCACCAGCACCTGATTGACTTCGATCCCCTTGGGCTTGAGTTCCTGGTTGAGCAAATCCCTGGCCTCCTGCGCCTTTTTCACGCGCAGGGGGCTGTTGTAGAAATCCTCGGTGGTCAGCTTGCCCAGGGTCTCCTTGAGGGCCGGTTCGGCCTTGGGGATGATGCCGTTGTCCTCGAACAGGGTCCCCGGACCGATCTTGGTGAAGACCAGGTACGGGTCGACGATGTGGTAGATGATCGAGACATCCACATCCACGAAAAAACCGTCCGAGGTCTGGATATGCGCCACGCGGTCCTTGCGGGCCAGGTCGGCGGCGGTTTGGGGGTAGTCGGTCAACTCGAGCACCTGCACATCGCGGGGAAGGCGGTACATCTGCTGCATGCCGGGGATCACCAGGTTGAGGCCGGCGGTGTAATAGTCTTTCTGCACACCGCGATGGATGCCCAGGCGTACCACCTTGATACCGAACTCGTTGGGCTGTACGTAGACGAAGAGCAGGTTGTAGGCAAATACCACCACTGCCGCGACAATCACCAGGTAGCGGAGCTTGCCGCCGCCGGGGATCTTGAATCTGGGAATCGCGAAGCGCCGCTTGCCAAGGCTGAACCGGTGCGGGTCTTGCGGGTTTGGGTCGGTCATGGCTGTCCTCCTTACGGGTTAAACAAACAACAAAATGGTTTCGGGGCAGAAATAGGCTCTGGTCCCAAGGATGTTCAAATGGGTTGTTCTTCCTGGCATGCCGTGGATGTGCCGAAGGATCCGGTCACCCAGAGCAGACCGCCGAAGATCAGCGGTGCCAGCAGCATGGAAAGGGGCACACCGATTTCCAGGGCCTCCAGGGGAACGTAGGTCAAGTACAGGGCCGCCGCCGCGCCCGGCCAGAAAATGCCGATGCGGGCGACATCACCGGGCAGCCAGCGGCAAAAAAGCCAGAAATGAATGAACATGGCTCCGGTCGTGGCCATTGCCGCGCCGGGCAACCCGGCAAAGGGAATCAGGTTGAGGTTGAGCACGGTGTTGGCCGCGGCGACCACCAGGGCGAGGCGTTTGAGCCGGTCGGTGGCCTGGATGGCTTCGAAGAGCGGTGTCATGGCGATCGCCAGGGAATGAAACACCAGGCCCGGCACCACCAGGGCAAACACGCCGAAGGCTTGATCGGTCCAGTGCCGCAGGTTGAAGAAAATCGCCATGACGCGGGGAAAATGCACCAGGATGACGATCGCCAATAGGCCGTGGATGACGAACAGCGAACGGGCGGTGCGGCTGACCAGCCGTTGCAGCCCCAAACGGTCGGCGGCGGCAACCAGCAGATTGGCCTGCCGGCGAAACACCGGCTGCAGGCCTGCCGGTAAAATCAGAAAGAGCCGCATGAGCACCATGGCGCGTGCATACACACCCAGCTCCACAGGGCCCACAAACCACCCCAGAATCAACAGGTCCAGGTAGAAGACCACATCCAGAAGGTTGTCGGTAAATAAATGGGCCCGCCCCTTTTGCATCATTGGCGCGATGCGCGCCCGGCTGGCAACCACGACGCCAAGGCCAGGCAGTTTGAGTTGTCTGCGGCCCATCGCCGCCATGACCACCTGGCCGATGGGAAAGGCGATGGCCAGAAGGGGCACCGGTACCGCCATCCGGCACAGGACCGCAACGATCGCCAGGAAAACGATCCGCTGGCGGATGCGCAGCCCGGCCGCCTGGCGATGACGCCCCATGCCGTTGAGCAGCGCCAACCGGAGGCTGTTGAGGTTCTGGAACAGGATCGTCGGGCCCAGGACGAGATACAATAGGGCATCCCCCGTCACCCCTCCCGGGCCGCCGGC
>NZ_BBCC01000281.1 GCF_001311845.1 Desulfosarcina cetonica JCM 12296 | reverse complement strand
GGGCACACCAATAACGCCGACATCTACATCAACAACGCCAGACCCACCATCCAGTACAACACCATTCGCAACTCCAGTCATTCGGGTGTATATGTCACCGGCGATGGCAGCGATGCCGTCCCGATCAGTTGCAACAACCTCAAAGACAATCATTATGGTATCTATGCGGCTGGCAATGCCCAGCCGTCGGTGAGCGGCAACAACTTTTTGCGCAACCATACCTTCGGCCTTTACAACGCCCATGCCCAGACCGTAACCGCCAACGACAACTGGTGGAACGATCCCAACGGTCCCAACACCAACGGTGACGCCACATTCGGCGTCGTCACCACCGATACCTGGTTGACGGCGGTGAGCACGTGCATTGCCACGCCGCCCACCAACAGCCCGCCGTTGACCCCGCGCAATCCCAGTCCGGCGGACGGCGCCGTGCGCGTGGCCATCCTGGAAGAGGGGCAGCCGGTGGCCGTGACCCTCTCCTGGGCCGGCGGCGATCCCAACCCATGGGACACGGTGGTCTACGACCTTTACTTCGGTACCTCGGCCGATACCCTGGCACTGGTTGCCGAATCCTTGGATTCGGCAACCTATGCGGTTTCCGGCCTCACCGGCGGCACCACCTACTATTGGCAGGTAGTCGCCCGTGACGATGCCGGCGCCGAAACAAGCGGCCCGGTATGGTCCTTCACCACCATCGGCGATCCTCCGGACCTGCAGGTCTCCCAGCTCACCTGGAACCCAACCACCGACCTGGTCGCCGGCCAGAGCATCACGCTCGTGGCCACAATCACCAACGCCGGCAGCGGACCGGTGGTCGATGCCTTCAAGGTGGCGTTTGCCATCGACGGCACCAGCGTGGGCACCGTGACGGTAAACCCGGTGATCGCCGCGGCGGCGACCCGCCAGGTCTCGATCACCTGGACTACCACCAAGGGCAGCCACACCCTCACGGTCACGGCGGACAGTGCAGATGCTGTCGAGGAATCCTATGAGGAAAACAACACCCTGTCGGCGAGCCTGCCCGAAGTGATCGACACCACCCCGCCGACCCTGGTGGTGAGCACCCCGTCAAACGGGGCGATCCTTCAGGAAGTATCCAGCTTGAGCATGACCCTTGCCGATGCCCACGGGTCCATTGCCGATGCGGCGGTGATCGCCTCGGTAACCCTGGTTAACGGCAGCGGTCAGGCCATGACCGGCAGCACGGTTGAATCCGGTGATGTTTTCACGTTCACCCCGGCTGCGTCGCCCTTGCCCGATGACACTTACACCTTTTCCCTTGACGGCGTGGATGACTCGGGCAACACTGCCCATTTCAGCATCGCCTTCACCGTGGACGGCCAGGTGCCGGCCGCGCCGACCCTCACCGGCGGAGAAATCCTCTCCGGAACCCTGTCCGTGCAGCCGGCCGAGAACCGCTCCAACATCGCCACCATTACCGTCACCGGCACCCGCGAGGATGCCACGGCCATCTATATCAACGGCAGCCAGAAGGTGGCCCTGGGAAGCGGCGACTGGTCCACCACCATGAGCCTTTCCCAGGATGACAATGCCCTGGAAATCTGGGCCCACGATGCGGCCGGCAACGTCTCCGAGAGCATATTTGCAGACGTATCCGTGGATTCCGTGGCGCCGACCATCACCGGTGCCTTTCCCACGGCAGACAGTTTTCTCTCCGCGGCACCGGCGGTGGTCAGCGTTTCCTATACCGAAACGGGAAGCGGGCTGAACACGGAAGCATGCACGCGCAGCCTCCAGGATGCCGACGGCAATACGATTGCCGGAACCTGGGATTTTACTGCCGACGGCACGGTGAGCTTCACCCCGGCGGCCGCGTTGGCCGACGGAGGCTATGCCCTCTCCGTTCAGTTGGAGGACAATTACACCAACAGCAGCAGCGCCCTGAACCGTGCGTTCACCGTTGACACCGTGGCCCCGGAAGCCCCGGTCATCGATGCGGTGACCACCCCCACCCATAACCCCAGCCAGACCATTACCGGCACCAAGGAGGCCTATGCAGCCATCAGCATGAACGGCACCCAGGTTGTCGCCAATACCGAGGCGACCACCTGGCAGACCACGGTGACCTTGGCCAGCGGAGAGAACACCTTCGCGTTTGTGGCCACCGACCGGGCCGGCAATGCCAGTGAAACGGCCAGCACCGTCATCGTTTTCGACGACATTGCCCCCGACCCCGTCACCACCCTGACGGTCAACGGCCAGGGTAGCGGTACCACCGCGATCCTGAACTGGTCAGGTTATGACGAAGCCGCCCACGGAGACGTTGCCAGCTATCGCATCTACTGGCAGGAAGGCACCAGCTTTACTGTTGTCACCACTGATATGCCCGTCCATGACACCATTCCCGCGGGCACCTTCACCGCCACGGCAACGAGTCTCATCAAAGGCACCACGGTCTGGTTCGCCGTGGTGGCCGTGGATAAGATGGGTAATTTCAATTCGGCGGTAACGCCGGTTTCGGCGCTTCTGGAGGACATCCAGGCGCCCGAGAATGTCACCAACCTGGCGGTTTCCGCCCAGGCGGACAGCCTGACCTTCACCTGGACCGCGTCGGCCAACAGCGCCGGCGACCTGGCCGGGTACCGGATTTACCTGGACGGCGGCACGGAATACACCGCCCTGGCGGCCGATCAGTTGACCCATACCTTCTCCGGGCTCGGCACGGCCGAGGCCCACACGCTAAAGATCACCGCCGTGGACGATGCCGCCGAGCCCAACGAAAGCAGCGGCGCCAGCCTCTCCGGCGTCACCTGGCTGCCCAACCCGTCGGGCCTTTCCGGCGAACCTTTCAGCGGCTACGTGCAGCTCGCCTGGAATGCCGCTCAGCCCTCGGCGCATGTGAAAAGCTATCGCGTATACACCAGCGACGCGCCTTCGGCAATATCGACAACCGTTCCGGGTCCCATGCCGTCGTCACCGCCACCGGCACCTCGGCCAAGGTGGCCGGGCTGACCAACGGCCAGACTTACTGGTTTGCCGTCACCACGGTAAACACTTCCGATGGTGAAGATCCTGCGGTGGTTGCCGTCAGCGCCACGCCCGAGGCCGATGCCGAGGACCCGAGATCAGCGACCTTATGGCCGGCAACCAGGCCTTTGCCGACGGCTACACCCTGACCGGTACCGTCACCCTGTCCCTTTCGGCCAGCGATCCCTCCGGGGTGAGCCGTGTCGAATTCTCCCTGGATGGAACGCTCCTGCGCACCGACTATTCGGCGCCCTACACCTGCTATCTCGATCCGGCGGACATGGCCGACGGCAGTCATACGCTGATCATCACCGCCTATGACACCCTGGACAACCGTACCACCCTGACCATCAATTTTACCGTGGCCCTGGCCCTGCCAGACGCGCCGGTCATCAGCAGCCCGACCGACGGCACCACCACCAACAAGACCCAGGTGGTGGTCTCCGGCCAGGCGCTGGCCGACACCACGGTGAAATTGTATGTCAACGGTCTATCCGGCGGAGCGTCGGGCACGGCGGACGGCAAGGGCTATTTCAGTATCATCCTGACCCTGGCCGAAGGCGCCAACAGCATCCAGGCCAGCGCCGCCAACCGTAGCGGCGAAGGCCCCTTGAGCATTGCCGTGACGGTCACCCTGGACACCACCCTGCCCAGCGCACCCACGGCGGTAACGGCCACGGCCAAATCGGGCGGCGTGATCCGCATCGGCTGGCAAAAACCGTCCGACAGCGTGATCAGCGGCTACAACCTCTACCGCAGTGCCGCGGGCTTTACCGATGTGGCCCAGGCCCAGCGGGTGAACGCCAGCACACTCACCAGCGACAGTTTCGAGGATGTGCCCGGCAGCGACGGCACCTGGTATTACCGGGTCACCTGTCTGGATGCGGCCGGCAACGAAAGCGAACCGTCGAGCCAGGTCTTTGCCGTGGCCGACAGTATCGCTCCCCGGGCGGTCTCCATTGTTTACACGCCCGAAGGCGCCCACGACACCGATACCGGCACCATGGCGCCGGGTACCGTCAACCTAGTGCTGACGGTCAGCGAAGCGCTCCAGGCCACCCCCTTCCTGAGTATTACGCCGTCGGGGGCCACCCCCATCTCCGTGGACTTGACCCAGATCGACGACACGACCTACGGCGGTTTTTTCGTCATCGCCGACACCACCCCCAGTGGCAACGCCTGGGCAGTCTTTTCCGGCCGTGACATGGTGGGCAACCGGGGCACGGAGATCGATGCCGGCGGTACCATCCTTATCGATACCGACGGACCGTCGGTCCATCGCCTGGTGGTGACGCCCCAAAGCCCCATCCAGAACGATGTGGAGGAACCGGTCACGGTTACGGCAGTGCTGGGACTTTCCGAGGCGGTCAAGGCAGGCACCCTGCCCGAAGTGGGCTACCTGCTTTCCGGCGACGGCCGCGAGACCGTTACGGTCGACAGCCTGGCCCAGCTGGCCACCGCCGACGGCGACGCCCAGACCTGGCAGGCGGTTTTCAGCCTGCCCGCGGATGCCGGTGCGGCCGATGCAGAATCCCTCTCCCTGACCTTTAGCGCCTTCGACGATCTGGATAACGCCGGCAGTGACATCGATGCGGACAACCGCTTCCAGGTCTACCAGGGCGACCTGCCGCCCCTGGAGGCGCCCGATGGCCTGACCGGCAGGGCGCTGCCCGGAGGAAAGGTTCAGCTCTCCTGGAATCCGGTGGACCAGGCCGTGGCCTACCAGGTCTACCGCCAGGGACCCGATGAGACCGAACTGGCCGTGCTCACCCGCCTGGATGACGGCAGCCTGATCGAACACGTTGACGCCACAGAGACCGATGGTGACTACACCTATGCCGTTACCAGCATCCGAGCCGAAAACGGCCAGGAGGCCGAGAGCGGATTGAGCGACACGGTCACGGTCGCGGCCGATTCCGTGGCGCCGAACGCCCCCACGGATTTTGCCCTGGAACTGGTGGCCAACGGCATCAAGGCCTCCTGGAACCCGCCGGCCTATACCGAAGCGATCACCTACAGCCTCTACCGCGCACCGCAGACCGAGATCACCACGGTCGACGGGCTCGATGCCCTGGCCGAGGGGATCGAGGCGACCCTGGTGGTGGATCCCCACCCCAGCGACGATGACCATTGCTACACGGTCACGGCCGTGGACGCGGCCGGCAACCAGTCGCCGCCGGCGACATCAAGCTATCTCAACTTCGATCTCTTGCCCGTTTCCTCCCTGTCCGTGGTGCAGAGCGAGAGCGAGTCGCCGGTGGTCTCCTGGACCCATTCGGGCAGCACCATTGCCGGCTACCGGATTTACCTGGGTGATGTCGATGCCGGCGTGCAGTTAAGCGACGGCCTGCTCACCGACACGCAGTACACGGACATCGGCTGGTCCGATGACCAGCGCCAGTATACCGTGGTGGCCGTGGACGCGGACGACGTTGCCAGCCTGGGCCGCGGCATCACCCTGCCGGTGATCGAGGCTTCCCTGGTCGACGATGCGTGGTGCGCCGGGGCCTGATGAACCGGTTGACCTATACCGTGAAAAACCGTTCCGACAGCGCCGCGAGCGACATCCGGCTGCAGGCGGTTCTGGGCGGCCGGACCCATCAATCCGAGGCTTTCAGCTTGGCGGCCGATGCCACGGCCAGCGTGGATGTGGTCGTGGGCGGCTATGCAGACCTGACCGATCCGGCCGACCTGCCCACCACCATCGTGATCACGCCCGAGACCAACGAAACCGTGCGCATCGTGCGCAGCGGCCAAGTGCGGGTGAGCGACGGCATGCTGGTGCTGCAGATCGCCAACGAGTCTTTTACCCGGGGTGGCACCGGCAAGGTGTGGTTTACCCTGGAGAATACCGGTGACGAAGAGATCGAGATCGTCACCGCGCGCAATTCGGGCAACAGCGATTCCGATCAGATCGCCTTTACCTTGCTCGATGAAGACGAGAACGTGATCACGGCCAAGGCCTTCCGCCAGGCCGTGGGCGACGGCG
>NZ_BBCC01000280.1 GCF_001311845.1 Desulfosarcina cetonica JCM 12296 | reverse complement strand
ACCCACCCCGGTACCGGCCGCACCGACATCGGCCGCCATGCCGCCGGCCGGTGAGGGCGTGGTGACGGCCCCCATTCCCGGCCTGATCCTCGAGGTCAAGGTCCAGGTGGGAGATACGGTGTCTTCGGGACAGACCGTGGCAACCATGGAGGCCATGAAAATGGAAAACAATATCTGCAGCACCGTCAGCGGCACGGTGAAGGAAATCCGCGCCGCCAAGGGCGCCGCCGTGGCGGCGGGCGACGTGATTATGGCCATCGGATAAACCGCCACAAAGGCTTTGGGAAAAGATCGGAATTATGAATTCCGTAACATGCGGGGGTAACATTTATCGGGCTTTTTACGAATCCGTCAACATTAGGAAATCCGGGAGGCGTCAATGAAAGCAAAGGCCGCGCGGCAAGTTTGCCAAACCTACATTTCGCAACAGGCGGTGGTGATCCCCGAGCATGCGTCCAAAAAGCTGTTGGGCGGCTATGGCATCCCGACGCTCCCGGCGTATTTGTTCCCACGGCGGCCGAGGCCCCTGCGGCCGCCGCGCAAATCGGTTACCCGGTGGTGGTGAAAGTGGCATCCACTACCCTGCTGCACAAGACCGAACGGCAGGCCGTACGCCTGAACATCACCGATGACGCGGCCCTGATCGCGGCCTGCCGGGCCATGCAAGCCCAGTTCTCCCGGCGCGGTGAAGCCATTGACGGGTTTCTGGTGGAAAAGATGCTGCCGGCCGGGACCGAGTTCATCGTCGGCCTGCAAAACGATCCCCAATTCGGACCGGTGGTGATGCTGGGGACCGGCGGGACCCTGATCCACCTGCTCGACGACGTGACCTTTCGCCCCCTGCCGGTCAACCGGGCCGACATTGTCGCCATGATGGGCGAAATCAAGGGCCGGAAATTGATCGACGGCCACCGCGGGCAGCCACCGCTAAGCGCTGAAGCCCTCATCCGGGCCATCGCCGCGGTGGCCCGGTTTGGTTGTGATGCCGCCGGGCTCTACCAGTCCGTGGATCTCAACCCCGTGGTGGTCGATGGCCACACGGCCGTGGCCCTGGATGCCAAGATCGTGCTAGCCGAACGCGCCGAGGAGGTCTCACTGGAGAGTGAACCTCCCCGCACCGATCATCTGGAGAAATTCTTCCAACCCCAACGCGTGGCCCTTTTGGGGGCTTCCACCACCCCCGGCAAGATCGGTTACGCGGTGGCCGACAGCCTGATCAATCACGAATACAAGGGCACGGTCTATCCCGTCACCCTGGGGGGCAAGGCGGTATTCGGCCAAAAGAGTTATCCCAGCCTGGAAGCGCTCCCCGCCGGCGTGGATCTGGCCGTGGTGGTCGTGGGCCTGACGATGGTCCCGGACATTCTGGACCAATGCCAGCGCCTGGGGATTGACGCGGTATTGATCATTTCCGGCGGCGGCAAGGAACTGGGCGGAGCGGCCATGCAGCTGGAACAGACGATCCAGCGCAAGGCGCGGGAGCATGGCATCCGCGTCATCGGTCCCAATTGCATCGGCTGTTTCGATGCCCACAGCCGCTTCGATGCCTTTTTCCAGACCCACGAGCGAATGACACGTCCGCCAGGGGGCAATATCGCCTTCATCACCCAGAGCGGAACCTACGGCTGCAGCTTCATGGAAGCGTTTGAGCACATCGGCATCAATAAAATGATCTCCTACGGTAACCGGGTGGAGGTCGATGAGGCCGACATGATCGCCTTCCTCGCGGAAGATGATCGCACCCAGGTCCTGGCCGCCTATGTCGAGGGGTTTGGCGATGGCCGCAAATTTCTGCAAACGGCCCGATCGATCATCCGCCGGCACGCCAAGCCCATCGTGGTCTACAAATCCGGGCGCAGCGACAGGCGGCCCAGGCGGCCCAGTCCCATACCGGGGCCTACGGCGGCAGCTACGGTGTCTGCAAAGGGGCCTTCAACCAGGCCGGCATCCTGACCGTCGACACCTTCGAGGAGCTCGTGGCGGCCGCCAAGGCCCTGTCCATGCAACCCCCGGCCCGGGGACCGGCCATCGCCATGATCAGCAACGGCGCCGGTCCCATGGTCAATGCCATGGATCTGTTCGACCGCCACGGCCTCACCATGGCCACCATCAGCCCGGACACCATCAAGAAAATGGAGGCCCATTACCCCTCCTTTTACATCTGTAAAAATCCGGTGGACGTCACCGGTTCGGCCACCTCGGCGGACTATCTCTACGCCATGGAGCGGCTGGTGGATGATCCCGGCGTGGACATTATCATGAACTGGTTCGTTTTCCAGGATACGCCGCTGGACGAAGGGATTGTCGATGCCTTGGCGCAAATCCAGCGCCGATCGAAAAAACCGATCTTATGCGGGGCGTCGGGTGGTCCCTACACCCGCAAACTATCGCTGGCCATCGAAGCCGTGGGCGTGCCGGTTTTCGAATCGGCCCATTTATGGGTCGTCGCGGCCAGCATCCTGGCGAAATGGGGACAAACCTGCCCATAAAACGGGCTGCATCCCCTCCCCCACGGCCCGCTTCTGTCTTGAAGGGCCGCTCAATTCTTTTCTGTGCGCCGAAAAGGAGAAAACAAGATGAACTGGAAAGATCTGGCCGTCCACCATATCGGCATAGTGGTCGCCGATATCGAAGCCGCCAAAACACCGTACGAAACGATCTTCGGCATGCAGCCCGTGAAGATCTTCGATGTGAAGGCATTCTCGGCCCGAGTGGCCTTCCTGCCGGTCAAGAATACCTACATCGAACTGGTGCAGCCCACCAATCCCGACGACGGACTGGGGCGCTTTCTGAAAAACGGCGGCGGCCTGCACCATATCTGCTACGAAGTTGACGATATGGCGGCGACGGTGGCAGAGCTCAAGGCCCGGAAGGTGCGTCTGATCCCCGGGGAACCCCAGTGGACGCCCTGCTTCGAAAAGACGCTTTTTCTACACCCCAAAGACACGGGCAACGTGTTGATCGAGCTGGTGCAAACGGCGACCTGCCCCCTACCGGCCATGCAATGATACCCGCCAAACGGCAACGGGAAGAGATCGGCACCTGTCCGCCATCTTCCCGGGCGGTGGATCCGTTCGCGGCATTGGCTGAGCGCTACCTGGGCCTGCAGCGCGAGTACAACGCCTATAAGGAACACAACGAAGCCCTCAAAGCGGCCAAGAAGCGCTTCTACAGCCTGCTGAACCACACTCGCGACGGCATCTACACGTATCATCTGGGCATCCAAAAATATGTCTATACCAATCCGGCCTTCATCGACATGTTCGGCCAGCCCTGCAAGGACATCGTCACCACGGACTCGGCCATCAACCGGATTCTGCCCAAGGACAGGGAGAAGTTCAGGAACAAGATCAGCCCCGGGTCCCTTCAGAACAGTACCGGCGATGGGATCGAATACCGCTTGATGGCATCGGACGGAAGTATTTGTTGGATGCACGACCGGTGGGTGATTATCCGGGATCGTGCCGGTCAGCCCCGGGCGATCGAGGGCATTGTCCGCGATATTACCGAGATGAAAACCATCATCGGCATCAAGGACCATCTGGTCGGTATTTTCGAAAGCTGCATGGACGCCATCGTGGTGACCGATGCCAGGGGGATCGTCACCCAGGCCAACAAGGGTGCCGCGGCCCTGTTCCACATGCCGCGCAAGCATTTTATCGGCCGCTTCATCGGGGAAATCATCCGCAACCAGCTCGACGGTTACGCGGACATCTTCCAATTGATCTTTTCCCATGCGCCCACTTCCAACTATGAGCTGGAAGCCCAACTGACCGACGGGCGGGTGATCCCGCTTCTGGTCTCCTTCTCATTCTTGGAAGATGAGGAAAACAAGCCCATCGGGACGATCATCTACATGCGCGACATATCGGCGCGCAAGGAGACGGAAGAACGGATCCACACCCTTTCGCGGCAGTTGATCCGCACCCAGGAGATCGAACGCAACCGGATCGCCAGGGACCTGCACGATCATCTGGCCCAGGACCTGTACTCGATCAATATCCGCTTGAAGACATTTCTCGCGGGCCTCGATTCCCCGCCGGAAGGATACGATGATCAGGCCCATGCGTTGATGGCGACATTGCAGGATACCATCAACAATGTGCGCAAAATGGTGTTCAATATCCACCCGACCGGCATGGAGACCCTGGGACTGGTCAATGTTCTTCACGGACTGTGCCGCAATGTGGCCAAGCTTTCCGGCCTGCACGTGGATTTCAAAACCGCTGGCATGGACCACCTGAAAACCGATTTTGAATTGAACAGCGCCGTCTACCGGCTGTTGCAGGAGGCACTCAACAATATCCAGAAACATGCCGGCGCGCGCAACGTTATCGTCCGTCTGGTGTTTTCACATCCCGATATTATTCTGCGTATCGAGGATGACGGCAAGGGTTTCGATGGGTACCGCCACCTTGAACGGGCCGCGCAGAAGGGCTGCATGGGCATCTGGAGCATGCGCGAACGGGTAGGACTGCTGAGCGGAAAGATGACCATTGATTCCAAACCGCGCAGCGGGACGCGGATTTTCGTCGAAATCCCCTATTTTCAGGGTGATCCGGATGAGCAGCAATTTGCCTGATCGAAAAACCGTCCTCTTGGTGGACGATCATCGCCTCTTCCGCGGCGGGCTGAAACTGCTCCTCGCCCGCAATCCGGTATACGCGGTCGTGGGCGAAACCGCCACCGTCGAACAGGCCTGCCATTTCGTGGATGCATCGGCGCCGGAAATCATCCTCATGGATATCGCCCTTCAGGGGCATAACGGCATCGACGGGACGCGGCGGATCCTGCGCCACGCGCCGGAGGCCAAGGTCATCATGATCAGCATGTACGCCAAGATCGACTATGTCGTTCAAAGCCTCAAGGCCGGCGCGGTGGGCTACATCGTGAAGGACAGCACGCCGGATATTCTCTTGGAGGCCTTGAACGCCGTTACCAAGGGGCAATACTACTTCGATCCGACCATATTGAACGAAATCGTTCAGGTATTGCTGGATCTGCATATCCGCACGCCGGCCATCTCCGATTCGCGCTATGGTGAATTGACACCCCGTGAACAGGAGGTGATGCGCCTGGTGGTCAAGGGCCTCTCCTCCAAGGCGATCGCCGCGAAACTGTTCATCAGTCCCAAGACGGTTGAAAATCATCGCACGAAAATCATGGAAAAACTGGGCTTGAGCACGGTGATCGATCTGGTGAAATACGCCGTCAAGCTGGGCATCGTCGACGTTCAAACCTGGACAGGTCCATCGCCATGAAGGCCTTTGTCATGCACGCGGTGGGTGAAACCGGATTCATGCGCAAACCGATCCCGCGACCGGGGGCCAATGACGCCGTGGTCAAAACCGGTGTGGCGCTGGTGTGTACCTCCGATTGCCATGTGGTCAATGGTTCCGTCGGCAAATCGCTTGATCTGACCCTCGGCCACGAGGCCACCGGCGTCGTTCACCGGCTGGGCGAGGCGGTTCGATCGGTCCGGGTCGGGGACCGGGTGGCGGTGAATTCGATCACGCCATGCTATACCTGCCATCATTGCCAGCGGGGCTGCTCGAGCCAGTGCGGCGGGTTGCTGGGCGGGTGGAAATTCTCCCATCAGCGGGACGGGGTCTTTGCCGATTTTTTTCTCGTCAACCACGCGGATGCCAATCTGGTGGTGATCCCCGATGAAATCAGCGACGAAGCCGCCTGTTATACCAGCGACATGATGTCCACCGGTTTTGCCGGGGCCGAGGCGGCGAGGATTCCATTGGGCGGCACCGTGGCCATTTACGGCCAGGGTCCCGTGGGATTGATGGCCACCGCCGGCGCCCGTCTGCAAGGCGCCGGACAGATCATCACGGTGGACAAACGGGCCAACCGGCTGGCGCTCTCCCGATTTTACGGTGCCGATACCACCATTGATTTCACCGAGGTGGATCCGGATGAAGCGATCATGGACCTGACCCGGGGCGTGGGGGTCGACGCGGCCATCGAGGCGATCGGATCGCAGATGGCGCTCGACGCCTGCCTGCGCGTGATTCGCCCGGGCGGCG
>NZ_BBCC01000279.1 GCF_001311845.1 Desulfosarcina cetonica JCM 12296 | reverse complement strand
TCCGCAGCCACCTGCCCGCGATCATCGACGAGCTTCGGCGCCACGACACCGAGTCCCTCGGCGCCCAGGCCGAGGAGCTGATCGGGCGCTGCGAGGAGATCGCCCAGAATATCGAGAGCGATCTTTCGATTTCCCAGCAGATCATGGACAACCTGGTGGACATGCTGCTCTCGCGCGCCAAGGAGTATCACCAAAAGCTGCAGACCGCGGCCCAGCAGCACCTGCCCGAGGATGTCTACGTCTACGGCGGCCAGAGCATCCTGCGCACCGGCACGCGGCTCGATTTCACCCGCCACGGTGAGGATTTCAAACGCTCGGTGGAGAACTGGCTGCATGAACTGATCCAGCAGGACCGCCTGCCCGAGGTCAATCCGGCCAGGGGCAACTGCCTGGGAGGCGAACTGCTCTACCAGCTGCTGGGCGCCGCCACGGGGAAGAAGACCTTCGGCATCCGCCTGCTCAAGTGCGACGACACCGGCCGCAACTATGAACCGGTGGGCAAGGACCTGGGCTCCGGCGGCGAGGCCCTGACCACGGCGGTGCTGCTCTACACCCTTTTGATCTCCATGCGCAAAAAGCGCCACAGCCATCCCGACGGCCGCATTCCCGCCTTTCTCGTGCTGGACAATCCCCTGGGGGTCTGCAACCGCTCGGATTTCCTCGATGCTCAATTGAAGGTGGCCCGGGCTATGGGCATTCAATGCGTCTACCTGACCGGCATCAACGACCGCGAATCCCTGGACTTGTTCGAATTGCGCGTGGCCATCCGCAAGGGAGAAAAGAAGGTCGAAATCGGCCATGCGACCTACGATCTGCTGGAGATCGCCGAACTTCACGTGGAGAAATCCGATGCGCCCGTCTTGGCGTGATGCCGTGCTGGCCGTGCTCGGCGCCAGCCGAAAGAAACGGGTGGCGATGGAGAAGATCGCGGCGGCGGTGCGCCCCAGGGCCGACGCCCTGTCCGATTTCGAATTCCAGGAGCGCCTGCTGGAAACCTTGACGGCATTGGCGGCCGAAGGACATCTGCGTCTGCCCAAGGCCCGGCATCTCCGGGATCGCCTGACCGGCCTGCCGCGATACGTCACCGCTATTCGCACTGACGAAGACGAGCGGCAAAAGACCCATCGGCAAACCCTGGACGCGCTGCGCAACAAAACGGCCTGGGAGCCACGCGCATGGTGGCCTTTGCCCACACCCTGCGTACGCGGGCGGAACTGGAACGGGCCGAGCAGGTGAACCGCTACCTGCTGGACCGTCCGCCGGAGCCGGTACGGGTGCCGCACCGGGAACGGGCACTGGAGATCTTCGGCGATGAAAAGGCCCTGGATGCTTACGTTCGCTCAGGCATGTTCGGCGGCCGCGTCACCCTGGACGATCTGGATTGCTTCTACTGCCCCGAACCGCTGCCCTTTCGCCCTTTCTCCCTGGATCCACGTGAAACCGCGGGAAAGCCCCTCCTGGTCGTGGAGAATTCAAATACCTACTGGAGCTGCTGTCGGGCCAACGCCACCTGTCATCGATATGCCGCCGTGGTCTACGGTCAGGGCTTTGCCGCCTGTGCCGCCGAACGGGCCAGCGACGGACTGACGGAAATCCAACACCAGGTGGCCGCCGCCGGCATCCGCTATTTCGGGGATCTGGACCCCACGGGCATCGCCATCCCTTGCCGCATCAACCGCCACCGGGAGGAACGGGGGCTCCCCCCCCTGGAGGCGGAACGGATCCTCTACCGTGCTCTTCTGGAGAAGAACCTTTCGGTCCCCTATTCCCGTTCCCAGGCAAACGACCACGATCCGGCCCTGGCCCGCCGCTGGCTCGGCCAGGCGCTGGCAAGCCCCTATCTGGCCAACACCGGCAGCGTCCGCTGGCCCCAGGAGGGGTTGAATTTCATGGATATTCTGGACGTGTTGGCGGTGATCATCGAAACAAGTTTTGACGCGGAAAGCCGCCGTCTCATGGCGGTCCGCCGCGCGGTTTTCGTAGAGGAACAGGGGGTGCCTGAGGCGTTGGAGCAGGATGAAAAGGATCCTTTCTGCCGCCATGCCCTGCTTTTGCGGGATGGCCGGCCGGTGGCCACCGGCCGATTGGCGGATGACGGTCACATCGGCCGCATTGCCGTCCTGAGCCCCTTTCGCGGAAGGGGGCTGGGGAGCCGCATGATCCGCTTTCTCGAAGAAAGCGCGATCGCCAACGGACTGGAAAGAGTTTCCCTGGGCGCCCAAGTGCAGGCGATCCCATTCTACGAAAAACTGGGCTATCGCTGCTATGGCGATCAATTCATGGATGCCGGCATTCCCCATCGACACATGCAAAAGCAACTGAAAGGAGATAACCTTGCCAAGCACTGAATTTCTGTTGACCTCCCTGGTCGTCGTTCTGATGCCAGGGACAGGCGTGATCTATACCGTCTCCACGGGGCTTTTCAGGGGATGGCGGGCCAGCACGGCGGCCGCACTGGGATGTACGGCCGGTATTGTGCCCCACCTGCTTGCCAGTATTCTGGGGCTGTCGGCTATTTTACATGTGAGCGCGCTGGCCTTTCAGGTGGTCAAAATGGCGGGCGTGGCGTATTTGTTATACTTGGCCTGGTCCATGTGGCGCGACACGGGCGTCCTTCGACTCGATGCCAGGGGCACCCGCAGCGGAGCGGGCCGCATCATTACCAGGGGGTTCTTGATCAATATCCTCAATCCCAAGCTTTCCATTTTTTTCCTGGCCTTTCTCCCCCTGTTCGTATCGCCCGATGCCGGAGGGCCTCTGCCCCAGATGTTCCTGCTGAGCGGCATCTTCATGGTCATGACCCTGGTCATCTTCGTCCTCTACGGCATCTGTGCCGACATGGTCCGGACTTACGTGGTCAATTCACCGAAAACATTGCACCGCCTTCAGCGTTCCTTCGCCTTGTTGTTTGCCGCTCTGGGGATCAAGCTGGCGCTGGCCGAGCAGTAAGGCTGGCGGCAGGAAAATCGCCGCAGGATAGGTCGCGCCGCCATCCACGACAGCGTCCGCTGGCCCCAGGAGGGTTTGAATCTCATGGATATTTTAAACGCGTTGGGGTAATCGAATCCGCATGCGCCCTTTTCGACTCCGCCCCTATCAGAAAAAAGCCGTTGCCGCCGTGGTCTCGCGTTATCAAGAGCAAAACCAGCGCCGCATGCTGCTTTTCCTTCCCACCGGGGCCGGAAAAACCGTCATCGCGACCCATATCATCAAGGCCCTGCGAGCCACCAAGACCTTCGGCAAGGTCCTTTTCGTGGCCCATCGCCGGGAGATCATCGATCAGACCGCCCGCACCATCCGGCGGCATCTGCCCGGACTCGGGGTGCAGATCGAGCAGGGCAAGCGAACCGTCAAGGGCGATGGCGCCATCACCCTGGCGTCGGTTCAATCCCTGGTGCGCCGCAAGGAAAACTACGATCCCAAGGACTACGCGCTGATCATCTGCGACGAGTGCCATCGGGCGCTGGCACCGAGTTGGGGCGAGGTGATCGACTACTTTCACACCCAAGCCGACCAGGATACCCTGCTGCTCGGCATGACGGCCACCCCCCAACGCACGGACGGCAAGTCGGCCCTGGACGTTTTCGGCCGCACGGCATTCGAAATTTCCCGCGCCGATCTGGAAGATCTCGGCTATCTGGTGCCCATGCGCTATTTCACCATCCGGGGGAACCTGAACCTGGACAAGGTCAAGATGTCGGCTGGCGATTTCCAGGTGGGCGCGCTTTCCCGGGTGATGAACACGGCCGCCAACCGGGCGTTGACCTTGAAGGCGTGGATGGAACAGGGCAAGGAAAAGAAGACCATCGCCTTTTGCGCCGGGGTCGGGCACGCCCTGGATCTGGCTGCGGATTTCTCGGCCCTGGGCATCCGGGCGGAGAAGGTCGACGGCAAGAGTAAAAATCGCGGCGACATCCTCAAGCGCTTTGCCGACGGAAAGATCCAGGTGTTGACCAACTACGGCGTGCTCACCGAGGGCTTCGATGATCCGAGCGTGGAATGCATCCTCATGGCCCGGCCGACCACCTCGCCGTTGGTCTACACCCAGTGTATCGGACGGGGCCTGCGGACCTCGCCCGGTAAGCATACCTGCATCGTCATCGACATCGTCGACCGCAGCGCCCATCCCCTGCAATACGGGGCCACCCAGATGGCCGGCCTTTCCAAGGGATGGCGCAGCCGCGGATCCGATCCCTTCCGCCAGGCCCGCTCGTTCGCCGGGATCAGGGTTACCTGCCCCGACGCGTTTTTGCGCCTTCGCGACGCGGCCTCCATGGAGGAGGTGCAGTCGATTTTGATGAGCCTGCCGCCGGAGGTGGTCACCGCCGGCCTGGACGGCGAACCGGTGCTGCATTACGAGGCGCGGGAAGGCGAATGCTCTGTCAACGAGGCCCGCAAATCCACCCGGGAAATCCTCAAGCAGGCGGGGGCGGTCGGCGCCAGGCTGCATGTGGATGAAACCACCCTGCAAATCACCTTCCGGTCGCCGGAAACGGAGAACGAGCGCTTCGCCTACCTGAAGTGGCACATCCAACGGGTCGCCGGCCGCACGGTGATTTTTGAGCCGCCCAAGCGAAAAGGCGGCCCCGTGCGTCCACGCAGCCTGTTGCGTTCCATGCTGCCCGAAGGCTGCCAGATCCGCAATCTGTCCGCCGACGCCCAAAACGACACGATCTCCGCCAGCGTGGCCGGCCTTACGCCCGGTGAAATCCAGGGCATCCAGGAAGATTTTGAAGACGAATACGGCATGCGCTTGGACCTCAAGGGGCAGATGTCGCTTTTTTGAAAAACCTTTTTGCCGGTAATCCGCAGTCCACCCGTTGTCTTCATGTGTCTACCGGAATCCCATTTCCCTGCCGGACCCTGGAAGAGCGGGCCTTGACCGCGAAAAGTTGGCTCGTTTGGCTTACAATTTTCAGGCGAAGTGATAGCCATTTTCAACAGATCGCCTTTACGGCATCGTCTCCTTCGATGGCACGGATTCCGGTCAGCTCTGGTTCACCAGAGGAAGTTGGGACACTCAAGTTCTAAACTTAACATAAGACTTCTAAGCGGTGAGCCAGTCTGTCAGAAGGGGTGCCTGTATCGTGGATGATCTTGCACTGAAGTTCGTTTATTAAGGCTGGCGGAAAGAAATAATTCCTCCATCCTGCTTGTCTTTGTGCCCGTCTACCGCGTTGCCGCCACCGGCACATATTCCCGATATGCACCGGTGGCAGCGCCTTGTAGACGAACCCAAATCCGGCGCGATCTGGGGGAATTATTTATTTCCGCCAGCCTGAGGCGGTTGTTCCGGTGACGGCCAAGCATGCTCCATCGGACCGGGAATGACTTCCAGCCCCCATGTTGCGGCCAGTGCATGCAGGGCTTGAAGCTGAGCAGGCGCCTGACTCGCGGGCAAGGCACAGTAGATATCGCCATCGAACATCACGACAACCCGATCCGCCGGCACCTCCGCCACCGCGGAAGGGTCTTTCCATGCGGTGCGATTCCGACACCATGAGAAAATGGACTCGGATTTCCAGATCCGGCATGATGATGGCGCCGCCAGGAGAAGTTCAGGTGCGCGCTCGGTGTCGATCCCGGCCCATTCCAGAACCTGATTTTGCGCTTCATGCAGGGCCGGTGGAACCATTACCAGCGTCCTGCCATGCAACAACCAGCGCCTTTTCACGGCATACGTCAGCGTTGTCAGCGGGATGTCGGCCGGCATCGTGTGTGCTGTGATGGCTTTCAGCCCCCTGGTTCGCGACGGCGCCCACCATGCCCAAACGACAGTGCGCGGCAGCAGGACGGACAGTATTCGCGCAAACCAATCATCTCCGGCAACGGCGTCAAGCGGTGGAAACCGATCATAGGTTTCACGGGTGGGTGGCATGCCATTGCCCAGGCGCTGCGGAAGCCCCAGAAAGGTGAGTGATTGGGTTTCCTGAACCGCAATGGGCCAGGTTGTTGTGGGATCAGTTTTCATAGATCCAGTCTGCAATCCAGTCCGCCCCGAAATAACCGGCCATCCCGCCGATCAAACCGCCGCCAATGGCTGTCAGGACCATTCCGGGACCGGTTTCCACGCCGGCCACCGCGCCAAGGGCGACGC
>NZ_BBCC01000278.1 GCF_001311845.1 Desulfosarcina cetonica JCM 12296 | reverse complement strand
CTGCCCCAAAGACATCCTGGTCCTGGTCGATGGCCAGGCTGTCGTCCGGGAGGGCGAGTCCATGGGCTGCGATCATTGTGGCGCAGCCTGTCCTGCCGATGCCGTCGAGGTCCCGGCCGTAACGTCCGACCTGTTTGCCTTCAAGACGTTCCGGGCCGATCGCCGCTGGCTTCCCCACGGCCGGTTCGACCTACCGGCCCTGGTCAGCCTGATGGGATCGCGGCGCTCCTGCCGCAACTTTTTGTCCCGGCCGGTGGAACGCGCTATCTTGACGGATTTGGTTCAGGTGGGGGTGACGGCGCCATCGGGAACCAACTGTCAGCCATGGACCTTCACCCTGCTGCCCCATCGGGATGACCTGGAGCGGTTGGGACGGCGCGTGGGCGATTTCTTCCGCAGGACCAACCGGATGGCCGAAAAAGCCTGGCTGCGCCGTGGGCTCCGGCTGCTGGGCAGACCCGAACTGGACACGTACTACCGGCAGTACCATGCCACGGTCAAACGGGGGCTCGAGGCCTATGCCGCCGGCGGCCGTGACCTGCTTTTTCATGGTGCGCCGGCGGGCATCGTGGTGGCGGCGAAGAGTGATGCTTCCTGCCCGGCCGAGGATGCCCTTTTGGCGACGGGTAACATCCTTTTGGCCGCCCATGCCATGGGCTTGGGCAGTTGTCTGATCGGTTATGCCATCGAAGCCATGCGGCGCGATCGGCGCATTGTCCGCAGCCTGGGGATCCCGGACCATGAAACCCCCTACGCGGTGATCTCCCTGGGATGGCCGGATGAAACCTATCAGCGCGTGGCCTGGCGAAAACCGGTGACGATCCGTTACGCGGACCGCTAAACGACAGGCATTTGCGATTCCCGTCCGCGCACACGAAAGCCTGGCCGGAATCCAAGAAAGGCAACCATTTTGATCCTTACGAATTTGATCTTTTTCTCAATCGGCTTATGCTTGCTTTACTACGGCGCCGGTTGGCTGGTCCAGGGCGCGGCCTCGCTGGCGCGCAGCCTGGGGCTGACGCCCATGGTGATCGGCCTTACGGTGGTGGCCTTCGGCACGTCGGCTCCCGAATTGGTGGTCAGCATGGTTTCCGCCTTCAAGGCCAAAAGCATGATTGCCCTGGGGAATGTGGTCGGCAGCAATATCTGCAACATTGCCCTGGTGCTGGGGCTCACCGCGGTGTTCCAACCGGTGACCACCAGCCGGACCGTCATTCGGCGGGATATCCCGTTGATGCTGGCCATTTCCGTTTTTCTGTTTCTGCTTTCGCTCAATTCGGTGATCAGCAGGGCCGAGGGGGTCATGCTTTTTGCCGGTGTTGTCGCCTATACCGGGTTCAATTACAAGGTCGCCACCCGGGTCGATCGGACCGTCGATCATCCGAAGCCCCCGGCGACAGAAACCTCACCGCCAGATGGATTGCAAAAACAGCGCTGGCGGCAGGGCCTGATGGTGGCGGGAGGGATCACCACCGTTGTGGTGGGGGCGGAGCTGCTCGTGGACGCGGCGGTACGGATGATGACCGCCCTGGGCGTCAATGAAAAATTCGTGGGCCTGACCGTGGTAGCATTCGGTACATCGGTCCCGGAGCTGGCCACATCGGTGATGGCGGCGGTGAGAAAGGAGATGGATATCTCCCTGGGGAATCTTGTGGGCAGCAATGTTTTCAACCTGCTCAGCGTCGTGGGGGCCTCTGCCATGATTCGGCCGATCACGATTCCCGGCGGTTTCGTGAAAAGCGGCTTGATCGTGGATTATCTGGTGATGATGATCATCAGCTGTTGCCCTGGCTGATGATGAGACAAGACTTGACAATTTCTCGCAGAAAAGGTCTGATCCTTGTGGGATGTTATGTCCTCTATGTGATCTTCCTGATTTTTAAATCCTGATTCTGACGATTTTGTCGAAGCGCCGTGCTTCTCGTCGTATCCATGTGCAATGCTTCAAGCTGGAGAAACAATCGCCAAGGAGCGGGCAAAGTGTTGTGAATGGGTGGCCTTTGAACCGACGAGGCCAAAATGTCAGACCTTCAGGAGGCGATGCATGAATTCGATGCCAACCATAGAGACCACCGAACCGTTGGTGTTGGTGGTCGACGACGATGACGATATCCGCGATATTCTCTACTACGGCATCACCCATGCCGGCTGCCGGTGCCTGACGGCCGATAGCGGCGAATCCGCCCTTAAACAGCTTCAGTCAGAACCCATCGAGGTGGTTATTTCCGATATTCAGATGGTGGGCATGAACGGGCTCGAACTCTGCCGCCAGATCAAGTCCCGCTATGAAGCCGACGTGATCATCATTACCGGGCTGGTCAACAACTTCGCCTATGAAGAGATCATTGCCGACGGGGCCAGCGACTTCATTGAAAAACCCATCCGGCTGGCAGAGATCGTCGCCCGGCTCAAGCGGGTGCTGCACGAACGCAAGATCCGCGGGCAGCTCAAGGCCACGGCCAGTGAACTGAGCGATAATGTGGGCCGTTTCCGCAATGCCATGGAGGGATTTGTCCAGGCCATCTCACTGGCGGTTGAAATTCGCGACCCTTATACGGCCGGCCACCAGAACCGCGTCGCCGACCTGTCCAGCGCCATCGGACAACGCATGGGCCTGAGTGACGATCGCATTTATGGCCTTAGAATGGCCGCCGTGATTCACGACCTGGGCAAGATTACCGTTCCTGGAGAAATCCTCTGCAAACCCGGCCGTCTCAGCGCTCCCGAATACGCCATGATTCGCACCCATGTTCAGTCGGGCTACGACATCCTCAAGAAATCGATTTTCCCTGGGCGTTGGCCGAGATTGTCCTGCAGCACCACGAACGCATGGATGGCTCCGGTTACCCCAACGGCCTGTCGGGCGAGCAAATCCTGCTGGAAGCCAGGATCCTGGCCGTGGCGGATGTGTTCGAAACCATCGGTTCCCACCGCCCCTATCGTCCCTCCCTGGGCATGAAAAAGGCCATGAGTGAGCTGACCGACAACAGCGGCCGGCTCTATGATCCGCAGGTGGTCGACGCCTGCCTGGCGCTGGTGAACGAGACCGGGTACACCCTCAAGGGAAAGTCGGTCGAACCGGTTGCGGTGACGACCCAGATGCAATCTTTATAAATATCAATATTGATGGACGCGTAAAAAATCGCATTTCCGACGGATGCGTAAAAAGCCCGAGATCAAGGCTTGCGGATCCTGAGGAAGGAGGCGTACTTAGCGTACGCCGCAGTGACGAAGGATCCGCGTAACGCCGATATCGGGCTTTTACGCATCCGTCAATATTGAAGCTGTAATGCTCCCGGTAGTACCCCAAAATCAAACCAATCGCTGGTCCACGCCAGTTCCCCATCGATCTGCAGGGTCAGCGGCGCCGCCAGCCGCAGGCGCAATTGACTTCCCGCGTGATGGGAACCCGCCCGGTTGCCGATGGTGAAGCCCGTGGCCAGCCCCGTCAGCAATCCAATCCATCCCGTATTGATGACCTGAATGTGAAGCGCGCCGTCATCCCAGCGCGCCCGGGGAACCGCTTTCAATCCCATGCCGAAGTAGGGCTGTTTGACCACCATGAGGCTGAGCAGCCGGTCGACGCGCCAATGCCGGCCGTCGAGATCGAGCGTCCCTTCCGTGGGCCGGTAATCCTTTAAGTAGGCGGCGATGCCGGCCCGCAAATGGGCCTTGAGGCCCCGCAGGCCAGCGGCGTGATACTGCTCGTAGCGCCGGATGGCCGCACCGTCGATGCCCACGGACGTCATGAAGGCCTTTTTTCGGCGGTTTGCATCCATTCCACAGTCGATCAGATCCATGCGGTGACAGCATCCCTTGCGGATGGCAGCCGCGATGGCGAACAGGTCACCGCGGTAGTTCAAGGCATAGGTCAGGGCGTTGCCGGTGCCAAAGGGCAGAAAGGCGAGGGTCACCGCATCCAGGTCGACGGCATTCAGCACCAGGGAAAAGGTGCCGTCACCACCGGCCACCACGAGAATGTCACAATGCTGGGCCGTTTCCCGGGCGCATCGGGCCAATTCGGTCGGGCTGCGGGTATCCAGGCCGTGAAGCGTCGCGCCGAGCGCCTCGGCAACCGTCTTCAACCGGGCGTGGCGCTGATCCATGGAAAGCTTCCCGGATGCGGGATTGGCGATAATCGCGTAACGTGGGGCCGGTTTCATCCGTCTTCTCCCATGACTTTCATTACTTCCCTACAAAACCACCGCTTTCGCGTTGATCGGGCAAATGGAAATTGTTAGTTTCGTGTTAGGGTTCGATGAGAAAATTATTAGCGATGCTCCAATAGCAACTTTTTATGGTCAAGCGAAACAATGATTCCCCTTCGACACAACACCAAACGTAAGCGCTGCCTTCTCCTCGTCGTGATCGGGATTTGGCTGCTTTGTCTGCCCGGCGCCTTCCGACCGGTCCTTCCGGCCGCCGGTTCGCCTCATCGGGTTCATATCGCCTTCGGTTTCCACGTCAACCTTTACCACTCTTTTCGGGGTGATACCAACGATGAAAATGGGTTCGGCCAGGATATCCGCGTCATTCGGCATACGATCCGCGAACTGGATCGTTTCAACCGTAGCGGCATTCCCGTGCGGGCCGTCTGGGATTTCGACAGCCTCTTTTCCCTGCAGGAGATCCTTCCGGTATATGCCCCGGACATCATTCGCGACATCCAACGCCGCGTGGCGCAAAACGGCGACGATGTCATTTTGATGTCATACAACAACGGCCTCATGTCCGCCATGACCGACGAGGAATTCATGGCTTCCATGGAACGGGCCATCAGTAATGACAAGGGCAGCGGCGTGCGCGACCTCTTCGGCCGGGCGGCACCGGTGGTGCGCCCCCAGGAGATGATGACCACGCCGGGCAATTTCGCGCGCTACAAGGCGCTGGGGATCGATTGCATCTCGCTCTATTACAGCGCCACCCCCTTTGATGCCTTTCGCCTCTTCTCCCGTGTCCTGCGTCCCGTGGAAGCCTATAATCCGGTGACGTACCAAAATCCGCGCAGCGGTGAGAAGATCCTTATCCTGCCCACCTACCATGCCGGTGACCTGGTCGAGAATGTCAGCCTGCATAACTGGGCCGAGCGCTGCACCGGCTGCAGGACGAGGGCACCATCGATCGCGACGTGCTGATCTTCATCAATTTCGATGCCGACGCCGAGTTTTGGGCCGGCGCGAACCTGCCCGCCTACCTGAAATGGCTGCCCAATACCGGCGGGATTGAGCAGCTGATCCGTTCGGTGGATGACCTTGATTTTGTCACCTTCAGCAATGTCAGCGACTACCTGGCCGACCACCCATCGGCCGGCACGGTTCAGTTCAGCCAGGATACGGCCGATGGCAGTTTCAACGGATACAACTCGTGGGCCGAAAAAGCCTGCGCCTCGGATTATTGGACCCGTATCGAACGCAATCGCCGGGCCCACCGAGCCATTCGTCAGGCCTTTGCCATCGGCGTGAAAAAACCGTTTTCCCATATCGTCAACGACCTGTTGCGCGGTTCTTTCGAAACCCGTTTGCGCGCCCTTTCCACCACCAATTTCGGTTTGGCCACGCCGTTTCTCAGCCGTCCGCGCGAAAAGGCCGTGGCGGCCCTGCTGGATGAACTCGACCGTTACAGCGCGGCCATCGAGGCCCACACGGCCGCGCGGGTCCGCGAACTGATCGACAGCGCCGCGAAAGCCGCGCCAAAGGCCCCGACCGCCGATGGCAAACGGCTCCTGGATACCCTGGTCTTCATGGAACCGCCGAGCGGGGGCGACCGTCATCTCACCCTGACGTTGCCGGCCGGAGATTCTGCCCGGGACCCCTATTGCCTGTATACCACCGATGGCCGGATCATTCCGGCCGCCGTGGAGAAGATCGATTCTGGGGCCGGCGGTTCAACCCTGACCGTCACCCTGCGCGTATCCGGCCGGCAGCAGATGCCCGACGGGGTTTACTTCCTGATGGGCGGCGGGGCTTCCTCCGCGGACCATGCGGTCCGGCCGGCGGTGTCCGCCGATCCGCGCCGGTTGCAGAACGGATTTATTCGCGTGGACCTGGATGAAACCGGGCATGTCACCGGTGTCACCGCCAATGGCAAGCCCCAATTGGATGCCCGGCAGCCTGCTGCCGGCGATCACCTATCGCGGCCGGC
>NZ_BBCC01000277.1 GCF_001311845.1 Desulfosarcina cetonica JCM 12296 | reverse complement strand
TTCTCGGCAGCGGCCTTCTCGGCAGCGGCCTTCTCTGCAGCGGCCTTCTCTGCAGCGGCCTTTTCGGCAGCGGCCTTCTCGGCAGCGGCTTTCAGATCCGCTTCGCTGTAGGTATTCGCCAGGAGCGCCTTGACGCGCTTGGCCTCATCGGCATTCAATCCTGCCAATCGATCGGGCGCGGTAAAGGCTGATGCTTCCACCATCGCTTGAGGAACCGTATATAGCGTTTCCGGTACCACGACATCGAATTTTTTCTGGATCAGTTCGGCGCGTGAGGGAGGAGGAACCTTGGCAGCCGCTTTGAGATCTTCCGCGCTGTATGTATTGGCCAGCAACCCCTTGACACGCTTGGCGTCTTCGGTACTCAATCCCGCTAGAAATTCAGGTGCGGAAAAAACAGAGGTTTCACGCATGGCCTGGGGTACGGTATAGAGGGCTTGCGGGGTTTCGCTGTCAAATTGCCGCTTCAAAAGGTCTTTCACCGACACCGGCTGAGCTTTTTGGGGCGCCGCTTTCTTGGCGGCTGCTTTTTTGGCGGCTGAGGGAGCCGATTTAGCAGCAGCGGGTTTCGGCTTGCTGGGTGCCTTTTTTTTGGCGGGCGCCTTCTTGCCCGTAGTCGATGCGGCCCCGGCACTTTTTTGGAGCGCGCTTCTTTTTTGAAGTGGATTTGATCAGGCTTTTTTTCCCCATGAAAAACCCCTTTGAATTTGTATTTGGATTGGATATAGTAAAACGGTGTGACAACCAAGACTTATAAAGGATCAAGTTCTGCTTGTAAATAATTTTTTGGGATTTTGCAGGGCCTGCCGGAGCGTTCCGGAACCCCTTGAAAGGAACCGCCCAGCATGTTGCTGACGGATAAAAAAGCAGCATTGATGAGGCGGTTAAAAACCTTTGAACGCCTGGCCGTGGCCCTATCCGGAGGCGTCGACAGCGCACTTTTGCTGGCCCTTGCCCATGACGTGCTCGGTGAATGCGTCATCGCGCTCACCGCGCGCTCGGTGATCCATCCGCAGCAGGAGCTTGATGATGCCAAAAGCATCGCCGGCGCGCTTGGTGTGACCCATTTGATCGTCGATTCGAATGAAATGCAGGATGCCGATTTCCTAGCCAATCCGCCAGACCGTTGCTATATCTGCAAGAAAAATGTTTTCGGTCAATTCTTGACCCTGGTTCGGGAACAGGGGATCCCTTATCTGGCCCATGGTGCCAATGGGGATGATCGGAAGGACTATCGGCCCGGCTTGCGGGCTGCACGGGAATTGGGCGTCGTTGCACCGCTGATGGATGCGGGGTTGACCAAGGCCGATATTCGCCAATTGGCCCGCGACCGCGGACTTCCGGTTTGGGACAAACCGGCCATGGCCTGCATGGCCACGCGCTTTCCCTACGGGACGGCGATCGTTCCGGAAAAGATAGCTCAGGTGAGGGACGCCGAGCAGGTGCTGGCAGAGGCCGGTTTCACCGGATGCCGGGTTCGTCATCATGCGATATCGCCCGTATCGAGGTTCCCTTGTCAGAGCTGTCCGCCCTGGTCAGCGAACCGATGCGCAGCCGTGTTGCCGGGCAGTTGCGGCGGATCGGGTTTTTCCATGTCTGTGCCGATCTCGAGGGCTATGTGACCGGTAGTCTGAACAGAACAATTGGTTGAGGACGATCGCCGGACGTCCAGTAGCGGTCGATAGGCTATCCCATGACGGATCTTCTTGTAAAACTGTATGATCTCCCCGATCTCAAGCCCGCCCTCGATACCGTTGGCAAACAAGCGGTTGTCGTTCGCCGGGCCATGGCCAGTGAAAAACGGCTGGTGACGAGCTGGGTGAAAGGCCTTTTTGGTGACGGATGGGCCTCTGAATGTGACGTGGCCTTCTCTCGCATGCCCATTGCGTGTGTCATTGCCATCTCCGGGGACAGGATCATCGGCTTTGCCTGCCATGACAGTACCTGCCGCAATTTTTTCGGTCCCATTGGCATCGATCCGGCCGATCGTCAGAAGGGCATCGGGCGGACGGTTTTGCTCTACACGATGCATGCCATGGCCCAGGCCGGATTCGCTTATGCGATCATCGGCGCCGCCGGTCCCATGGGCTTTTTTGAAAAATGGGTAAACGCATTTCCCATTCCTGGATCAACGCCCGGGATTTACCCAGCCCCCATCAAAAACAAACGGCTTTAGGGGATGGCGATGTCCTTTACCTGGTTTGTGGGTACCCGTTATCTGAAAACCCCACATAAGCAAGCCTTTATTTCACTGATTACCGTTTTGGCCACGCTGGGCATCGCCGTGGGGGTGATGGCCCTGATTGTCGTGATTGCCGTGATGAGCGGATTCGAATCGGAACTGCAGAACCGTATTCTGGGTATCGAATCCCATATCCTGGTGATGCGCTACAATGAACCCGTGACCGACATCGATCGGACCGTCGATGCCATTGAATCCATTGACGGTGTAAAATCCGCGGTCCCCTTCATTTACACGCAGGTGATGTTGCGCAGCCCCCACGCGGTTACCGGGGCCGTGCTCAAGGCGCTCGACCCGTCGCGGCCGGGTCCCCCCGTTTTTGTTGCCAAGCACAAAGACCTCAACGCTGCATTGCGGGAAGCCGCACCGGATGAAGCCGCCGGCAAGGCTCCGGGCCTGGTGATCGGGCGGGTCACGGCTGATAAATTGAAGGTCCGGCTCGGTGATCCGGTTTTTCTCATTTCCCCGCTCGGAAAAGGAACTGCCGCCAACCAGATGCCGACGGTGATGCGCTTTCGTGTGGCGGGTATCTTCGAAACCGGCATGAACGAATACGACGGCGCCATTGCCTTCGTTCGTCTGGATGTCGCCCAGCGCCTGTTGCAGATGCCAGGGCAGGCAACCGGTCTGCAGGTGCGCGTTGCCGATATCTACCAGGCCCGGGAGATCGCCGATGCCATTGTCGCCCGACTCGGTTTCCCTTTTTGGGCGCGGGATTGGATTCAGATGAACCATACCCTTTTTTCCATGCTGAGGCTTCAAAAAACGGTCATGTTCATTATTTTGGCGTTGATCGTGCTTGTGGCCGCATTCAACATCGCCAGTGCGCTCATCATGATGGTGATGGAAAAAACCAGGGATATCGCCATATTGAAGACGATGGGGGCGACCAAGCGGCATATCATGCGCATCTTTGTATTGAACGGGTTGGTGATCGGCTGTTTGGGAACGATTATCGGTGGCGGCCTGGGCTTTTTACTTTGTGCGGTTTTGAAGCGATACCCTTTCATAAAACTGCCCGGGGATGTCTATTTTTTAACTACCTTACCGGTCAGTCTCAATCTGACGGATGTTGTCACGATCGGAATTTGCACGGTGGTGATCTGTTTGCTGGCGACGCTGTATCCGGCAGCCAGTGCTTCGGCGTTGGATCCGGTGGAGGGGATTCGCTACGGTTGACGGATTCGTAAAATTTTTTCGTTGGCGCGGTGTTTGCTTTGATTCCAGCGGGGTATAGGATGGCCGCCTTAACCATTAACCAAAGATAGATGCCCATGAATCAAGATGCCTATCGCTTTGATTACCGCATTGAACTGGAAGACGGACAAGAGACACGCTTCCAGATCACTCTCGATCCCGTCACCTTGACCATGCAGACAGCCACCTGTGAGCCCTATGCCGACTGGACGCTACTGGATTACAACCAGTGCCGGGGATGCCCGCTGACACCCGCGCATCAGCGCTATTGTCCCATTGCCGTGAACATTACCGACATGGTGGAAAAATTCAAGGATATCCTGTCCCATAAAAACTGCCTGGTGGTTTGTGAAACCGTTGACCGGACCTACTCTAAAAAAACCTCGGCCATGGAGGCCCTGACGTCGGTTTTCGGGATTATCATG
Source organism: Desulfosarcina cetonica JCM 12296 (assembly GCF_001311845.1). Classification (GTDB taxonomy): domain Bacteria; phylum Desulfobacterota; class Desulfobacteria; order Desulfobacterales; family Desulfosarcinaceae; genus Desulfosarcina; species Desulfosarcina cetonica. The sequence continues at coordinate 2,522 of NZ_BBCC01000277.1, read as the reverse complement.
GCCACCAGCGACTGTCCGGTGATGAATTTTCTCAAACCCATGGCTCGCTTCCACTTGCCCTTTGCCTCCGTGGAGGAGACCACGGTGCGTAGCACCTCGATGTTCTTGCTGGGGCAGTACTTCGAATACAAGCGCAGTGGAACCAAACATTTTGATTTCGAGAAACTGGAAAAAAACTACGCCCGGGTCCAGTTGGTCAACGAGGGGCTTTTGGCGCGCATCCGCAGCCTGGGCAACCAGGACGCGGATAAAAATGCAATTATTACCTTGCACTCAATTTCCCATTTTTTGTCCATCGAGATGGATTTCAGCTTGACCACGATCGCGCATCTTTTTGAAAGGGGAAGGGCATGACCGAGGGTGTCTTGAACCCTTCCGGGACTGCTTTCCTGATACCGCCATGCCTTCAACGGCGATCCCTTCTGGCCATGTTCCTGTCGTTTGCCGTGGCGGGCTGCGCGACGACACCGGCCAACACACCCTGTATCAAGGCACCGGTCTGCCGACGTGCCCCCCAAGTGCCGTTGGCGTCCCTGCCGGGCCCGCCCCAGGCGATTCCCAACTTTCAGGAACCGACGGCGGAAGCGATGTTGCGGGAAGAAATCCAGGATTGGCTGGGAACGCCCCATCGGCTGGGAGGACTCAGCCACCGGGGCATCGATTGCTCGGGACTGGTCATGCTGGTCTATGAAAAGCTGTTCGATCTTAAGCTGCCGCGGACATCCAGGGCGATGATGCGGGTCGGCCAAAGGGTGGATCGAGAGCGCTTGTCTCCCGGCGACCTGGTTTTTTCAAGCCCAGACGCAGAGCGGCACATGTGGGCATCTACCTGGGGCAGGACCAATTCGTGCATGCCTCCACCACCAACGGGGTGACCATTTCCCGAATGGATGAAGGCTTTTGGCGGCAGTGTTATGTTTCCAGTCGCCGGCTGTTTTAAGCCCCCCTTTCAACGCCTAATAACCCTTGCAATTCTTAAATGATCCCCGTATATTAATACGGATTTGAATTCAGACCCGCTTTCCATCGCGGGCACCATCCGCCAGCCTTGGCGAAATCATGAAAGGATGCGCAGGTAAACCAAGTTTTGATAGGAAAACTGATCACCATCATCCGAAGCTGGTTCTCATCGTCCACCCTCGACGCCACCGAACCCGCCGACGCCATCGAACCATCCATTTCATCTGCACCATCGGGACAATCCGAAAGCAAACAACGGCGCGATCGCCGAACCCAGTCGATGGACCGCCATGTTGCCGTCCCGACCGCAACCCAGGCAGATGCCGGCGCCGCGCCCGATCCCTGGCGGCGTGAGCTTTTTCAGGTCCCTGAGGTGGCCGGAAAAACGCGTTTCCACGACCTTGACCTTCCCGATGCCGTGCTGCATGCCATTGCCGACGTCGGATTTCAGTACTGCACGCCGATCCAGGCGGAAATTATGCCGTCTACCCTCAAGGGCTGCGATGCTTTCGGCCGTGCCCAGACCGGTACCGGGAAGACCGCTGCCTTTCTCGTCACCATCCTGGCAAGGCTGCTTAACCATCACGGCAAGGGCAAACGCAAGCGGGAACGCCCCGTGTGTTGATTATTGCCCCTACCCGTGAACTGGTGCTGCAGATCGCCGGTGAAGCCAAACTCTTGTCGGCCTATTGCGGTGTATCCATTGTCAGCGTTTTTGGCGGTATGGATTATGAAAAACAGCGACGGCAGTTGCATGGGCGCCTCGTGGACATCATTGTGGCCACGCCGGGTCGCCTGCTGGACTTCAAACGCCGACGGGACCTGGATCTCAGCCAGGTGGAAGTGCTGGTCATCGACGAGGCCGATCGCATGCTGGACATGGGGTTCATTCCCGATGTGCGGCAGATCGTCTACAGCACCCCGCACAAGGATAAGCGCCAAACCCTGTTTTTCAGTGCCACCCTGACCCCCGACGTGACCCGCTTGAGCACCAGCTGGACCCGCAATCCCGTTTCCGTCGAGATCGAGCCCGACCAGGTCGCCGTGGATACGGTCGAGCAAGTGGTCTACATTGTCACCACGGACGAGAAGTTTGCCCTGACCTACAATATCATCACCCAACAAAATCTGCGGCAGGTGCTTATTTTCTGCAACCGGCGTGATGAAACCCGGCGACTGGCGGAAATGCTCGAGCGCTATCAAATCAACTGCGCGGTTCTTTCCGGCGAGGTGCCCCAAAAAAAGCGCATCCAGACCTTGGACGCATTCAAGGGGGGCAAGATCCGCATCCTGGTGGCAACGGACGTGGCCGGCCGGGGAATCCATATCGAAGGCATGGATCACGTCATCAATTTCACCCTGCCCCACGACCCGGAGGATTACGTCCATCGGATCGGGCGCACGGGCCGGGCCGGGTCCGCCGGTACATCCATCAGTTTTGCCTGCGAGGAGGACTCCTTTTATATCCCGGCAATTGAGGAATTCATCGGCCGGACCCTGCACTGCGTCCCGCCGGAAGAGTCCTGGCTTAAATTGCCGCCGGCACCGCCACGGCGGCGAAG
>NZ_BBCC01000276.1 GCF_001311845.1 Desulfosarcina cetonica JCM 12296 | reverse complement strand
CCCGAGGCGGCCAATGCGGCGACCAGGCCGGTCAGGGTGTCGCCGGTGCCGCCCATGGCTTCCATGGCCGCGCTGGCCGGTGCATCCACGGTCTTGCGGATGCCTTGGGCATCGGCCAGGTAGTCCGTGCGGCCCTTGACCAACAGCCACCGGGCCGCGTTGGCATTTTGGTAGGCCCGCGCGATAAGCTCGGGGACCTTGTTCTCCTGGTGGAGGATGAACCCGCGGGTGTAGAAGGGGTGGGGGCATGCTCGTCCGCCAGAAAGGCCAGCTCGCCCACATCCGGGGTGAACAGATCGTATTGGTCGGCCTGCCCGCTCATCTTGGCCGCGTACATGAACCCGGCGTCGGCGATCAGGACCGGCCGGGGAAGAATCCGTTCAACGGTGAACAGCACCCGGTTGTGCCAATCCACATCGGGCTGCAGGTAATGAAAGACCAGCACGGTCCAGGCAGACCGGTCCAGGGCTTGCTCCATATGCGCGTAAAGCCGGCGGCTGCCCTCGCCACGGCCGATATCCCCCACCAACCACGCCTCCACCGCCGGCAAGGGCAGCACCGTTTGGGCTGCCAGGACCGCGCCCACCAGGCTGGGGTGCCGCGTTGAATGGCCACCTGCCGATCCCCAACGATCAGCCGGCCGTTTTTCAGGTATACCGGCCCGTTGACCATCGGGAACCCGGCGTCCGGTACCGTCCCTAGGATGCAGAGCATTGGCGGCGGATCTCCTCGTAGGCCAGCTCCAAGGCGTAACCGCAGAGGGTGTGGCCGATATCGCGCGGTCTCGGGGCCTGGTCAAGCGTCCTGCCCACCATTTCCTGGGCCAGATAGGGGACGTCCGGGCACCCGCCACCGGAAATATTTACGATGATTTGCGAACGCTTTTCGATGCAGATCTTCATGTTGGCGGCCCGCACCATCAGCCAGGCCCCGTAGTCGACGGTCTGAAACAGATCCACCGGCGCCAGCAAGGGCCCGGTCACCGGCACCATCTCCAATGGCGGCGCGCCGGTCTCGTCCAGCAGGCGCATGATTTCAAGGCGCTCCATGAGGGGAAACTCGATCACCAAGTCGCAGCCGCGCTGGATTTCCGGCGGCGGCCCCATCACCCGCACCGGCCAGCCGGCCGCTTTCAGGCAGTTTTCGGCCCGGATCACCTCGCTGGTGTTCTCGAAGATCAGGATGCCACGATCCGCTCGGGGGAGCGCGGCGGTTTTGTCCGGGGCGCGCTTGAGGCCGTTTTTCAGGAAGGCGAAAAACCCCATGTCAGCTTTTTGTCACCGTGATCTTGTACCCTTCGCCGTCAGGCTGGATATCCTTGACCGTGCATCCCTGGCTGGTGGCCGCGCGGCTCACGTTCTCCTTGGACGTGTCGGTATCCACCAGAATGACAATTTCCTTTTCGCTGCCCTGTTTGATTTCGTCAAGGGTCAACAACACCGGTTGCGGGCATGAAAGGCCGCGCGCATCGATCAGTTTAGACATCGTCTTCCTCCTTTTATCTTGAACACTGATATGGTTCAATCAACGCCACCATCGATCACGATCGAATCCCCGGCGCACAATTTACGGATGCCGAATTCCTGGTGAAACCGGCTCAGGGCCGGCAGATCGGTACAGTGCAGCGGATAAAGATGCGCGACCGGGTTGGCCTTGAAAAAATCGATTGTCCGTTCCAGTTGAAGCGGTTCCCCCAGCAGGTGAAAACCGCCCAACACGGCATGCACCCGGTCTTCTCCCGTGACCTTGCGGGCATACGCGACGATATTGCAGATCCCGGCGTGGGAACATCCCGAAACGATCACCAGGCCTTTTGGGGTACAGATGGCCAGGGCTGAATCGTCCATGATGAAGTCCGCCGCGCGTTGGCCGTTCTTCATTTGGTAGAAACGGGTCTGGCGGGCCTCGAAATCATTTTCCCGCGGAATTTCCCCCAGGAAGTAAATCCCATCCGCGATGGGGCATGGCGTTTGGGACAGGACCAGATCGAAACGCGCCTCGATTTCTTCCCGGTGCCAGCCGATGCCGTTGTATTCACCGGATGCCTTGTGCCGGTCGGCAAAGACGCCGGGATGGGCCAATAGGCGAAACTTGGCCGGCGACATTTCCCAAAGCGCCTTGAGGCCGTCGGTATGGTCCCAATGACCATGGCTCAGCACGACCAGATCAATGGCGTTGAGGTCGATTTCCGCAAGCGCGGCGTTATGCAGGAAAAGATCCGTGGCCCCGGTGTCGAAGAGGATTTTGCGGTCGGCTTCGATAAAGGCGCAAAATCCGTGCTGGGCCAGAAAAATCTTGTCCTTGTAGCCCATTTGGGCCTGGTCTTCGCACAAGATGGTGATTTTGATATGGTCGTTCATCGGCAAACCGCCTGTTAAAGGTGTCTAAATCAGGATCCGTTCCAGAAACTGGCGGGTCCTTTGGTTTTGCGGGCGCTCGAAAAATCGCTGCCGGTACCGGTCTCGACGATTTTGGCCTGGCTCATGAAAACGATGCGATCGGCCACCCCCCGGGCGAAGCCCATTTCATGGGTGACCACCACCATGGTCATGCCCTCCCTGGCCAGGTCGGTCATGACATCCAGGACCTCCTTGATCATTTCCGGGTCCAGGGCCGAGGTCGGCTCGTCGAAGAGCATGATTTTGGGTTCCATGGCCAAGGCGCGGGCAATGGCCACCCGTTGTTTCTGACCGCCGGACAACTCTTCCGGGAAGCGCGACGCCTTTTCCGGAATGCCGACGCGTTCCAGCAGGGCCATGGCCTTTTTCTCGGCCACCGCCCGTGACATTTTACGTACCCGCATGGGCGCCAGGGTGATATTCTGCATCACCGTCATGTGGGGGTAAAGCTCGAAATGCTGGAACACCATGCCGATTTCGGCGCGCAGCTTGTGGATATCGGTTCCCGGCTGGCGAACGGATACGCCGTCCACCACAACCCGGCCTTCCTGGAAGCGCTCCAGGCCGTTGATGCACCTGAGTAGCGAGCTCTTCCCCGAGCCGCTCGGACCACAGATGACCACCGTCTGGCCGCGCCGGATGCTTTCACTGACATCGTCGAGCGCTTTATGGGTCTTGTCGTACCACAGGCTGACATGCTGGATCTGGATCAAGCCAAGGACATCCTTTCCCTTCTTTTCTCCAACCGCTGACTGGCCAGGGAGCCCGCCGAGCAGATTGCGAAATAGACTGCGCCGGCGAAAAGATAGAGCTCCACGGAGCGTGCCTCCCTGGCGTCCACCAGGTTGACCCGTCGCAAGAATTCCCTCAGGCCGATCACATAGGCCAGGGAGGTGTCCTGGAAGATCACCACGGACTGGGTGACCAGGGCCGGCACCATGTTGCGCAGGGCCTGGGGCAGGATCACATAACGGACCGTCTGGTAACCGGTCAAGCCGCTGGCCCGGGCCGCCATGGACTGCCCTTCGGGTATGGACTGGATGCCGGCGCGGATGATTTCCGCGAAGTAGGCCGCCTCGAAGACGATGAAGGAGACGATGGCGGCCGCAAATGCCTGCATGGGTTTGCCGGTGATCACCGGGAAGAGAAAATAGAGCCAGAAGATCACCAGAATCAAGGGTAGCCCCCGGAAGAAGTGAATGTACGCCGTCGCCGGCCAATAGAGCCAGACGCGGGAGGAAAGCCGGGCCAGGGCCAGTAGCGTGCCGAGCATCAGGCCGCAGACAATGGTGATGACCGCGAGTTGAACGGTCAGGCCCAGTCCGCCCATCATGAACGCAAAGTTGTCGCTGACGACGTCCAGGTCCATGTCGATCACCGCCTGACGATCATGCCGGGGATGCGGACCCGTTTTTCGGTAAACGCCATGCCCGCCGTAATGCAAGCCGCGATGCACAGGTACACCGCGCTGGCCGCGGTGGTCGTCTCCAGGCCGTGCCAGGTAAAGGAATCAATATAATAGGCCGTGTGGGTGACCTCCATGACGCCGATGGTCATGGCCAGGGCCGAATTCTTGAAACAGGTCAAAAATTCGGTGGTGAACGGTGGCAGGATCAGTCGCAGGGCGAAGGGGGCGATCACGTAACGGTAGACCTGAACGGTCGTCAATCCGGTGGCGTAGGCGGCGCGGTACTGATCCCTTGGAATCGCCATCAGGCCGGCGCGAAACTGTTCCGCGACCCGGGAGGCCGTGTAGGTGCCCAGCGCCACCACCCCGGCCCAGAAGGCATAGTTGGGCACGTTGTCGTACAACCACGCCTGGGCCGGTTTGGGCAGCAGCAGCGGCGCGGCGAAGTACCAGAAAAAGAGCTGGACCAGAAGCGGGGTGTTGCGAAAGACCTGCACATAGGCGCCGCCCACGAGCCTGGTGAAACGCAGGGGCAGGACCCGGCAAAGGCCCACGGCCAAGCCCAGCACCAGGGCGATGAGCCATGCCAGCAAGGAGAGCTGGAGCGTCGTCAGGATCCCCTTGACGAGCATGCCGCCATAGGGATCCCGCCACAAAACGCTCCAGTCGAATGTATAGTTCAGAATCCCCATGGCCGAAAGCCGGTTGCCTCCGTTTTAAAGGATTCGTAAAAAGCCCAAGATCAAGGCTTGCGAATCCTTAAGGAGCGAGGCGTACTTAAGCGTACGCCGCAGTGACGAAGGATTCGCGTAACGCCGATATTGGGTTTTTTACGAGTCCGCCTTTTAATCTGGATAACTTAACACCTTGAGCAACGTTTTATACTCGGGGCTCATGGGCAGGGGCACTTCACCCTCGGGACCGAACCACTTGGCGTAGATTTGCTCGAACCGACCGCTCTTGATGGTCCGGATGAGGGTGGCGTTGACGAAATCGCGCCATTCTCCCTGGTTTTCCGGCAGGATGATCCCGTAGGGTTCGTAGGTCAGGTACTTTCCGACGATTTTCCAGTCCGCGGGGTTTGGCGCTTGGCCTTCATCCCGGCCAGGATGCTCGCATCGGTGAAATAGGCGTGGATCTTGCCCTGCTGCAGGGCCAGAAAGCCCTTGTTATGCTCTTCGAAGAGAACTTTCTCGCAGGCCGGCTGAATCAAGCCCGATTCCATGGCCCTGTCCAGGCCCTTGATGTTGGCGGTGGAGCCGCTGCCCATGCCGACGCGCTTGCCGGCCAGATCCGGGAAATCCTGGATGTCGCTGCCCTTGGGCACCAGGAGCATAGTGCCGGTGAGAAAATAGGGCAGGCTGAAATCGACCACCTCTTCCCGTGCCAGGGTGATGGTCGTCGATCCGATGCCGATATCCACCGTGCCGTTGACCACCAGCGGGATGCGGGTCTTGGGGTTGATCGGCTGCCTGACCAGTTCGATCGGTTTGCCGAAGCGGGTACTCAGGGCAGCGACGATCTCCTGGCCGATATCGATCCCGAAGCCGGCCCATTGGCCCTTGGCGTCGATATACCCGAAGGGAACGGAGCCTTCGCGAAAGCCCATGGTGACCTTGCCGGTTTTTTCGATTTTTTCTAAAATGTCTTGGGCGCAGGCCGGCGCGGCCAGGGCCAGACAGATGACCATCACCAGGGCAGCCCGAAGGCGCCGCGACACCGATTTTCCTTGACCGTGTTGGATTCTCATTTCAGCTCTCTTTCTCTCTTCAATTCGGGTAAATTGGTCATTTCTGGACGAGCACTACTTGGTGGTTTGACGCATGGTAAAACCAATAAACAAACACACGGCCATGCCGACGATTACCGCCGCCATGCCGTGGGGACCGATTCCCTTGGGTGAACTGGCCAGTCCGAAATTATGGGCGAATCCCGCGCCGACGATCATTCCCAGGACGAACACCGCAGCATCCCCATCGCCCTCACCCGAAAGAAACAACTGACGGCCCGGACAGCCGCCGGCCAGGGCAAAGGCCAGGCCGGCCAACATCATGCCGGCGAAGTTCCAGGTTTGCATGGTGTGGGCCACGGGCTGGCCGGCAAAACCGGGGTGGAACTGGCCCAGGGCCAGGTTGGTCAGAAAGGCGAAGACCAGCAGGCTGATGAACCCGCTCAAAAGGTGGGTCTGGCCGAACAGCACCAGGTCCCGGATGGCGCCCATGGTGCAGAAGCGGCTGCGCTGGGCCAGGAAGCCGATGCCGAGACCCACGATCAGGGCCAACAGCAAAGGGGCGTGCATGGCGCCGGGCCCCTTGATACTATAAAAAAGGATATCGTTTTCGCCTGGCCTTGAATCTGCGGAAAAACCAGGATGAGGAGCAGTAAACCGACCATGACCAATGGCAGCATCCAACCCACCGCGGCATGGGTGGTCTGGGTCCGGCCGAGATTGTAGCCCTTCTTGAGAAAAAGGGTCCCGATCCAGATGCCGGCGGCCAACCCCAGGAGCCCGAAGATGGCGTTGCCGTCGCCGCCGGCCAGGCGCAGCACGGCCCGCCACGGGCATCCCAGAAAAACCAGGGCGCCGATCATGGCAAAGGCGCCGAGAATGAAACGCACGATGGGCGCCGAGCCCACACGCGGCCGGTACTCCTTGAAGAGATAGGCGGCAAGCATCGAACCGAG
>NZ_BBCC01000275.1 GCF_001311845.1 Desulfosarcina cetonica JCM 12296 | reverse complement strand
CCAATGCCCTGGCGAAAGCGGTGGCCGGCGTGACCGGCGGCCAGCCGGTGATCACCACGGCCACCGACGTCAACCGGGTGGCGGCCATCGATCTGATCGCCGCGGCGAACCGGCTGGTGATCGAAAACCCGGCGGCCATCAAAACCGTCAACATGGCCCTGATTACCGGCGCCCGATCCGGATCCACGATCCTTACGGCATCGTGATCGGACAACTGCCGCCCGGGCAGATTATCCGCTGCCCGCCCGGCGGGTTCGACGAATCCCAGGCCGGTGTTTTCGTCGACCATATCCGCCTTGACCTGCCCCCCCATGTACTGGTATTGCGACCCCCATCCCTGGTGACGGGAATCGGGTGCAATCGGGGCACCGATGCCGAAGAGATGCGGGCGCTGATTGAAGCGACCTTTGCCGCCAACCATTTGGCCCTGTCCAGCCTGCGCACCCTGGCCACGGTCGATCTCAAGGCCGAGGAGCCCGGCCTGCTGGCCCTGGCGGAGGCCCTCGGCGTCACCATCACCGTATTTGCCCGTGACCGACTCAAAACCGTGGGTCAGGTTCCCACACCGTCGGCCATGGTGGAAAAGCACATAGGAGTAAAAAGCGTATGCGAAGCGGCAGCCCTGCTGGAGAGCCAATGGGGGCGGATGCTCGTTCCCAAACAGAAGACCCGCAACGTCACGGTGGCGGTGGCGGCCGACGGCTCTATATCGTCGGCATCGGTCCCGGCGGTCCCGAACACCTGAGCCAGCGCGCCGTAACGGTATTGAGCGACGTTTCGGCCGTGGCCGGCTACACCACCTACATCGATCTGATCCGACCGCTCATCCAAGGCAAGACCATCGTTGCCACGGCCATGAAGAAAGAGGTCGATCGGGTGGCCGCGGCCCTGGACCTGGCGCTCTCCGGCACCGCCTGTGCCGTGGTTTCCAGCGGCGACCCGGGGATTTACGCCATGGCCGGCTTGGCCTTGGAGATGTGCCGCGAGCGGTCCATCGCCATCAGTGGCACGGACGATCCGCAAGCGCCCAACCAGATCGCCATCGAAGTGGTGCCGGGCATCCCGGCCCTGTGTTCCGGCGCGTCCCTATTGGGCGCCCCCCTGACCCACGATTTCGCCGTGATCTCGCTCAGCGACCTGCTGACGCCTTGGGAAACCATCGAAGCTCGCCTGGAGGCGGCGGCCGCCGCGGATTTCGTCATCGTGATCTACAATCCCAAGAGCCGTCGCCGGGCCGACCACCTGACCCGCGCCCAGGCCATTGCGCTCCAGCACCGTCCGCCGGAAACCCCCGTGGGCATCGTCACCGGCGCCATGCGCGACAACCAGCGGGTCGTCCTGACCACCCTGGGCGAGCTGCACCAGGCCGAGGTGGACATGCAGACCACGGTGTTCATCGGCAATTCGAGCACCTTTGCCTATGACGGGTTCATGGTCACCCCGCGGGGCTATGCAAAGAAGTATAAGATCGCAGAATAGGATCGGTTTGGCTGAATAATGCTCCCGAAATAATTTGGAGACGACAGAGGATTCGTAAGAGGCCCGAGATCAAGGCTTGCGAAGCCTGAGGAATGAGGCGTACTTTGAGTACGCTGCAGTGACGAAGGATGAGCGTAACGCCGATATCGGGCCTCTTACGAATCCGTCAGATTGAAGATATTATGGCACAACTAAATGAAGGCTACATCCAGGTTTACACCGGGGACGGCAAGGGCAAAACCACGGCCGCCCTGGGGCTTGCCCTGCGCGCCGCCGGCGCCGGCCTGAAGGTGTATATCGCCCAATTCATCAAGTCGGGTGACTACAGCGAGATCAAGGCCCTGGCGCGCCATGCCGAGCAAATTCGCATCGAGCAGTTCGGCCGGGGCCGCTTCATCAAGGGCCAGCCGGCCGCCGAGGATGTGGCCGCCGCCCAAGAAGGGCTGGCGGCGATCGAGTCTGCCCTGACCGGCGGCGAATACCAGCTGGTGATCATGGAGGAGGGCAACGTGGCGGCCCGTTGCGGCCTCTTTCCGGTGGAAGCGATTCTGGATCTCATGGAGCGCAAACCGGCCGCCGTGGAGCTGGTGATCACCGGCCGGGGCGCCGACCCGCGGGTCATCGAAAAGGCCGATCTGGTCACGGAGATGCAGGCCGTCAAACACTACTACCAGGCCGGGGTCGGCGCACGCGTGGGCATCGAAAAATGAGGGATTCGTAAGAAAGATAAGACAATGAACGACACCACCAAAGCCCCCTGCATAGCCGTGTTCGGCACTGGCTCCGACGTGGGCAAGAGCGTGATCGCCGCGGCCCTATGCCGGATCTTTGCCGACCAGGGTCGGCGTGTGGCACCGTACAAGGCCCAGAACATGTCCAACAACTCAGGGGTCACGCCCGAGGGGCTGGAAATGGGCCGCGCCCAGATCGTCCAGGCCGAAGCCGCCGGCATCGCCCCCCATGTGGACATGAACCCCATCCTGCTCAAACCCACCAGCGACGTGGGATCCCAGGTGGTGTTGCTGGGCGAGGCCATCGGCAACCAGACGGCCATGGACTACCATCAGAAAAAGGCCCGCCTGGTGGCCACGGCCAACGCCGCCCTGGATCGTCTGCGGGAGGCTTACGATCTGGTGGTTCTGGAAGGCGCCGGCTCCTGCGCCGAAGTCAACCTCATGGACCACGACATCGTCAATTTCCCCATGGCCGCCTATGCCGATGCGCCGGTGATCCTGGTGGGCGACATCCACCGCGGCGGCATCTTCGCCCAACTGGTCGGCACCCTGGCCTGCCTGCCGGAATCGTTCCGACAGCGCGTGGCCGGCTTCATCATCAACCGTTTCCGCGGCGATCTGCGGCTCTTTGCCGACGGCGTGCGCTGGATCGAGAAGAAAACCGGATTGCCGGTCTTTGGCGTGCTGCCTGGTACGAACATATCCGCATCGATCCCGAAGACTCGGTGGTCATCGAACGGCCTCGCACGGTGCATGCCAAGGCCGACGGCAAGCCGGCGGTGGCCGTGATCCGCATTCCGCATATCTCCAACTTCACCGATTTCGATCCGTTGATGGCGGTAACGGGCCTTTCCGTCCACTTCATTGAGACCCCCCAGGATCTTTCCGGCTTCCGGGCGGTGATTTTGCCCGGTTCCAAAAACACCCGCTACGATCTGGAATGGCTCAAAACCACTGGCTGGCAGACGCGTCTGGCGGCCTTCAAGGATAGCGGCGGGCACATCTGCGCATCTGCGGCGGTTACCAAATGATGGGCATGACCGTTCACGATCCCGGCGGCCTGGAAGGCGCCCCGGGAAGCACCGACGGGCTGGGGCTGCTGCCCGTGGAAACCATCCTCCAGGCGCCCAAGACGACAACCCTCAGCCGGTTCGCCTGGGACGGCATCGCCGGCACCGGGTATGAAATCCACATGGGCCAGACCCGGCTGAAGGCGGGCACGCCCCTGTTGACCGTCCACGAACGCAACGGAGAGGCCATCACGGACAGCGACGGCTGCATGACCCCGGACGGACTGGCCCTGGGCACCTACATGCACGGTCTTTTCGATACACCGGCTGATCGGGCGCTGGCTGGCCGCAATGGGTATTGACGGCGTGGACATTCCCGCCACCGGCGCCTGGCGGCAAAAATGGAGCAGTATGCGCTATTGGCCGAGCACTTCACGCGCATATCGATATGGAACGGATCACCGAGCTGATCCAAATGTCAAAGGCCCAATGAACAAATGACAATTGAAGGTATTCTGTCCATTTAAAAAGGATCTCAACCTTCAATTGACATTCGGATTTTGACATTTGACATTCCGCCGCTGGGATAACCCAAAAAGAGAATATCGAATAAAGTCCCATATGACGAACAACGAAAAGACCCTTGTTATCGGCGGCTGCCGCAGCGGCAAAAGCAGCCACGCCCAGGCCCTGGCCGAGGCGGTGGGACCACGACGCATCTACGTGGCCACCTGTGTGCCCCATGACGATGAGATGCGCGAGCGGGTGGCACGCCACCAACGTGAACGCGACGCCAGTTGGCGAACGCTGGAAGAGCCCGTGGACCTGGCCGGCATCATTGGCCGGCATGGCGCCTCGGCCGACGTGATGCTCATCGACTGCTTGACCCTGTGGCTGAGCAACCTGCTCATGCAGACCGAGGACATCGTCCTGATCCGACAAAAAATCGACGGCCTGGCCGAGGCCGTCACCCAGGCGCCCGGGGCCGTGGTGCTGGTCTCCAACGAAGTCGGCGCGGGCATCGTTCCCGAAAACCGTCTCGCCCGGCTTTACCGGGACCTGGCCGGCTGGACCAACCAGCCATGGCCGCTGCCTGCGACCGTGTTGTCTGGACCGTCGCCGGCATTCCCGTGACCATCAAACCCGCCGCGCAGAGCCCCCTTCCATGAACCGACTGATCGCTTCCCTGCAATTCATCAGCGCCCTGCCCCTGGGCCGGCCGCGCCCCTTCGACGCCAAAGGCATCATCATCCACTTTCCCCTGGCCGGTCTGATCATCGGCCTGATCGTGGCAATGGGCGATCTCGTGTTCACCACCGTTTGGCCGCCCGGCGTGGCGGCGGTACTGGATATCGCCCTGTTGGCCGCCATCACCGGCGCCTTTCATCTGGACGGCCTGGCCGACACGGCCGACGGTCTCTACGGTCATCGCGACCGTGAGCGCAGCCTGACGATCATGAAGGACAGCCGCGTGGGTGCCATGGGGTTGGTGGTCGTGACCCTGGTACTGCTGACCAAAAGCGCGGCCCTGGGCCATCTGCACCAGGGCCGTTTCCTGGCCCTTGCGATCATTCCCGCCTATGCCCGCGGAGCGATGATCTTCGGCATGCGTTTTTTGCCCTACGCCCGCGGCGAGGAAGGCACCGGCAGCGCTTTTTTTGAAACACCCCTGGCGCCGGTCGACTTCCGCTACCTTCTCGTACCAGCATTCTTGTCCCTCTTCCTGGGATGGCACGGAATCGTTCTGAACATTGTCTTCGTTGCCGTCACCGCACTGCTGATCCTTTTCTATCGCCGCAAGATCGGGGGCATCACCGGCGATCTGTTGGGCGCCATGACCGAAGTCAACGAAGCGGCCCTCTTCCTGGCGGTTTGCATGGGAGGCACCCCATGATCGGCGGGCACGGTGGCAACATCTACCACTTGGCTCGGATCCATGGCTGCCGGCCGTCGGACATCTGCGACATGAGCGCCAATGTCAACCCCTTGGGTCCCATGCCGGACCTGATGGATCACCTGGCGGAAAATCTGCCGGTGATCACGGCCCTGCCCGAAGTGGATGCGGGCAGCATGATCGCGGCATTCGCCCGACAAAACGCCATCGATCCGCAAACGGTGATGGCCGGCAACGGCAGCACCCAATTGATCTACCGGATTCCGCGGGCACTGGGCAGCCGGCGGGCCATCGTCGTGGGTCCCACTTACGCCGACTACCACGATGCCTGCGTCATGCACGGGGTTGCCTGCGAGCATCTCATCTGCCGGGAGGCGGACGATTTCGTGCCGGACACGGAGCGGATCCGCGAGGCCGCCGCCGGGGCCGACCTGGTTTTTCTCTGCAATCCCAACAACCCCACCGGCGCCATGGCCGACCGGGAAGCCATCACGGATCTGTGTCGGGCCCTGCCGGAAACCGTTTTCGTGATCGACGAATCCTATCTGCCCTTTGTTCCGCAGCCGGAAACCATCAGCATGATCCGATCCGAGCTGCCCAATGTTCTGGTGCTCAACTCCATGTCCAAGGCGTTCCGCATTCCCGGCCTGCGCATCGGTTTCGTCAAGGCACCGCCGCCCCTGATGACGAAGCTGGCCGCCTATGCCCTGCCCTGGTCGGTCAACAGCCTGGCCCAGGCCGCCGTTACCTGGCTCATGACCCATGCCGATGCGGTCGATGCGTTCCTATCTGAGACGCGCACCCTGATCGCGGCCGAAAAACCGAAAGCGATCGCCCGATTACACGCCAGCACGGCGATTCGCTGTTTCCCCTCGGCAACGACCTTCATCCTCATGCGCCTGCCCGCAGGGCTGGATGCACCGACCGTCTGGCAACAGATGGCCGACCAGCGCATCCTGGTCCGGGACTGCGCGAATTTTCAGGGGTTGAGCGATGCCTTCATCCGCATTTCGTTGAAAAATCTCGCCGAAAATCAACGGGCCATCGATCTTTTGGTGGACCTGTGCCGTCGTCACGAAAACAAAGGAGCGGCCCATGCCGGCTGACAGTTTTCCCCTGGCCCTGACCCTGGCCGTCATCCTGGATATGCTGCTGGGCGATCCGTTGTGGCTGCCCCACCCGATCCGCTGGATGGGCAAGGCCATCGAACGCCTGGAACCGGGGTTCCGATCGCTTGCCGTCTCCCCGCGTGTCGCCGGCGGGCTCATGACAGGCCTTCTGGTGGCGGGCGTCTGGCTGATCAGTTGGCTGGTGGTTGTCTTGTCCAATGCCATCCATCCGGCCCTCGGGCTGATGGTCCAAGCCGTGATGCTTTTTACCTGCATTTCCGCCCGCAGCC
>NZ_BBCC01000274.1 GCF_001311845.1 Desulfosarcina cetonica JCM 12296 | reverse complement strand
CCGGTAAAGCCCAAGGTCTCCCTGAAACATCGCACGTTCAAATCGACACAGGTGGTCAAACAGGCCATCCAGGACCTGGAAGCGAAGGCGGAAGAAAAGACGCCCAGAGAAAAAGGCGCCAACGAGGCGGCGACCGCGTCTCCCAAGCAATTACAGTCGGCTCTGGATCGTCTGCGGCAGTCGGTGAGTAAAGCCGAGGCGGCCAACCCCTCGGCGGCGTCCGGGGAGGGGAGCGGTACAAGTGCCAGTGGCTCGACCGGAAAGCCGGGGGCCGCGCTCGGACCGTTCAACCTGGACGGTGATCAGGCCGCCGGACCCGTCGACATCTACAGCCATTTGGTGGCCAAGCAGATTGAGAAGAACTGGGCGTTCAATGAAAGAGTCGCCAATATCGATCGTTCCCTGAAGACACAAATCGTTTTCAAGGTCATGCCCAATGGAGAGATCATCGATATCTTTTTCACCGATCGTTCCGGTAATGCTTATCTGGACGAATCGGCCTATAGAGCCATCGTTAAATCGAATCCCGTTTCCCCCCATCCGCCAGGGTTGAATTTGCCTTACGTTCAGATGGGGCTTCGGTTTACGCCGCAAGGCGTCCGCTAAAGGGGGATTCCCGCAGGGCAAAAGATGATGAAACCCGAACACGAAGGACTGCATTCCCATGATGATTCGATACCGACTGAGCATGCTGCTTCTGCTCATGATATGGATGCCGCTGTCATCGGCGGTCGCCGCCGCGCAATACAACTATATCGACATTTCCAACCCGTTTCTCAGCAAGACACCCATTGCCGTGCCGACCTTCAAAGTGAGAGGCGGGGATCCGGCAACTTCCGGCATTGCCAGTGATACGGCGCAACTTATTTCCCATTATCTTGATTTTACAGGTTATTTTTCACTCGTCAAGCCCGGCGCATTTCTAGAAAATCCACAAACCATGGATATTACCGGAGCCGGCATCCGCTACCGAAACTGGACTGCCGTTGGTGCGGAACTCCTGGTCACCGGCGGTGTGGTCAGCCATGATGGCCAAGCGGAGTTCGAATTGCGCCTGTTCGATACGGTGAAGGAGAAGTTGGTGCTCGGCAAACGCTATCGGGGAACTGTCGGCGACTATCGCCAGATTGCCCGACGATTCTGCAGCGAGGTGGTGTACGCGATTTTTGGCACACGTGGGTTTTTTGATTCAAAACTGGCCTTTGTTTCCAACGGGTCGGGGCAAAAAGAGATCTATCTGTGCGAGTTTGACGGCAGCGAAATCACCCAATTCACCCATCTGCGGAGCATCAGCCTGTTTCCCGATTGGTCGTCCGACGGGCGCTGGCTTGCCTACACCACCTATGCCGAACGGCAACCCCGGATCTATATCCAGAATATAAATGACAAACGGGTGGCCAAGATCAACAAGCCTCGTCTGCAGATGTCTCCCGCCTGGCTCCCCGGTTCCTTCGAATTGGCCGCCAGCCTTTCTTTTTCAGGTGATCAGCAAATTTATCTGTTGACCGGAAATGGGAAAGTGATTAAAAGATTGACGAATACCGGCGGGATCAATGTTGAGGCAACCTGGTCCCCCGATGGCAAGCGCATAGCGTTTGTGTCCAGACGATCCGGCAATCCACAAATATACATTTCCGATATAGGTTCAGGGCGGGTGCAGCGGCTGACGTTCGAGGGCCGCTACAATACGCAACCGAGTTGGTCTCCAAAAGGAGATAAAATCGCTTATTCCGCCATGAATGGTGGCGTACTCAATCTTTTTACAATTAATCCCGATGGCGGCGAGTTGACCCAATTGACAGCCAATCAGGGAAACAACGAAGCACCGACCTGGTCTCCCGATGGCAGTCTGATTGCGTTCGGTTCAACGCGTGAAGGGAAAAGCAGGATCTTCGTGATGACTGCTTATGGAACCGACCAGCGGCGTTTGCTCACCCTTTCCGGTGAGCAGACCAATCCAAAGTGGTCTCCGAATATTCTGACACCGTAAACCGTAAGGTCTTAAACAACGGAACAAAGGAAACAAGGAGGAGATGAAGATGAAAAGAAAGTGGATTATTTTGGCGATGCTGCTGATCGTTCCGGCGATGCTGTTCAGCGTATCTTGTGCCAAGAAAGCAGTGACGACTCAGCCGACCACGGATGCCGCCGACGAGGCCGCCCGTCAGGCTGAACTGGCCAGACAGCGCGCGCTGGAAGAAGAACGTCTGGCCGCCGAACGCGCAGCAGCAGAAGCTGAAGCCATGGCGCGTGAACTGGCCGCCGCCAAGGAGCGTTTTTTTAAATGAATTGGTTCATTTTGATTTCGACTCGGCCGTTCTGTCCTCCGACGCTCAGGAGATCCTGAAAGACAAGGCCATGTGGCTGCGGGCCAATCCCGATTTCAATGTGGTCATCGAGGGGAATTGCGATGAGCGCGGTACCAGCGCCTACAACATGGCTTTGGGTGAACGGCGTGCGGAAAGTGCCAAAACCTTTTTGACCAACCTGGGAATCCCCGGCGACCGGATGACGACGGTCAGCTTTGGTGAGGAAAAACCGCTTGACCCGGGTCACGATGAAGCTGCCTGGGCCAAGAACCGGCGCGATGCTTTCGTTCTTGAATAAGTCCTGATGCAGTATCGCGGGCTCACGGCATGATGGCTCGGCACCACCGTTTTTACCATCGGAACCCATCCGACGGCAGAGGAGAAAAGAAACCCATCAACTAGGTTGCCGAACGCGCAGGGAACCCGCACCTCATACAAGTTAATGTGATTCATCGAATATGCAGCATCGGCCCATAAATGCCGTTGCTGCATATTCTGTCTGGGACGGATGCATCCCTTCGTCCCGACGATCGATGCCATGGGAAGGTGACTATGCAACCCAAATATTACTGGATCGGCCCGGTGGCCTTGGTTTTCCTCTGCAGCTGTGCCTCGCAGCAGGACATTTATACGCTGGATCATCGGATCGCCGCGTTGGAGAGACATAATCTTACGCTGGAGCAGCAAATCAAGACCAAGGACGAGACCCTTGTTGGGGATGAGAATGACATTCGGGGCCAGTATGCCGGACTGGCTGCGCAACTGCAGAGCTATCAGGATCAAGCCCAGTTGCTGTCCGGTCGCCTTGATGCCGTTGAACATCAACTTCAGCAAAATCCGGGCAGCGCGGTCGGCAATGCGGCCACAAACCCGGACCGTATCGATCAAATGAGCACGGATTTGTTCGAGTTGCAAAAACGTATGAATGCCATCGAACAGTATCTTGCCCAAAACGGGAAGACGGTGCCCGCGCCCACGCCTGCGGCCACACCGGCGCCGGTACCCGTTAAGCCCGAACCCGTCAAACCGGTGCCCCCAGCCGCTTCCAGCCAACCGGAAACCGATGCCGAACTTTATGTGGCCGCCAAGCGGGAATTCGATCAGGGGAACATGACCGCGGCGCGTAACGGTTTCGCCAAACTGTTGAAGGCGTATCCCAAATCCCAGCAGGCCGACAACGCCCAGTTCTGGATCGCCGAAACCTATTACCGCGAAAAATGGTATGAAAAGGCCATCCTCGAATACCAGAAAGTGATCGAAAATTACGCGAAGGGCAATAAGGTACCGGCCGCCATGCTCAAACAGGCCTACGCGTTTGTCAACATCGGGGAGGCCAACAATGCGCGTTTGATCCTCAAGGAGATCATTGCCAATTATCCGGGGACCAGCGAGGCTGAATCCGCCAAAAAGAAATTGGACGCGATGTGAACGCGGCACCTGTATCCTTTCCGTGCGACCATGATCAAGATTGTCGGTATTGATCCCGGGCTTGCCGATACGGGGATCGGCATCGTCAGCGGTAGTGGGCTGAGCGTTCACAGTTACGCCTACGGCACCATCTCAACCTCCAAGGCGCAACGCATGGCCTGCCGACTGGAGCATATTTACAACAGTATGAACCGGGTGCTGGAGGAGGAACGGCCGGACCTCATCGTTGTCGAGGATGTCTTTTCCCTTGAAAAATATCCCAAGTCGGGCATAGTTCTGGGAAAAGTGTGCGGCGTGCTGTTACTGGCCGGTGCACGGTCGGGGATTGCATTGACCGAGGTGCCGGTACGCCAGGCCAAGCAGATTCTGACGGGAAACGGCAACGCTCCAAGCAACAGCTGGAACGGGTGGTGCGTAACACCCTCGGTGCGCCGTCGCCCATTCGTCCCTTTCATGCGTCGGATGCGCTGGGGCTGGCCCTGATCGGTCTTTTCCGCTACCCGTCGCCATAAATCCTGTCCCATGGCCGTGGATGGCTGAGCCGAAAAGCGATGATCGGATATCTTGAAGGGAAACTGATGAAAAAGGAGCAGGATCGCATTCTGCTCCTGGTGAACCATGTGGGATACGAGGTTCTGGTGCCGGTGGTGGTGCTGGAGAGCCTCGCTCAAAAAACGACGGGCGACGAGGTATCCCTATACATTTATTACTACCAGACCGATCGGCAACCCAAACCGGTGCTGATCGGCTTCAACCTTGAGGCCGAGAAGGAATTCTTCCAATATTTCATTTCCGTGGAGGCCATCGGACCGCTTAAAGCCGTCAAGGCGCTGAACATCTCCATTGGCGATATCGCCCATGCCATTGAAAATGGTGACATCAAGATTTTGAAACAGCTTAACGGAATCGGCGAGCGCACCGCTCACAAAATCGTTGCCACGCTAAAAGGTAAGATGAACAAGTTTGCCCTGATCCAGCATGCGTCTTTGGAGGAACAACTGCCGGAGGATGAGGATTTTGTCCAAATCGTCATGGACGTGTTGGTTTCCCAATTGGGCTATAAGACAACCGATGCCCGCCAGCTGATTGGCGAGGCGATCAAACGCGACCCGACCGTTGCCACGGCCGAGCAGCTGTTTGATGAAATCTACCGCGCGCAGCGTCCCTGAACGACGCTGGTCGCAGTCTGGATGGCCAGCCGATAGGGGTTTGCCGCCAGTATGGAACCACTTTTGATGTCAGACCCCATTCTTACCCACCGATCCACGGATATGGCCATTGTCAGCGGCGCCCTGCAGCCTACCGACCGCGACCCGGATCTTCTTTCCCTGCGTCCGGAGCGGCTCGACGACTATGTCGGTCAGGCCGAAGTCGTCGAAACGCTCAAGATCGCCATCGAAGCGGCCCAATTGCGATCCGAACCCCTTGAACATGTGTTGTTCCATGGGCCGCCGGGACTGGGTAAAACCACCCTGGCCCATATCATTGCCAATGAAATGGGAGGAACGCTGACCGTTACCTCAGGTCCGGCGCTGGAAAAAGGGGGCGATCTGATCGGGATTCTGACTCACCTGGGAGAAGCGGATGTTCTCTTTGTCGACGAGATTCACCGCACGCCCAAAACCGTCGAAGAGTTTCTCTACCCCGCCATGGAAGATTTTGCCGTGGATTTTGTCTTCGACAAGGGGATCCATGCCCGGAGCCACCGTTACCGGCTAAAACGCTTTACCCTGGTGGGGGCCACGACCCGGGTGGGTCTCTTGTCAGCACCGCTCAGGGATCGCTTCGGCATTTTTCGCAATCTCGATTTTTATGGCATCGATGATTTGGTGCATATCACCATGCGTTCAGCCGCGCTGTTGGACGTCCGCATCGATAAGCCTGGCGCCGAAGAGTTGGCCAAGCGCTCCCGGGGAACCCCCCGCATCGTCAACCGGCTGCTCAAGCGTGTTCGCGATTATACCCAGGTGCGCGCCGATGGAACGATTACCCAAGAGACGGTGGAAGCCGCCCTGGCCTTGGAAGGGGTCGATGCCCAGGGGCTCACCCAATTGGATCGGCGCTATTTGAAAACGATTATCGATTTTTACGGAGGGGGACCGGTGGGGATCGAAGCCATTTCGGCTACCCTCCAGGAAGAGAGTGACACCCTGGTGGATGTGGTCGAGCCGTATCTTCTCAAAATCGGCATGGTGATTCGCACCTCCTCGGGACGGCGGGTCTCCGACATTGCCTGTCGCCATTTGGGTGTTCCCGTCCAACAGAAGCTGTTTTGATCCGCATGGCCTCCCCCATCGGGATCCCGTGTGGCGGCAGGATAGCCATTCAATCGGCGAGGCTGCCATGGCCCTGATCACGTTGCTTACCGATTTCGGGCTGCGCGACGAATACGCAGGGTGATGAAGGGCGTTATCGCCACGGTCAACCCCGGTGCAAGGGTGATGGATATCACCCATGGGATCGATCCCCAGGACGTGATTCACGGCGCGACCATCCTGGCCGCCGCCTATGCGTATTTTCCGCCGGGCAGCATCCACGTGGCGGTGGTTGATCCGGGCGTCGGCGGTACACGGCCTATTTTGGCCGTCGACTGCAACGGTCATCGGTTCGTGGCGCCCGATAACGGCTTGCTGGATCGGGTCCTCATGGACCATTCGGCTGACCGGGCGGTGTATGTTGAAAACCGACGCTATTTTCTAGAACGGGTGAGCCAAACCTTTCATGGCCGCGACATCTTTGCACCCGTGGCCGCCCATCTGGCGGCCGGCCTGCCCCTGGCTGAACTGGCCCTGCCGCGCACCAGCGTCGAC
>NZ_BBCC01000273.1 GCF_001311845.1 Desulfosarcina cetonica JCM 12296 | reverse complement strand
GCAAAAACCTAACCGGACATTACTGAAACTGAACAAGAAGATGATAAATTAAAGCCCTTTTTAAGGCCGGATAATACATTTCATATAGCTCGTTCAGCGATATGGAAAATTGAAGAATCAGAAGAAGATGATGCACCTCCGGGTGATGGAAAGCCCGTCATTAGCCAACATTTCTGTAAACCTATGCCTATATACGAATGGCTCCAGGAAAGCCACATCAATGGGGCAAACATTACCGAATGGTGGAAAAATAAAAACAATTTAAAAGTGGGCAACGGTGATTTTCTTAATTATATCGGAACGGCAAAGCCCGGAGTCGGGGTATGGAAAGAAAAGGCCAAGGAATTTATAGAAAATCATCTTACAGAAGCCGATTTTAAAGATTTCTGGAATGAAAATCCACAGGGATACGCTGGGGTTTTGAAAGGTACATTGCCTCATTTTATTTTTGTCCCAGCGGTGAGAGACATAACCGATGAGGCCAAGGTTACTAAAACAAACCCTTTTGGAAAACTGCTATATGCGGTTTTGGAAAGCGTTACAGCGCAGCAAAAAGCAGAACTTGAAACAACATTAGCAGATCTTCAGAAAAGGTTAAACCGTATTGGTGGTAATGAGCGTTTGGAGAGCATCGTAAAAACTGAAAAAAAATTGAACGATGTTTTAAAAGAATACATGACTTGTGATCTTGAAATCGAATTTCAATCCCCTTCTGTGGAAACATTATTAACAACACCTCAACTTTTTGCTGATGACGGTTTCCGCAATATGGTTACCAATAAAGGACACGGTCTTCAGAGAGCGATAATTTTTTCGATTTTACGCTGTTATTCTGAATTGATAACAGGAGTAGGGGAAGAAAAAAAGAAGCCAATGATTTTTGCTGTAGAAGAACCTGAACTCTATATGCATCCGCAAGCACAGAGAAATATTCGCAGAGTATTTAGAGGGATTTCTGATAAAGATGACCAAGTGATTTTCTCAACACATTCATCGCTTTTGTTGGATGTTGCTTATTTTGATGAGGTTGTACGGGTTGAGTCCGTTCAAAATAAAACTGATGACAAAAATATTGTTAAAAGCATCGTTTGGCAATTGCCTATGCAGGCAATGATTAATGATCTTAAGGCCAGATACGGCATTGAAGCTTCCCATGATTCTATTCGCGAGCTGTACTCTCACGCATACCATCCCAATCGTAGTGAAGGGTTTTTTGCCAAAAGTATTATTCTTGTAGAAGGAGCAACAGAACAATATGCTTTGCCAATTTATGCAGAGGCGGCTGGTTATCATCTCGACCAATTGAATATAAGTATTGTTGATTCGGGTGGAAAAGGTTCTTTGGACAGGCTTTATCGGATTTTTAATGAACTCGGAATCCCATGTTACATGTTGTTCGATTATGACAAAAATAGTAACGATAAAAATATAGTTGATAAATCAGTGGAACTTTTAAATCTTCTTGGAGAGCCAACCAACCCTCCAGATAACATATTAATATGTGACAATATCGCCTGTTTTCCCAACAAATGGGAAAAAGATCTTTCACCGGAAATTCCAAACGTTGACGACCTAACCCAAAAAGCAAGAAAAGAAATGGGACTCCACGGCGATTCTGGGAAACCACTAATTGCAAGATATATTGCAAATAAGCTGACTTCACAGAATCCTCCTATTGTGCCAGCTTCGATTCAATCAATTTTAGAGAAAGCTGTTTCTGTTAAATGGGAAAAGTGTTGCCTTTGTGAGCTTCAAGAATAAAAAATAACCGAATTCAATGAGGTTAGGGACGACCCTTGAGGTTAGTGTGAGGTTAGTGAGGTTAGTGAGGTTAGTGAGGTTAGTGAGGTTAGGGACGACCCTAATTAACTAAATAACTTTGCGTAATCCCCATCTATGCTATTTTCAAATCATGCCACGCTTAGCTCGATTGGATACCCCTCAGTCGCGTGTGGCTTGGGACTCACCAGGGAGCAATTCGGCCATCACACTTGGCTTATTACCTCGACGAGTTCACATTTCGATTTAACCGACGTAACTCGAAGGCCCGGGGATGACCGGGGCCATCAATAAATAAGTAATAGGTAAATTGTCTTTTCGCCGTGAGGGCATCGGGAACCCCTCCCTTAAAGATTCCCAACAAACGGGCGATATGGTCATCACTGAGGGACATTGTCCCCCATTGTTCTGATCCGGTTCCATCGCTCCTGAATTGCACCTCCAATTGGGGCAAAGCCTTTTCCCTGGGTTTTGCCCATTTTATTTTGTGGGTTGTGAAAAGAAAGACATCGGGGGTATCATCTTAAAGATTACCTATTCACAAGAAAATGTGAAATATAGGTGTCTTCCTTTGTTTTGAACCACTTTGCCGGAACCTCCATTCTATGAAGAATTCAAAAATTCTATTTTCTGTGGCCGTGCTGCTTTTTGCCGAGATCCCTGTTGTTTTTTCCGCCCAAGTGCCCAGGCTGTTGGTGATAGCGTTCAATGACACCGTTTCCAAGCCATGGAAATGGAAGGAGAATGGCAAATATACCGGCCCCTTTCTGGATGTTATGCGGGAGGTGGCGAAGCGCAGCGGAGTCATGGTGGAGATGCGACCCTTGCCATGGAAAAGGGTCCTGAGGGACCTGGAGACGGGTCACATAGATGGTTTTTTCGGTGGCTACAAAACCCCTGAGCGGGAGGAACTTGCCGAATTTTTGGATGTTCCCATGGGATGGGCAACATTGGCGGTGTTTGTCAGAAAAAGGGAAGCATTCCCCTTCGAAAAAATCGAGGACCTGTATGGCAAAAAGATCGCTATCGTCCGTGGTTACACCACCGGTGAAAAGTTTGACCGGGCCGTGGAGGAAAAAAAGATTCTTGTTAACGAGGTCGGGGATTACCGACAGATGATAAAAATGCTCGGTGCCGGTAGAGTCGAGGCCATTGCCGGGGCGGCTGAAACCATGCAGGCCAATTTTGTGGATATGGGACTGGCTGACAGATTCACGATGTTACCTCACCCGATCACAGATCCAAAACCGATTTATATCTGCATATCGAAAAAGTCGAACCTGGCCAATAGGGAGGAGATTGTTGCCAAAATGAACCAGGCAATAAAATCGATGAAACGAGAAAATGTTTTTGCAGAAATTGCCCAAAGATACGGCTATGACAGATGTATGGTTTTCGGTTGCCGGGCAAATGGCGCGGTCAAGGAACGTTAGAAAAGCTTTGTCTTTTCATATTTGAAATGGGGTCACATCAAGATAACCGACAGAAAACATTGAATATGTTTTATAAAATTCCCTCTTTTATAGGGAAATATCGTATTTTTAGGCAATAAGACCGTCAATATAGAGGGAAATGAGTGGCACGGGCACATCGGCATTACATATTTTATCATTTCATCCCAAATCATCGTTCAGGCGGATTGAAAAAACGGTACGGAAGTCGCAAGTTGAAGGGGCACAGTCACCCTTTTGCCATAGGAGCACGACATGTACTGTTTTACCCGCACCGAAACCGATCCGGCCTTTAATCTTGCCGCTGAAGAGTATCTGTTGAAAAACGCCGACGAGGATTGCTTCATGTTATGGCGCAACCATAAGGCCATCATCGTCGGCAGAAACCAGAACACGCTTTCCGAAATCAACCCGGATTTCGTCGATCGTCACGGTATCCGGGTTGTCCGCCGCATCACGGGCGGCGGCGCCGTCTACCATGACCTGGGAAATGTCAATTTCACCTTCATCAAGGCCAACGGCGGAAAAAAAGAGATCGACTTTGCCGCCTATACCCGTCCGATCCTCGACTATCTCAACACCCTGCCGTACCGGCCAAACTCGACGGCCGCAACGATCTTATCGTTGAGGGCCTGAAAATCTCCGGCAACGCCCAGCATATTCATAAACAGCGGGTCCTGCATCACGGCACGCTGCTCTTTGACGTGGACCTGGAGATGCTGGCCGCCGTGCTGCTCGTGGATCCGGCCAAATACACGGACAAGGCGATTCAGTCCATCCGCAGCCGGGTGACCAATATCAGCGAGCATCTGGTTGGCCCCATGGATGTCGAAACGTTCATGGACGATCTGACCACGCACATCCGAAAGGCCCATGCCGGCAAACCGGGCCATCTGTCCGCTGATGACCGGGCCGCCATCGAGGACCTGGCCGAGCAAAAATATCGTCGCTGGGAATGGAATTTCGGCAGCTCGCCCGAGTACAACTTTCGCAGGGTCACCCGCACCCCGGGAGGCACCATTGAAGTCTGCCTGGATGTCCGGGATGGGGTGATCCATGCCGCCCGCTTTTACGGCGATTATTTCGGCAAGGCGGATATCGCCGATATCGAGGTCCGCCTGGTGGGTTGCCAGCACCGTCGCAGTGCCCTGCAAAAACGCCTGGATGGGGTTTTTCTGACCAACTATATCAAGGACGTCTCCATGGACCAGTTGCTGGATGCCATGTTCTGAGGACTTCTCTGGCCGGTGTCATTTTCTTCCGCCGGCGGTCAAAGGCCGCTGTTCAATTTTCGATCAGATCAACTCTCCACGGGTGTTCGAATCCGGAACAGTACGCCCCTTGGATGTCGATTGGGATCCAAAAAACGCGCTATTTCGCCACCAGCAATCAATGGGCGGGGGCATGAGAATTGCTACAGTTAGAAAGAATAGAAAGAAAAGATCTTGAGAAGCAGGAAGACATTCCTGGTTAACCCGCCGCTGAAGAAAAGGAGCTATCCATGAACGCAGCCGAGAAAGCAAGCCAGTCATTGACCTATCTCCAGAAATATGCCCCGGACATGTACGGCAAGTATCTCGAATTCACCAAAAAGCTCACCGAACTGGACGCGTTGCCGCATAAGACCCTGGAATTGATCCTCCTGGCCTGTTCGGTGATGTCCCAATGCGAGGCGTGCATCGCCCTGCATCTGGAAAATGCCGCGACCCTGGGGGCATCCCGAGAGGAAATCCTGCAGGCGGCCTTCATGGCCGTGGCCATGGGGGGATCTCCAAAGATGATGTACCTGAGTCATGTTTTCGAAGGCCTGGAGGATCTTTTCGACTGACCCGCCACTTACCGTGAGAAAGAAGTAAAGGGGCCTCTTTGAGGCCCCTTTGCTTTGCCGACGCGGCGCCGGTGGGACGATAGATGGATAGATGGCGCCCATCTCGTCAGAAAAGCGTGTCGCCACTCACATTGCCCAGCCCGGGGTGAACGTCGAATCGAACCACGCCGACAAGAACTTTTCCTCCTACGGCATCGACAATCATGGCCGTACCCCGGTTTCCGAAACCACCGCACAGTTCAATGGCGCTGATTCCTTCTTCCGCAACGAGCTGTTTGGTCGTGGCCACAGCGTCTGCATAATCTTTGACCGCAACGGACAACACATGCACTTTTTCGGTTTTCACCCATTGGCGATGGGTTTTCGGATCAGCGTTGGGTGCGACAAACAGGAATGCTGCCTTCAAGATCTCGGCCATGGTGTCCTCCTTTGTAGAAGTTAAATGGTTTCGACAAAAAGCCCCCTTACCTGCGCACTCTCCATGGTCCGGGCCACATCCACCACTCGGGGGCCGTCGGCGCACAGGCGGATGGCGATGGGCTCCCCGGCGGCCACATCCACTTCCCGTTCGCCGTCCAGGGCCAGCACGCAGGCCCCGGCATCAACGGCAATGGATTCACCGGCATTCATCAGGACCGCGCTTTTCACGGCCACGGATTGAAACAGGCCCGGACCGATGGCCGCCGTGACCCGGCGATCACCACTGCCCAGAACCAGATGCAGGCCGGTGCGCGACCATGGCCGGATGATGCGCAGCTGTCCCCCGATGGCGGACAGGCCGATACTGTCCGGCCGGCAGCGGGTAAGAAATACCTGGGTGATCGTGGATAGATCCCAGATGGCCCGGGAGGCGACGAAGGTATCGCGGGAAACCGCCACGTCAACCAGGGCCATGTCCTTGAGCGTATCGCCGGAAAGCACTTCCAGGCAGCTGGATCGATAGGTCCCCTCCCCGCTTGGCACCCGACCGGTGGCGATCAATCCTGCCGCCAGCCCGGCAATGGAGGCCTCGATCATCTGGGGAAAAACGTTGTTGGTGCCCGTGGAGATGGGCAACAGCGGCACCGCCAGGGTGCCCTTGGCCACTGGCCCGGCAGGTCCCGTCGCCGCCCAGCACGATCAGGCAACGGGCGCCATGGTCCACCATCCAGCGGGCCGCCCGCGTGGAATCCAATTGGCTGTTCTCCATGGGAATGGTGGCACCGGCAATTTCGATCCGGGTGTCGCATCCCCTGGCGGCACGATCCACGATGGCGTAGTAATCTTGCATGTGCAGGACCCGCCGCACGCCGGTGCGCTCCAGCCCCATCAGCATGCGCCGCACAATGCGCACCTTCTCCTGATTGTCGAACACACTGCCGTGGGCGACCAAACGGCGGATGTCCTTGCCTGAAACCGGATTGGCGATGATCCCGACAGTGGCCACGGCACCCTCCCTCTACAATAGGTTTCAGCTCGGGTTGACCGACCCGTGCAGCAGCGGGCCGGCTGGGCATGCAGG
>NZ_BBCC01000272.1 GCF_001311845.1 Desulfosarcina cetonica JCM 12296 | reverse complement strand
CGAACAGCCGGCCGCCCCGCTGATCCAATGGATCGCCGCCCAGAGCGAGGCCGGCCGTCAGATGGTCATGGTCTGCGAGACCGACCGCCAAACCAGCCGCCTGGCCGCGATCCTGGCACCGTATGACATCGCCGCGAAAACGGGTGAGGCCTTTGTTCGTGCCATCCGCCCCGGTCGGGTGACGATCTGCCGGGGCCGCTTGAGCGGCGGTTTCGTCTGGCCGGGAGACGGATTGGCCGTGCTTACCGAGGCCGAGATCTTCGGTCCCCGGACCAAACGCGCCACGCGTGACAAGAAGCAGGTGCGCACCGAACTGCTCTCCTTTTCCGAGCTCAAGCAGGGCGATCTGGTGGTGCACGACGAACACGGCATCGGCCGCTACGAAGGCCTGGTCAAGCTCAACCTGGAGGGAACGATCAACGACTTCCTGCTGATCGTCTACCGGGACGACGATCGCCTCTACCTGCCGTGGACCGCATGGGCCTGATCCAGACCTACATGGGGGTCGAGGGCATGCAGCCGGCCCTGGACAAGATGGGCGGCCGATCGTGGGAGCGCGCCAAGGCCAAGGTGCGCCAATCAGCCGAAAAAATCGCCGGCGAACTGCTCAAGATCTACGCCCAGCGCAAAATCAACGCCGGCCACACATTTGGCGCGGCCGACAGCCATTTTGCCGATTTCGAGGCGGACTTTCCCTTCGAGGAAACCCCCGACCAGCTCAAGGCCATCGAGGATGTGTTGGAGGACATGCGCAACACCACGCCCATGGATCGGCTGGTGTGCGGCGACGTGGGCTACGGCAAAACCGAGGTGGCCCTGAGGGCCTCGTTCCTGGCGGTCAGCGAGGCCAAGCAGGTGGCCATGCTAGTCCCCACTACCGTGCTGGCCGAACAGCACTTCGCGACTTTCGAGCGGCGCTTCGAGGCCTACCCGGTCAAGGTCGCCTGCCTGAGCCGGTTCCGCTCCAAGGCCGAGCAACGCCAAATCGTCGAGGCGGTCAAGAAAGGCACGGTAGACATCGTCATCGGGACCCACCGCCTGCTGCAAAAGGACGTTGAATTCGCCGACCTGGGGTTGTTCATCATCGACGAGGAGCAGCGCTTCGGCGTGCGTCACAAGGAGAAGCTCAAAAAATGCGCGCCACGGTGGACGTGCTGGCCCTCACGGCCACGCCGATCCCCCGCACCCTGCATCTTTCCATGATGGGCATCCGCGATATCAGCGTCATCGCCACCCCGCCCGAGCAGCGCCGGGCGATCATCACCTATGTCTGCGAATTCGACGAGACCGTGGTCAGCGAGGCCATCCGCAGCGAGCTTTACCGGGGCGGTCAGATCTTCTTCGTGCACAACAATGTCAATTCCATCGAGCGCATGGCCGCACGCCTCAAACAGCTGGTACCCGAGGTGCGTCTGGCCGTGGCCCACGGGCAAATGGGTGAAAACGATCTGGAAAAGGTGATGATGCAATTCATGGCCCGTGAAGTGGACATGCTGGTCTGCACGACGATCATTGAATCGGGCATCGACGTGGCCACGGCCAACACGATCCTGGTCAACCGGGCCGATCGGTTCGGCCTGGCCCAGATCTATCAGCTGCGCGGCCGGGTGGGCCGTTCCGACGAGCAGGCCTACGCCTACCTTTTTATTCCCGAAGAGAGCCAACTGGGCACCGATGCCCAGAAGCGCCTCAAGGTGCTCATGGAACACAGCGACCTGGGCTCGGGCTTCCAGATCGCCATGAACGACCTCAAGATCCGGGGCGGCGGCGCCATTTTGGGCGCTTCCCAGTCGGGCCATATCGCCGCTGTGGGGTACGACATGTTTCTCAAGCTCATGGAGGAGGCCGTGGCCCAACTGAAGGGCGAGCCCATCACCGACGGCCTCGAACCCGAGATCAACCTGTCCATGTCCGCTTACATGGCCGAGGATTATGTGGCCGATATCGACCAGCGTCTCTCCCTCTATCGCCGTCTGGCCAAGGTGACCGACCTCAAGGAGATCGCCGCCATGAAGGCCGAGCTGACCGACCGCTTCGGCCCCCTGCCCGAGGAGACCGAAAATCTCCTGCTCAAGATCATGCTGCGGGTGTTGGCCGTGCGTGCCGGTGTCAAACGGCTGGATCTGTTCGGTCAGCAGTTGGTCCTGGCCTTCAGCGAGATTCACCAGCAACGCCCCTTGGGGATCATCGAAATGGTGACCGGCGGCAAGGGGCTTTACCAGTTCACACCGGATCATCTGTTCAAGGCCGGACTGACCAAAGCCCCCCCCGAAGCATGCTGGCCCAGGTGAAAAACATCTTGATCGAAATTGCGCAACATGTTAACTCGTGAGTCATTATAATGATAATATTTAGAAAGGTTGCAATAGGTTAGAGACTGACATGGGCAACCCGGAAAAGGAACACGATATGCTATCGCATAAACGGCATCCAAGTGGCGGTATTTTACTGGTGGCGGTGATGGTTTTCGGTCTGGCAACGGTCGCGATCGCATCCGATGTGCTGGATCGCATCGTCGCGGTGGTCAATGAGGATATCATTCTGCTCAGCGAACTCGACGCACGCTTGCGGCCCTATGCCCAGCGGATCCATGAACAGGGATTCGATGCGGAGAAAGAGCGCCAGACGATTTTCAAGGTGCGCAGTGACCTGCTCAATCAGTTGATCGATGAAAAGCTCACCGACCAGGAGATCAAACGTAACGACATCCATTTGGACGATGCCGAGATCGACGCCACCATCGAGCGCATCAAACAGGCCAATTCCTTTACCGACGAAGATTTGCGTCGGTTTCTGGCACAAAACGAGATGACCCTGGAAGAATATCGCAACAAGGTGAAGGAACAGGTCCTGCGGGCCCGTTTGGTCAATTACGAAGTCAAATCCAAGATTGCCATCACCGATGAAGCGATCCACCGGTATTACGATGACCACCCCGATATCTATGGCGGGGCACGCCAGTACCATCTGCGCCACATCCTGATGACCGTGCCGCCGAATGCCACCGAGAACGACAGGGCGATGATCCGGCAAAAAATGGAAAAAATTCGTGCCCAGGCGGCTGACGGCGCCGATTTTGCCGACCTGGCGCGCACCAACAGCCAAGGTCCGGCAGCCAAGGATGGCGGCGATATCGGTGAATTCAAAAACACATCCCTCAGCCCGAAAATCCGGACCGCCCTGGAGGGGCTCAAGGCCGGCCAGCCCACGGCGGTCCTGGAGACGGAACGGGGATTTCAGCTCTTTTATGTCGAGGCGGTCGGGCGCAGTGAAGGCAAGCCCATAGAGAGTGTCGAACAGGAGATTCACCAGAAACTCTACAATGAGGTGGTGGACAAGCAATTCCTCTCCTGGCTCGACACCTTGCGCAAGCAGTCCCATATTAAAATCATCAATTAGGATCGGCGTCCGGGAAGGATCGCCAATCCGTTACGACGGTGGTTTCGGCAAATGCAAGCGGATACGAATCGCGAGTCTTTTGGGAGCTATCTCCAGGCGTTCCGCCTGAAACAGGCCCTGTCGCTCGAAGCCGTTTCCCGGCGGACCAGGATTGCCCCCCACTGCCTGGCCGCCATGGAAGCGGATGATCCCAGCCGCTTGCCACCACAGGCCTACGTGAAAAGCTTCATCCGCGCTTACGCCGAGACCGTGGGCGCCAACCCCGACGTGGCCCTGAACCTTTATCTGACCGAACTGGAACGCCAGGCCATCGCCAGGCAGCAGCAGCTCAGGCGACAGGCCAACCTGTCCATGCTGCGACGGGGGCTGATCACCCTCGGATTGATCACCAGCATCCTGCTCCTGGTGCGCTACACCAATCTTCTCATGGAGCCGGAACCCGCGGCCGGCCCGTCGGTTCTGGACCACGACCCATTGGCCGGTACGGCCGCCGAGCCCGCCACCCGCGAGGGGCAAAGCCCCCTGCCGGTGACCAGCCCGGAAAAATTAAAGCTGAAAGTGATTGCCGTGGAACAGACCTGGTTGAAAGTCATGGTGGATGGCCAAAATGCCCGTTCCTACACCCTCAAACCCGAAGAGCGACTTGAACTGGAAGCCAACCGCAGTTTTAATCTGATGATCGGCAATGCCACCGGCCTGGAGCTGTTTCTCAATGAACGGCCGGTCAAGATCTACGGCAGCAGCGGTCAGATCGTGAGCCTGAAGATTCCCTGATGCAGCATGACCGCCAAACCATTCTGACCCTCACTGTCAAGCGCCTCCTGCGCCGGGGTGCCACCAGTCGTCTGCGCAAGATTGTCAACAAAACCCACGGCGCAGACCTTTCCATCCTCTTCAGGGATCTTCCGCACCCGGATCAACGGCTGCTCTTCGACATGATCGAGGATGTGGAACAAAAAGGCATCCTGTTCAGCGAACTCGACGAAGATCTCTTCATCGACCTCATCGAAGACATGGATCCGGAACAGGTGGTGGCGGTCCTCGAGGCCATGCCCAACGATGACGTGGCCGATCTGCTCAGCCATCTGCCCGAGGAGACGGTCAACAGCCTGCTCAAGCGCATGAACAAGGCGGGTTCCGATGAGGTCGAGGATCTCATGCGCTTTGCCGATGACAGCGCCGGTGGGATCATGAACCCCGATTTCATCGCCCTGGATCAGGAAATCACCGCCTCCGAGGCCATCGAACGGATCCAGAAGGAATTCGCCGATGTGGAGATGCCGTTCTATCTGTACGTGATCGACGCCTATGGCAAGCTGGTGGGGGTGTGTTCCCTGCGACAGCTGGTCGTGGTCAAACCGCAGACCCCACTCAAGGCCTTCATGACCACCGATGTGATCTCCGTGCAAACCCACATGGATCAGGAAGAAGTCGCCAAGCTGGTGGCCCGCTACGATATTCTGGCGGTGCCGGTGGTGGACGACAACAACCGCATCGTGGGCATCGTCACCGTGGATGACGTCATCGACATCTTCCGCGAGGAAGCCACCGAGGATATTCTCAAGATGGCCGGTGTCGGCGAGGAGTTCGTCGAGACCAAGAGCATCATCAAAAGCACGCGCATCCGCCTGCCGTGGCTGTTTGCCAGCTGCCTGGGCGGCATCTTCGCCTTTTACGTGATCGGCCGGTTTGAGGACAGCCTGAGCCGCATCACCTATCTGGCCGCTTTCATCCCCGTTATCATGGGCATGGGCGGAAACATCGGCACGCAATCCTCGACCATCGTGGTGCGCGGCTTGGCCACGGGTCGCCTGGACATTCGCGATATCTGGTCGGTGGTGGGCAAGGAGCTGGCCGTGGGCTTCATCCTGGGCATGGTCTACGGCGCCCTGATCGGCTCGGTGGCCCAGGTCCAGTACAACACCATCCTGTTGGCCCTGGCCGTCTGCCTGGCGGTGGTGTGCTCCATGTCCGTGGCCGCCCTGGTGGGATCGACCGTTCCCATGCTGCTGGCCCGCATCAATATCGATCCGGCCGTGGCCACGGGTCCCTTTGTGACCACCGCCATCGATATCATCAGTGTGTATTTTTATTTTACCATCGCCACCGGTTTTCTGGATGTCTGACCCATGACCGGTCTGAGCACCCCGGCCATCCTGCTGCGGCGGATCGATTTCGGCGATTTCGATCTCATCGTCACCTTGTTCACCTTGATCCAGGGCAAAACCAGCGCCATCGCCAAGTCGGCCAAAAAGAGCGTTCGGCGCTTTCCCGGCGTGTTGGAACCCTTCTCCCGACTGGATGTGGTGCTCACCCAGGGTCGCCGCAAGGGAATGCCGGTTCTCCAGGAGGCCACCCTGGAAGAGCCTTTTTTCAACATCCGTGAAGACATCGTCAAGACCGTCTACGCCAGCTATTGGGCCGAAATCATCTATCTGTGGATGGCCGAGGGAGAGCCCCATGAAACGCTGTACCAATTGATCACCCACGTACTCGGCGAGCTCAATCGCGGGGAGACGCCCGTGGAAGTGCTCAGCATCCTTTTTCAGATGCGGTTTATGAGCATTGCCGGCTTTCGTCCCAACTTCGACCATTGTCATGCCTGTAAAACCGGCCTGGATCAGATTCGGCATGCCACGGTGATCTCCGACCCGGCCAAAGGCGGCATCGCCTGCCCCACCTGCGGCGGCATGGCCGGCGATCGGGTGCACCTGTCCAAGGGCACCTTGAAACAACTGGCCTGGATCGACAGGGGCGATCTGGAACACGCCGCCCGCGTGCGCTTCACCCCGACGGCGATTGCCGAGGGCCTGGACTTTTTGGAAGCCTTCGTTCCCTATCACATCGGCAGAACCCCGAAGAGCCTGGGCGTCCTTCGGGCGATAAGGAAAACCATTCATGGCAAAAGAAAAAGGGCACATCGCTGATTCAGGCCCGGCATTGGGCCATGTGGGCAAGCCACTGGCCGACCGCCGGATCGAAACATCCGCCCCCTGCCGCATCGATTTCGGCGGCACGCTGGACATCAGCAGCTTTCACTACCCCTTGCGCCGACTGGCGCCGACCACGGTCAACATCGCCCTTGACTTGCGCACCACGGTCCGGCTGGATCCCGCGGACGACGATGACATTCACATCCTGTCGACCGGAATCAGCGAGGCCGCCTTCCCCCCCGGGGAGGCCCCCTACGACCATCCCCTGGGTTTGATGTTCGCCGTGGCCGACTATTTCGG
>NZ_BBCC01000271.1 GCF_001311845.1 Desulfosarcina cetonica JCM 12296 | reverse complement strand
GGCGGTGAGAGAGCGGGCGGACGCGGCCCTGCCGGAATGGGGCCGCGCCCGCTTTAACAACCAGTGTCAGACCATCGAGCGGTTGCTGGACCAGGGTCAGCTTCAACCGGCCCATGAGACGGCCAGGGCCCTGCTGGACAAGGCCAGGGCGGTGGGGCCGGCGGCCTACGACGGGGCGGACTACGATCTGGCCATGGCGCATGTTCAGCTTGGATATGTGTTGAAGAAAAAAGGCCAGGCGGCCCAGGCCCTTGACCTGCAGGTCGAGGCCCAGCAGCAATTCGAGGCCCTGGGTAAACGCGGTGAAAAGATGGCGTCAGCTGCCCTTGCCGAGCAGGCCGGTTGCCTCACAGATCTCGGCCGACTTGATGAAGCGGCCGACGCATATAAGGAGCGCATCAAACAGGGTGAAAAACAGGAAAATTACCGCGGGGTCGCGGTAGATCATGTGCAACTGGCATTTGTGCGAATGCTTCAGAAAAAATACGACGAGGCGCTATCCGGGTATGAAGCGGCAAGGACGATCTTCGAGCGGCTGAATGAACCGAAAAGCGTTGCCACCACCTGGCACCGGATCGGCAGGGTGCATGAGAACACCGGTAACTACGACAAGGCGGAAACGGCATATCGCCAATCCTTGGAAATTCAGACCCGTACCAATGACCGGGCCGGGCAGGCGAGTAGTTTAAATCAGCTGGGGAATCTCTACGATGCCTGTAATCGGCTAGAAGGAGCAGTGGCCTTCTGCCGGCAGGCGGCCGATATTTATGTTGCGTTGCAGGATTTACGGAATGAAGGGAAAGTGCGCAACAACATAGCCGACACCCTGTGCAGGCTGGGGCGCTACGACGAGGCCCGGACGGAGATCGGGCGGGCTATCGATTGCAAGCGGCAGTTTGGTCATGCGGCCACTCCGTGGTATGCTCTCGGCATTTTGTACGATATCGAAACAGCGTATGGCAACCCTGTCGCCGCCCGGGAGGCCTGGCTGCAGGCCCGGGATGTCTACCTCGCCTATCGGCGACAGGGAGGCTATGCGCAGTTCTACGGTGGGGAACTGGTGGATAGCGTGTTGGGCCTTCTTTATCAACAAAAGACCAATGAGGCTTGGGCCCTGTTCGACCAGGTTGCCGGCAACCAGAACACCCCGGATTCGATAAAAAAACTGCTGCAGGCGGTGGTCACGATCCTCAACGGCTCCCTCAACACGGCCCTGGCGGATGACCCGGCTCTCCATTACAGCGACGCGGCGGAAGTGCTCTTTTTGATTGAGCGCCTGAGAGGATAGGCTTGCCGGTGGGAGTAAAACCGGCGAAGGAACAACATCGATTCCGAATCATTGAATCCATGCGATACGGCCATCGTCCGGAGATGAAGCGGGCATAAGTCACGCAGACCGACCCGCACCGTATCTATCCCAACAATTGACAAATTCCGCCGGTGGGCGGTAATTTCACTATGTCTGTAATTCTAATTTCCTGATAAAGAGTGGGTTCCAAATCCGATGATCGGCTGAAATCAGCCAGTTAACTATGTCTGTACATTCAACAACCAAGGAAAAACTGAGATGACGCGTATCCATTTTGTAGGCGGTGAGAAGGGTGGTGTCGGCAAATCCGTGTTGGCCAGAATTTTGGCGCAATACCATATCGACCGAGAGAAGCCTTTTTGTGCCTTCGATGGTGATCTATCGCATGGTGATTTGATCCGTTATTACGATGAATACACCGAGGCCGTGGACATCCGTACCTTTGAAAGCGCCGACCGTATCGCCGAAGAGGCCGCGGAATCAGGTCGTGATGTCATTGTCGATCTGCCCGCCCAAGCATCCTTTAATTTGGATCGCTGGATGGCGGAAAGCGGTGTGGTGGAATTCAGCAAGGATATCGGCATGGTCCTTACGTTGTGGCATGTAATGGACGATGGCACGGATTCAATACGGCTCTTGGAAAGGACCCTGAGTACATATAACGCCGGTCCAGATTATGTACTGGTGCGCAACCACGGACGCGGCAGCGACTTTTCGTTATTCGATGCGTCTGAGGTGAAGGTTGAGGCTGAGGCTGTGGGCGCGCGCATTATGGACCTACCGAGCCTGCACGCCGAATCCATGCGGAAAATCGACCGTATTGGGGCAAGTCTGTGGGCCGCCGCCAATAACAAGGATAAATCGATAGGACCGACCTTGGGCTTATTGGAACGTCAACGGGTCAAGGTCTGGCTGAAGAAGGCCTATGCCGAGTTGGATCGGGTGCTACATCTGCCGGAGTCCTCTTCCCCGCCTGATTGAACCGCTCTTGATATCGTGAGTGGCCCCCCTTCACATCACACTGGACGCGATCCAGGATCGATGCCATGATGAATTGAGAGAATCACCGGAACCAAGGGGGGGGCCAATGAAATCCATCGCGGAATGCAAAACCCTGGTGGACTGCGCGCGCTACTGGGAAATTGCCGCCGCCGGGCGCATGTGCTTCACCCAGCCCATGGGCGGGGGCGATGCCAACGTCAAGACTTGGTCCTGGGCCGAGGCCATCGGCGAGGCCAGACGGATGGCCGCCTACCTGAAAGGCATCGGCCTGCCGGAAGGCAGTCGCATCGCCATTTGCTCGAAAAACTGCGCCTACTGGCTGATGGCCGATCTGGCCATCTGGATGGCCGGTCATATCAGCGTGCCCATCTACCCCATTCTCACGGCGGAGCTGGTACGTTATACCCTGACGCATTCCGAAGCCAGCCTGCTTTTTGTCGGCAAGCTCGACCCGGTGTGGCAGCAGATGAAAAACGGCGTGCCAGCGGGTCTGAGAACCGTGGCCTTTCCCCTGGCACCGCAAAATGACCATGAATCGTGGACGGCCATCGTCCGTGCCCATGCGCCGCTGGAAGCAATCGCCGCCTGCCCGCGCGATGCCACGGCCACGATTATCTACACATCGGGCAGCACGGGCACGCCCAAGGGCGCGGAGATCTCCTTCGAGGCCATGCACCGCGGCGGCAAGGGGCTGACTGCGTTCCTGCAAAGCGGTCCGGCCGACCGCCTCTTCTCCTATCTGCCCCTGGCCCATGCATATGAGCGACTGGTGATTCAGGCCCATGGTTTATATGCGGGGGCGCCGGTCTTTTTTGCCGAGTCACTGGACACGTTCATTCACGACTTGCAACGCGCCCGGCCCACGCTGTTCGCCTCGGTGCCCCGCCTGTGGGTCAAGTTTCAGCAGGGCGTTTTTCAGAAAATCGCGCCTCGGAAACTCGATCGGCTGCTCGCCATTCCGATCGTCAACCGGCTTGTGCGCAAGAAAATCCTCAAGCAGCTCGGCCTGGACCAGGTCAGAGTCGCCGCATCGGGCTCGGCTTCCATCCCCGTGGATGTTCTCCAATGGTATCGCCGCCTGGGGCTGGAACTGCGTGAGGCTTACGGCATGACCGAAAACCTGGCCTATTCGCATTGCAGCCGGGCCGGTCGGGTGCGGGCCGGCTATGTGGGCAACCCCTATGCGGACGTCGAGCAGAAGATCAGTGCCGAGGGAGAAGTTTTGATCAAGAGTCCGGCCATGATGAAAGGCTACTATAAACTGCCGGCGGAAAACGCCCATGCCTTTACTACCGATGGCTATCTTCATACCGGCGACCTCGGAGAAATCGACGACCTGGGCCGGCTGAAGATCACCGGCCGGATCAAGGAGCTCTTCAAGACCGCCAAGGGAGAATACGTGGCGCCCGCGCCCATCGAGAACCGGTTGGCCAACCATCCCCTGGTGGAAGCCTGTTACGTGACCGGCAGCGGCTGTGTGCAGCCCTATGGGGTATTGATGCTCAGCGAGGCGGCCCGTGAAACGATGTCGGAAGGCGACGGGAACGCATTGACGGCAAGGTTCGAAAAGCTGCTCGAGGAGGTCAACCAGACACTGCCAGCCTACGAGCAACTGGCCTTTCTGGTGATCGCCGGGGATGTGTGGAACACCGAAAACGGTTTTTTAACCCCCACGTTGAAAATCAAGAGGGCCGTTCTGGAGAAGACCTACGGCCCCATGGCCCAGGAATGGTTTTCGATGCAGACACCGGTGGTGTGGTGGTCTTCGGGGTAAGGGCGTGCTGTACCGGCAATCCGCCTCCCCTTCCCGAAGCATATTCGTAAGTCCTCAAGTAGTTTCTAAGTCCCGGTAGTTACCGACCTTAAATCAGCTAATACCAACCATAACCAACATATTTCTTACATAGTGTTAACCTTGGGCTAACACGCCCTGTTATATAAAGGCACCGCGCATTCGGAGATCTCCAATAATCCATATTAACAGATTTTCTCCTTTCATCAACGATCACCTTACAGAAGAGAGAGGCATCGCTATGAGAAAAATTGCGGCCATTGCACTATCCCTGTTTCTTTGGACCGGTCTTGCGAGCGCCGGGACATTCGGACACGACAGACATCATCTTCACCCGCAGCCTGCTAAAAAAGGCCATATGATAGCACGGTTTGGTATTATCACGGATATTCATTACACCAACAAAGCAGACTCGACGTCGCGCAAGTATTCTGCCGGTCTTGCCAAGACTGAATATTTTGTGGACGTCATGAACAGGGAGAACGCTGACTTCGTCATCGAACTGGGCGACTTCGTGGATACACTGGCTGACGACAAAGATCCGATCGTTAACTTGAGCGAAATCGAGAGTGTTTTTACCCGTTTCGAGGGTCCCCAATATCACGTACTTGGCAACCATGATTTCGATAATATGTCACGTGCAGATCTGCTGCCGAGGCTTGAAAACACGGGGATCCCTACGGGAAAAACTTACTACTCATTCGACAGCAACGACATCCACTGCATCGTGTTGGATGCTGACTATACGGTGGCAGAGCCCCATCTGCCCTTTGATTACCCCAACACTTTTTGGAATTGGAAGGATGCCTGGATTCCACAAGAGGAGTTGGATTGGCTTGAAAACGACCTTGCGGATAGCAATCTGCCAACGATTGTCTTTACGCACCAGTTAATGCACCGCGACACCACTGAAGACCACACCATTAAGAACGCCGACGCTGTGATGGCGCTTTTTGAAGCTGATGGTCAGGTGCTGGCCGTTTTCTCGGGACATGATCACAGGGGAGAAGTTGCTTTCCGCAACGGCATCCACTATTTCGTGCTGGAAGGAAACGTGGGTATGAGTCTCGACTGGTCCGAGGTTAGCCCTACCGAGGGACTTGACCCCGTGACGGATTCACCCTTCACATTGGTGGAAATTCGTAAACTTAACGAGGTAGATACGTTCAATGGATTGCAGACTTATCAAGTAAAGCTTAATGGAAATGCGCAACAGTATACGTTTCAAGACCAACTAATAATTGTTGAACCCTGATTCTCTGTATAAAGTTGGATTGATTTACCAACAAGGCTCTCGCGTCCAACGAGAGCCTTGTCGCTTTTTGACCAAAGAAAGATAGTTGGGCCGTTTTCAGATCGCAAATATCTATGTTTCAGGCGTAAAAAGCGCTGCACGCGGCACCGGACGCTGATGATTCAATACGGGAGTGGAACTTCGACATGACGCCGTGCCGTTCCGCTCCGGGCTGTGGCCAATCGGCTAAACGCAGGCCTTGGGATTGGGCAGGCCCGCCAACCGCCGGGCGCCGTTACGAATGCCCTGGGGGAACAACGCTTCCAGGTCCATCAGGCGCATCCCCGTGCCCTTGCGAAGGTCTTTGTTCATGGGCGCCCGGCCATGGTAGAAGTAGAACTCGCGCATGAACCGGATCACCCGCCACTGGTCATCGTTCAATCCGTCCATGCCGCTTTCCGCGGCCAGGGCCAGGGCGATGGCCTCGCTCCAGTCGTCGGGATCCCACAAAAAATCGTCCCAGTCGAAATAAATGGATCGACCGGCAACCGTGCGAAGTTGCCGGTCCCGGGTCGTTTCGGTATCGGAAGACAAGGCTTGGCCGTCCCTCCTCAAGCTTTTTCGGCGGATGCCAAAGCCGCTTTGATTTTTTCCGGCGTCGCCGGCAGTTCGCTGATCCAGATGCCGCAGGCGTTGTGGATGGCGTTGATCACCGCCGGGGCCGTGGAGACCATGGCCATCTCACCGACCCCGGTAACGCCCAGGGTGCCGCGCCGACGCGCAGTTTCCCGGGTGATGACCTTCATCTCAAAGGCCGTTTTCAGGGTGGGAAAGGCAAACGTGCGCCAGTCGGTGGTCTTGCCGGCCTCGTAGCGTTCGCGCAGGGCGTAGCCCACCCCCATGTCCATGCCGCCCTCCATCTGTCCCTCGAGGTTGTTGGGATTGATGACCGGTCCGGCATCCACGGCGGCGGTCATCCGGATCACCCGTACCTCGCCGGTAGCGGTGTTGACCTCGACCTCGGCCAGTTGGATGGCATGCACGTCGGAGTCGGTGGACGGCCCCTGCCCGGTTTGCGGATCCAGGGGAGCGGTGGCCACCGTCGCTTTATGGCCCACATAGCGGGTCGGCCGTCCGGCGGCGACCAAGGCCGCATGGGTCTTGGCGCCCACCGCATCCATGGCTTGTTTGAGTTGCTGCAGCGCGTTCACGGTGGCCCCGCCGATCATGAACGTGACCCGGCTGCCCGAGGCCGGCCCGCTGGCGGCGGTGCGATCGGTACTGCGGGTATCGGCCGCTACC
>NZ_BBCC01000270.1 GCF_001311845.1 Desulfosarcina cetonica JCM 12296 | reverse complement strand
CACGCAGGGCCTCGGCATCGGCGGCGGCGTCAAGGTGCCGGGTCAGGGCACGGGAATCGGTTTTCTCCCGAGAGAGCGCCTCGTCGACAATCGCCGGCAGTTCTTCCAGCAGCATCGCCTGGGCGGCGTTGGCATCGATCCGCCGGCCATGGGCCGGCAGCCCGATGAAACAGCGCACCTCGACGGCCGCATCCAAAACCACGACACTGTTGCGCGCGAGAATCGCCTGTCCGGGCGGCTCGATCGTAATCAGGCCGCTGCGTCCGGTTCCACGCCGTCCCTTGGCGATACGACGGCAGGCATCCATAAATCGCCGGGCCAGGAAATCGGCAAAGGCGGTCCGTCCCAGGGCGGTGTCGCCTTCCAGGCCAACAACGGGCACATCGTCCCGTCGGACCTGGATGCGATAGACGCCGGCGTGCGGCGGAGCAAAGGGATCCTTGGGAACCTGCTGGACGATCAGCCGGAAACGCTCGAAAGCATAGCCACCCAAAAGCGTCTGGTAGTGCGTATAATCCCGGCCGTCGAGGGCCGCCAGCGTATGTTTCAACCGTATTGCGGGTTTCATTGTTGGCCTATTGCCTGAATCGGTCACAATGGATCAATCGCGTCGCCAATGGAAACCAGGATACAATATCACCATCCTTACCGCCAACCGGAAAAGCGGTAGGCAATCGCCATCGCGCCCGAAAACCGGATTGTGGTCTCCCTTCCCGCAGGCGTATAGCGACGGTCTGTCAACCGGGTTTTGCGTCTTGATCCGGTGCAAAAGGACGGGTAATGTTGTTATCATGTCGTCCATCACCCCGAACTGAATACCCCGCGGATCGGTCAGCCCATGAGGCATGCGTTTGGCTGCCATCCGCCGACTTGCGAAAAAAACGACAATGCACCAACGCTTTCGATTTCTGGGCCCCCTGGCCCTTTTGCTCCTCACCGGTTTTGTCTCCACCAGCCTGGTCAGTTACCATGTTGCCCGGGGATCGCTCTCCAAACAGATCAAAGAATCCACCCTGC
This sequence comes from Desulfosarcina cetonica JCM 12296, assembly GCF_001311845.1. GTDB lineage: Bacteria > Desulfobacterota > Desulfobacteria > Desulfobacterales > Desulfosarcinaceae > Desulfosarcina > Desulfosarcina cetonica. The sequence continues at coordinate 5,685 of NZ_BBCC01000270.1, read as the reverse complement.
CCCTGACCAGTGACAACATCTATTCGGAAATCCAACAGGACCTCTTGCGCCCGATTTTCATCGCGTCGCTGATGGCCCAGGACACGTTCCTGCGCGACTGGGCCATCAGCGGCGAGTCCGACCCACAGGCCATGATCCGCTACCTCAAGGAAATCCAAACACGCTATGGCGCGGAAACCGCCTTTTTCGTCTCCGAGAAAACCCATCTGTACTACCACCTGTCCGGCGTTCTTAAACAGGTCCGTGAAACGGATCCCCAGGACCGCTGGTATTTTCGCGTGCGCCAACTCGATACGGATTATGAGATCAACGTGGATACGGATACGGCCAACCGACAGGCGATGGTCGTCTTCATCAATTACCGGGTGTATGACTACGATGGCCAGTTCATCGGTGCCACTGGTGTGGGGCTGGCCGTCAAGGCGGTCAGCGCCCGCATGGCCAGCTACCAGGACCGCTATGACCGACGCGTTTTTTTCGTGGATCCCAACGGGGTGGTCACCCTGCACAGCCCCAATTACCAGGCGCCGGACAATATCCACGACACACCCGGCCTGTCGGCGCTGGTCCCGTCGATCTTCTCTTCCACGACCCGATCCCTGACCTATTCCGTGGATGGTCGATCCATCTACCTGAACAGCCGCTGGGTGCCGGAATTCGGTTGGTACCTGATCGTCGAACAAGTCGAGAATCCGGCCGAACGGCGCATCCGCAACACCCTGCTGCTGAACCTTTTCGTCAGCCTGATGGTTACCGTCATCGTCCTCGGCCTGGCCCATCTGACCCTCGGCAATTACCAGCGCCGCATCGAGAAGATGGCCACCACGGACAAATTGACGGGACTGGCCAACCGTTACACGCTGGAAATCCTCTTCGGCCAAAGCCTCAAATACGTCCGGCGCCATAAAACCGGCCTGTGCTTGATCATGTTTGACATCGACGGGTTCAAAAAGGTGAATGATACCTACGGCCATGCGGCCGGGGATCAGGTGCTCAAGGCGGTAGCTCGTGCGGCCAGATCGCAGATCCGGGAGTCCGACATCCTCTGCCGCTGGGGCGGAGAGGAATTTCTGACCTTGCTTCCGGACTGCGACCGCGACCAAGCCAGGGTTGTGGCGGAGAAAATGCGGCAGGCCATCGAAACCCAGGCAACGATCTTCTGGGGCGACGCGTCGATCGCGACATCGGCCAGTTTCGGGGTCGCGCAGCGGGTGGATGGCGATGATCTGGAGGCGCTGGTCAGCCGGGTGGACGGTGCCCTTTACAATGCCAAGCAGAAAGGGCGCAACCGGGTCGAAGTTGTGCCGTGATCGGTTTTTGAACAGGCGCCGCCCGATGACACGGTTGACAAACACCGGCAAACCTTTCTAAGAGGCTCTCAAGGATCGACCATCCGTCAATGCATGATCGACGACAACTGTTGCAACGAAGGCAATGAACAAAACCGTGTCGAGAAAACCAGGCGGAATCGAAACCGGCATCGCCATGGTCGTGCTGGCCCTTTTGGTGATCGTGGGTGGCGGTGTCTACCTGCGCCAATCGCAGATCAACCCCGCGGTCCTTGCCCTGCGGCCGGATGCGCAGCCGGCTGCGGTCGCAGACACCCCGGATGCAAAGGCGATCATCGACGCCAACATGGCCGGCATGGTTCCGCTTTCCCCGCCCGAGCATTTCACGGCCGAAACCCTTTATGAGAAAATCGACGGCCGCGCCGACCTCTACCTGGCATCGGGATTCGTCGGCCTGGCCGCCCAGCGATTTAGCCCCAACGGCAGCACGACGGGATGGGTGGAGGTGTTCGTTTATGACATGGCCACACCGGAAAACGCCTTTGCCGTGTTCAGCCAGCAAAGGCGAGAGAAGCGCCAACCCGTCGCCAGCCTTGCCAACGCCTACCGGACACCCAACGCCCTGTTCATGACCCAGGACCGTTACTACCTGGAACTGATCGGCGCGGATGCCACGGAATCCCTTCAGACCACCATGCAAAACCTGGCCCGACAGTTCGCCGCCACCCATGGCGGCACGGCGGCCGCCAAGGTGCCCGGCGAGGGTCTTTTTCCCGAGACAGGGCTTGTCGCCGGCAGCGAGCGCTTGATCGCCGCCAATGCCTTTGGCGATGAACAATTGGATCACATCTATACCGCCGACTACCGCATCGACGGAAAGCGGGTCATCGCCTTTGTCTCCCGGCGGGAAAGTTCCCAGGCCGCCGCGGACCTGGCCGACAGCTACCGCCAGACCCTTTTGTCCTATGGCGCCGAGACGGTGGAAGGCGCAGCGCCCGTCGGCGATGCCGCCTTTTTGCGGATGTTTGATACCTTCGAGGTTGTTTTCAGTCGCGGAAAATATCTGGCCGGGGTCCATGAAGCAGCCGATTCGGCCATGGCGGCCGGGCTGGCCAAACGCCTGGCGAATCACCTGGATCCGCTGTCCCGGCCTTCTGAATGATCACCGGATGGCCCTGATGGCACGGCAAAAACGTTTCTTGAAACCCCCTGGAACCGATAATGCGTGAAACCCCCATGGATCGTCGCGAATTCATCCGCCGCTGCACCCGGGCGGGGCTCTCCGTGACCGCTGCCAGCACACTGGCGTTTTTGTTTTACGATCGCAAGGCGCCGGCGATGGATATGGGCGGCAGCCCGGCGATCCGGCTTCCCGACTATTGCCTCGCCACGATGAAAAACAGGCTTTGCATTGCCCGGGCAACGGACCGGGCCGCTGCCGTGCGGCAAGCCTTTGCCGCCCTGGGCGGCATGCAGGCCTTTGTCAAACCCGGTGAACGGGTGCTGTTGAAGGTCAATGCCGCCTTTGCCAGTCCGCCGGCCCTGGGCGCCACCTCCCACCCCGATCTGGTGGCGGCGGTGGTGCGTCTTTGCAAAGAGGCCGGCGCGGCCCGGGTGACCGTCACGGACAACCCCATCAACGATCCGGCCACCTGCTTTGCGCTCAGTGGCATCGATGCGGCGGCCCGCAAGGCCGGTGCCGAGGTGATCGTCCCCCGGGATTCTTTTTTCACGCGCTTCAGCGTCAAGGGCGGCCGCCTGATCCAAGACTGGCCGGTGCTGCTGGCCCCCCTTTTGGACGCGGATCGGGTCATCGGCCTGGCGCCGGTCAAGGACCACCACCGCAGCGGTGCCTCCATGACCCTTAAAAACTGGTACGGCCTTTTGGGCGGGCGACGCAATATCTTCCACCAGGACGTCCACTCGCTGATCGGTGAACTGGCCGTCATGATCCGTCCCACGGTCGTGGTCCTGGACGGCATCGAATCCATGCTCACCAACGGTCCCACGGGCGGGTCGCTGTCCGACCTCAAACCCACCGGCACCCTGATCGTCAGCACCGATCCGGTGGCGGCCGATGCCGTGGGCACCACCTTGCTGGGACGACAGGCAACGGATTTGCCTTTTCTCGTCAAGGCGCAAAAGGCCGGCGCCGGCACCATCGATTATCGTTCCCTGGATCTGAAGGAGATAAAAGTAATTTAATGTCAAAGGCCAAATGTCAAATGTCAATTGAAGGATACCCCCTTCTGTAAGCGAACCGAGACGATTTCATGCGCATCACCACCGCCCGCCGCATCAGCCAGATTTTCTTCTTTTTTCTCTTTGTGTGGTTTTGCTTCGTTTCCACCCTGGGTGAGCGCTTCTGGCAGCTGCGCGGCTGGCCGGTCAACTGGCTGCTGGAGCTCGATCCCTGGTGGGCCTGGGCAGCCTGATCGCCACCGGCAGTCTGTACGCCGGCTTGTTGTGGGGGCTTCTCACCCTGATCCTGACCATCCTTTTGGGGCGGGTGTTTTGCGGTTGGATCTGCCCCTTCGGCGCCCTGCACCAGGCCGTGGGCTGGCTGGCCAACCGCAGGCACAAGGCTGCGGCGCGCATGGCGGCCAACCGCTACCGGCCGGCCCAACGTTTCAAGTACGCCCTGTTGGTCTTCCTGCTCGGTGCCGCGGCCGGCAGCTTGGTGCGCCATCTGCTGGACCTGTCCGTGGAATCGACGATCGTGGTGGTCGTCATCGCCGCCGTCTCGCTGTTGTGCGGCGTCGCTGCCTTGTGGGTGAGAAATGCCATCTGGCGGGACCGAATCCTGAGCCTGGTGGTGTTCATCATCGGCTGGGTGATCACAGGCTTTCTGACCGACGGATCACGGCTGTTGGCCGCCTCCCTGCAGACCGGTCTGCTGGACCCGATTCCCCTGTTCTATCGATCGGTCAACCTGACCCTTCTGCCCTTGGCCGACGGCCCGTCGATCCCGCTCGCCTCGCCGGGCCGGCTCTATCCCGGCAGCCTGGCCATCGGCCTTCTCTTCTGGGTCGCCGTTCTGCTCAACCTGCGTATCCCGCGTTTTTATTGCCGCTTTGTCTGCCCCCTGGGCGCCCTTTTCGGCGTTGTCGGCAAAAATGCCATTTATCGCATGGGCCAGAAGGCCGAGGGCTGCACGGCCTGCGGCGCCTGTAACCAGGCCTGCGAAGGGGCCTGCGAGCCGGCCACGACCATCCGCACGGCCGAATGTCTCTTGTGCATGAACTGCCTGAATGCCTGCCGCCATGATGTCATGGGGTATCGCCACCAGCCCTCGGCGGCCGGTGAGATTGCCGGACCGGACCTTTCAAAGCGCGAATTCACCACCGCCCTGGTGGCTGGACTGGCCGCCGTGCCCCTGGCCCGTCTGGCCGGCAAAACCGGCGAGAACTGGAATCCGGCCGTCATCCGGCCCCCCGGCGCCCTGCCCGAGGAAATGTTTCTGCAACGCTGTATCAAGTGCGGCCAATGCATGCGCATCTGCCCCACCAATGTCATCCACCCGGCCGCCCTGCAGGCCGGCATCGAGGGCATCTGGACACCGATACTCAATTTCCGCATGGGCACCAGCGGTTGCCAGCGCGGCTGCATCGCCTGTGGCAACCTCTGTCCCACGGCCGCCATCCGGCCGATCAGCCTGGACGAACGCCTGGGACGCGGCGATTTTGCGGACCGGGGGCCCATCCGTATCGGGACGGCCTTTGTCGACCGCGGCCGCTGCCTGCCCTGGGCCATGGACCGGCCCTGCATCGTTTGCCAGGAGAACTGCCCGGTCAGCCCCAAGGCGATCGTCACCCGCGAAGCTTTCCAACCGGTACGCTTAGGCGGTGCGTTGCACCTGATCGACATGAAGGACCGCCAACTGAGGTTCGACGGCCCGGCCCTGCCGGCCGAGCGCTTTGCCACCGGCGATTATTTTGTTACCATGGCAAATAGCGATGCCATCCCCCCGGTGCGGATCGTCGATATCGGTCCGGGGGGCATCACCCTGGCGGAAAACCCGTTTGCGGTCGCCGCCCATCCCGGAGACCGCATCACCGTTCAGGTGCGCCTGCAACTGCCCGTCGTCAATCCGGCCGTCTGCATCGGCTGCGGCGTCTGCGAGCACGAATGCCCGGTCAAGGGACGCCGGGCGATCCGCGTGAGTGCTGAAAACGAAACCCGCGACCGGCGCCACCGCTTGTCGCTGTGAGATAGGTTAATAGGCTGTAGGAGAATAGGTTGATAGGCAGTAGCTATCGGTGGTTAGGGATATGGATAGGTGTTAAATCCACAACGTCTTCCCTTTAAATAGGTGACCCCATGAAGAAGAAACCCTTTTCGATCACCCGTCGATCCTTTTTCAAAACCGCCGGCGCCGCCGGCCTGGGCGCGGCCC
>NZ_BBCC01000269.1 GCF_001311845.1 Desulfosarcina cetonica JCM 12296 | reverse complement strand
GGCGTGGCCCGGGACGCGGCCTTTTGTTTTTACTACCCGGACAATCTGGAGCTGCTCGAAGCGGCCGGTGCCGAGCTGGTCTTTTTCTCACCGCTGGCGACGGGCACCTGCCCGAGGATTTGGGGGGCCTCTACTTCGGCGGCGGCTATCCGGAACTGCATGCCCGGCGCCTGGCCGATAACCGCACGCTGCGGCAGGCGATCCGCGTCCTGAGCCGGCAGAACATGCCCATTTACGGCGAGTGCGGCGGATTCATGTACCTGTGCCGGGAAATGGGCGATACCGAGGGCCGTGATTTTCCCATGACCGACTGCCTGCCCTATGCCACGCGCATGCTGGACCGCCTCAAGGCCCTGGGATACCGGGAGGTGACCCAGCACCGGGCAACAATACTGGGACCGGCCGGCCAGACCATGCGCGGTCACGAATTCCACTACTCGACCCTTTGCGATGGGCCGGCTCCGACGGATGGCGTCTACCACATTGCCGACCGCGCCGGTACGCCCAAAACCGATGAAGGATTCGTGGCCCATCAAACCCTGGGCAGCTATGTGCACCTGCATCTGGGCAGCTGCCCCCAGGCGGCGGCCCATTTCGTCGCGGCCTGCCGCCAGTGGGCCGCAGACAGGTCTTCCCCTTCGGGTGAGACCCATCATCGCAACGATTGATCAGCTATAAAGGACAAGGACAGCGCATGAAACCACAGGAGATCGAGACCGAGAGTTTTCGCATTATCGACAGTGAGGCCGGCGATCATGGCTTCGGGCCGGATGAATGGCGGGTGGTGCGGCGGGTCATCCATACCAGTGCCGATTTCGAGTGGCAGCGCATGATCCGGCTGCATCCGCAAGCCATCGGCGCCGGTGTGGCCGCCATCCGCAACGGATGCACCATCGTTACCGACACCAACATGGCCCGCGTGGGCATCCGCCAGCGCGACCTGGACCGTTTCGGTGGGACGGTGGCCTGCTTTATGACCGATCAGAAGGTGGCCGAAACCGCCCTGCGCGACGGCATCACGCGGGCCAAGGCCGCCGTGGATGTGGCCGCCGATCGTATCGATGGCGGCATCTACGTGGTGGGCAATGCCCCCACGGCCCTTTTGCGCCTGATCGACCTCATGGGCCAGGGGCGGGTCCGGCCGGCCCTGGTGGTCGGCTTGCCGGTGGGATTTGTCAACGCCGCCGAGTCCAAGGCCCTGCTGATGGAACGAAGTACCGTCCCTTACATTACCAACGTGGGCCGCAAGGGCGGCTCCAATGTGGCCGCCGCCGCGGTCAACGCCCTGATCCTGATGGCGGGGCGGAACGAATAACACGAACAACCCTTTTCAAGACACAGGCAAGACGATGAACACGCTTCAGTACGGAACACTCTACGGCATTGGTGTGGGACCCGGCGACCCGGATCTGATCCCGCTCAAATCGGTCAATATCCTCAACCGCGTACGGGTCATTTTCGCGGCCTCCTCGAGCAAGAATGCTCACAGCCAGGCGGTCAACATCGCCCGGCCGCACATTCCCGCCACCAGCGAGGTGCGGCTTTTACCCTTTCCCATGACCAAGAACCAGGCCGAGAAGGAAACCTGCTGGGAGAACCATGCCCGCACGGTCATCGCCGAAATGGAAAAGGGGCATGACGTGGCTTTCCTCACCCTGGGAGATTCGCTGACCTACGCCACTTACGGTATGTGCTCAAATATGTGTTGGCCTTGGCGCCCGGCGCGCCGGTGGTGACGGTTCCCGGCATCACCGCCTATCAGGCGGCGGCGGCGCGGGTCAACCGGCCGCTGGTGGAGGGCGAGGAGTCCCTCTTGGTGCTTTCCGGGGGTGGAGGGCGGCAACCGTCTGCGCGAACTGGCCGCGTCGGTGGACAACGTGGTGTTCATGAAGGCCTACCGCAATGCCGGCGACATCAGCGACGCCTGGCGGAGAAGAACATGCTCGAGAGCAGCGTCGCCGTGGCCAATTGCTGTCTGGAGAATGAAGAAGTGATCGAGGATATTCGTACCCTGAAGGCGCGCAAACCCGGCTACTGGACCCTTGTGCTGGCCAAGAAAAATTCCCATCCTGCGGCGGAGTGACACACGGTGTCTCTCTATCACCCGTGGCCTTAGAACCAGGAGCGGTAGCTCCAGATGTCCTCCTCGAGGGATTTTTTGTCCTCCTGCAGGGCCAGATACATGGAGGCGTTCTGGATCGCCAGGCCGCCCTGGTGGGCCAGCGCCTGCACCATCAGCATCATGTCCGGTGAAAAATCTCTCTGGATGTCGCTGTACAGGCGCATGATGCCGATCACCTTGTCGCGGGCGCGGATGGGGACGACGATCATCGAGACGATGCCTTCCGTTTTCATCGCCTCCTGGAAACGGATGCGCTTGTCGGTGGTGGCATCGCCGATCACGATGGTTTCACCCTTGAGGGCGCGTGCGGCCGTCTCCGTATCGGTGACCGAGCCCATCTCGAGAAAGGCGTCGCCGAGGCCGTGGCTGGCTACCAACGCCAACCGGTTGGTATCCTCATCCAAGAGGCGGATGAGCGCGGCCTTCAAGCCCAGGCTGGAACAGATATTGACGGTCAGGTTGTCCAGGATTTGTTTGATGTCGAGGCTGGAATTGATGCCCGCGGCCAGTTCCAGAAAAAGCATGGCATTTTTCTGCATGCGCCGGTGCAGGCGGTTGTTTTCGATGGCGATGCCGCCTTGGTCGGCCAGGGCGCGCAGGAATTCGATTTCATCGTTGCTGAATTCCCGCCGGGTGGCCGTGTAGAGGGAAAGCACGCCGATGGTGCAATCCTCGACCTTTACCGGAACGGTGAGCAGGGAGACGATTCCCTCGGCGGTTTTGGCCTCGCGATGCTCCAGTCGCGGGTCGGATGCCACCTCCGGGAAGGCCAGGTGGCCTTCCTTTTCCAAGGCGGCCACGATATCCTGGGCCTTGAGCGGATCGGCGTGCAGATAATTTTCCGACAGTCCCGCCTGGGCCGTGGGCACAAACAGCTTCTGGCGCTCATCCCGCAAGAACAGGCAAGCCGCCTTACCCTCCATGGAGTCAATGGCACTGTCGACAATCAGGCGCAGGAGTGTCTCTTTGTCCACTGCCGTCCCAAAAGGCCTTGCTGATTTTGCAGAACGATTTGAAATAGTCTCTGTCCCTTGTCATCAAGTACCTCCATGGGGTGGCATCAACGGGCGGTGCCGGTCACCGGGGCTCTATCGGCCGTGTCCGCCTGAAAGGTCTCCGTTTCGGTCGTCTTGCTGGATTGCCGGGTGCCGGCCCTCTTTTTGGGTGTGATTTTCTTGACCACGGCGGCGGATACCGCTGTGTCCGCCTTGCGGGTCACGGACGCCTGCCGAGGCTTCCCGTCACGTTCCATCAGCCATTTGGCGATTTTGGGGGCAAATGCCTCCTGATATTTCGAACTCACATAGATGCCGATATGGCCGGTGTCCAGACAAAGGTCTTCCGTATCCTTGCTGCCCACGTGGGCGGTCAATTTCTCACAGGCCTCGGGTGGCACCAGGTGATCGTATTTCCCATAGATGTTGAGCAGCGGCATGGTCAGCCGGTTCAGATCGACGCGCTGCCCGCCCACCACGAGCTCGTTCTTGAGCAGTTTGTTGCCCTGATAGCAGTCCTTGACAAACTGGCGGAAGACTTCGCCGGGCAGGTCGGGGCTGTCGAAAATCCACTTGTCCATGCGGACGAAATTCTCAACGAATGTTTTGTTGTCCATGTTTTCCATGAAACCGACGTATTTGTCAATCATCAGGCGCGCGGGGTTGAGCAAAAGAAAGCCGAGGTTCATCACATCGGCGGGAAGGTTGCCGAAGGTGTCAACCACATGGTCGACGTCGATATGCTCCATCCACACGTGCAGCAGGCCTTTTTTCGTATCGAAATTGGTGGGCGTGACCGTGGTGACCAGATTTTTGATCTTCTCCGGGTGCAGGGCCGAGTAAATCACACTGAAGGTCCCCCCCATGCAAATGCCCATGAGATTGACGGCCTCGACCGCATTGCGGTCACGAATGACATCAACGACATCGTCCATGTAGCCGTTGATATGATCGTCAAAGCCGAGGAAGCGATCCTTGCGTGTGGGATAGCCCCAGTCGACCATGTACAGATCGATGCCGGCATCCAGAAACCGTTCGACCACGCTGCGGCCGGGCTGCAGGTCGAGCATGGTTTCCCGGTTGATCAGGGCATAGACGACCAGAAGGGGGGTTTTGTAACGGATCTCGGTGCGTGGCAGGTAGTGCTTCAGTTTCACGCGATCCTCTTGGTAGACGACCTCGTAGGGCGTCTTGGCCAGGTCGGTATCGAGTTCGCCCAAGAGCACTTCCGATGCTTTTTGGGCGCGGGATTTGGCCTTTTCGGCAGAGTCGGCCATTTGGGTTAAGATCAGATCGACTGGAATTTTGACATGCGCCATGCGCTACCCCCCTTATGGAAATAATGGTGAGGGCACACTGTCGGCAGCATTGAGGTTCAGCGGACATCCAACCTCACCGGGAACATGTTTTTTAGCGTGCCGGGAAATGATAAAACGGCCAGACCCGCTGGCCGATCGCTTGAACTGTGATGGTTTAAATCAAACCTTGATAAAACATGATTTGGGAAATGGTACCGCCGGGTGAAAAAAAGGCCGTCTCATGCCCCGACTTCGGCTGCTTTGCGGGCGGCAAGATGGGCCTTTTCCTTTTCAAGTTTCTTGAGCCGTTTTTTTAATTCAAAAAGATCGCGGGCCATGTCGTCCACCTCGCTCTTTTTGGCCACCGGCAGCAGACTGAAGACGTCTTCGAAGACGGCGTCGCGCGCAGCGGCAAAGTCCGCCATGGCAGAGATGGTGCGGTTGAGCGTGTCGACGTATTCCGGCGTCTGGAAAAGGGTCATGAAATGGCCTTCCAGCACCTTGATCCACATTTTGTAGTACTCGTGGCTGTCATCCGAGAGTTTTCCCTGTTCCGCCATTTCTCCCAGCCGTTCCTGCATGACCTGCATGGAGTGGTTGAAGGGCAGTCCCAGCATGCGAACGAATTCCGCTATCTGGGACTGGAGCAGGTTGTACTGGTCGACCAGGTGATTGGCCTTTTCCTGATATTCGCGTAAAAGGCCGAGTTGGGGGATCTGAAAGAAGCGGCGGAACTCTTTTTCGTAGATGTCGGTCCACAATCGGCAGATGTTTTCATCGATATCCTCGAACCGGTAGGCTTCCACCGATTTCCCCAATCGCCCCGCGCTTTTGATCAGATTTTCCTGGAGGGTGGCGAGGCTGCTGACGCCGGTCTGCGCTAGCTTCAACATCACATCCGGCATCTCCGTGCTGCCCTTGAGCAGGGCCTTGACCGATTCCGGCGACGCCATGGCTTTGGCCATGGCCTGCCAGTTCTTCAGCGACGCGGCCATGGCGGCCTGGGATCGGTTTGGCCCCTTGCCTTGCGGTCCGGATGCCGTATCGGTCGACGGTTCAGGGGAGCTGCCCCCATCACCGGTCATACCGTCCCACAGACTACTGAAGGGTTTCATCCAGGCATTGACCATCGCCATCATTCCGAACGGATCTTGATTCTGATTCTCCATAAAGGCCACTCCCTTTTTCGGTCAAGCTCACTATCGTCCGGGGGATTTCCGCCTGCGGCCACGGTCGCCGCCGTTGCCGTTGGGTCCAAACCGCTACGACGATTTATCCGCCGGACTGCGCATGCTTGCCATCAGTGCTTGAAACTGTTTGCCCTGATCCTCGAGGGCATTGTTGAAGTGTTCGAACAATTCGGTGTATCCGATGCCTTTCCGGGCCATCAAGCCGCGCAACTGGGCAATGGTGGCCTGCTGATCGGAAACCGTTTTCTCCAATTGGGCGCATTTGTCGACCAACTTCTGATGTTCGCTCTGGCTGACCCAGCCCCATTGATGGGCGAATTGGGTGAAGGCCTGTTGAAAGTCATTCATGGCCTTCTGCCATGCCGCGGACATCTCACTGGGGTCGTTGCGGGCCGCTTGCAGACCATAGCAGCGTTGAAAGATCTCGGTGAATTGGGCCATGCCCGAAAAGCCCTGCTTCATCCAGACCGTGATCGCATCCAGTGTATCCTGCGATTGGGCCGCATTGAGGAAAACATGGCCCAGGAAGTCGTAAAATTGCCGGTTCATCGTTTAAGTCCCCCTTCAACGGTCGGGTTTGGACCACCGGTCATCCCCACGGACGGCGCGGATGTTTAGGCGATTTCTGTCAAAGGATATTCCAGTTTGCTTGTCTTTTTCCCCGTCTTCGGCGTTGGTGCCAAGGCCGAAGACGTAAATTGGAATGCATGCTGTTCAATGGGGTCGGGTTCGGGCAGATGAACGACACCACACACCGTTCGATTCCGTCGGAAAACCGGTTTCAGGATATCGTCTGCCACGAGCTTATCGATATTGTTTTATAATGCATCGACCATGGACTTCACAATTGGCAAAATTGCCCAAATGTCGGCTGCCCGATGGTTAGTTTTGCCCATTTGATCCGCGCCTTGTCTCGCCGACGACACTCAAGATACGACTAACCGGCCCGGCGGACTTGTCACCCTCAGGCGTTTTTGGTTCGACCGCGGCCCGTTCCCGTGGCGCGTTTCGCCGCAGCCCGGCCGGACTTCTTGGCTTGGGCCGTGTTCTTTGGCTTCGGTGCGGCGGCTTTGGGGTTGGGACGTTTCTTCCGCGACGGTGCCGGCTTGGGTT
>NZ_BBCC01000268.1 GCF_001311845.1 Desulfosarcina cetonica JCM 12296 | reverse complement strand
CCGCTGCCGCAGCCTGGGTATTCAGACCAACGCCACCTGCCTGACGCCGGAGCTGCTGGCGCTGTTCAAGGCGCATGACGTCCAGGTCGGCGTCAGCCTGGATGGCCCGCCGGCGGTTCACCAGCAGCAACGCGGCATGGCCGGTGAGACGTTGCGCGGATTGCAGATGCTGGATGCCGCGGGCATCGCCTTTCGGGTGACCACCGTGGTTACCCAGGTCAATGTGGGCGTGCTGGACCGGCTGGTGCTGACCTGGCGGGATACCGGGGCGCACGGGGAATCGGTCTCGATCTTCTGGTCGCCAAGGGACGTGCCGATCAAAAGACCGGTGCCGGTGCAACGCCTGCCGATGCACGCGCCCTTGACCAGGGGCTGCGGCGGATGCTGGCCGTTCTGGCCGATGTCAACCGACACCGGCAAGTCCCCATCCGTTTGCGGGAGCAGGACCTTTTCCGGATGCCGCGCAAACGGCCGGTTTTTTGCCATGCCTGTCTTGGTGAAAGCCTGGCGGTGGATCCCAGAGGCGCGGTTTTCCCTTGCGGGCAGACCCTGGGCGATCCGTATTTTGCCGCCGGCACGGTCTGGCGGCCCCAGTTTGACCGCCTTGCCGCATTGCGGGTATTTCGGCCCGACGCGGCCCTGTGTGCCGACTGCGCGCTCAAGCCGGTTTGCCCCGGAGATTGCCCCAGCCGGCTGCACTACAATCGCCATGCCCACCAGATGCTGGTCTGTCAGCTCTATCGAACCCTCTATGCGCATGCCGCCGAACATGTATCCTCAACGCTAAAGATATCGCCCGACGCAACCGATACAGGGTCGACAGCAGATTCTCAGCATTAACACAAGTTCTCATGGTCTGCAGACTATTTGAACCATTCATGCGACCCAACACGGAGGAGAATACGTGGGACAGATTGTTGCGCAGAAACGCGTCTGGGTGGATACGGATATGGCCATCGGTCAAAAAACCGGGTGTTTCAGTTATTGTGATGTGGATGATGCCTATGCCCTGGCGGTGCTGCTTCGCTCGGTGGAGATTACCGTTGTCGGGGTGAGTTCCACCCTGGGCAATACGGACGATATCGAACGTTCCACCCGCACGGCCCGGAATTTTATCGCCAGCTACGGCCCCAACAGCGTGTCGGTCTACCAGGGCGCGGGGGAAAAGCTTCCCAAGGACCTGTCGCGGGTGACGACCAATGCGGCGGTGGAGCAGATGGCGGCGGCCCTCAAGGAAGACCGGCTGACCATCATGGCCATTGGCGCGGCCACGAACATCGCCATCCTGCTGCTGAAATACCCGGCGCTGGAGAGCCGCATCGACGAAATCGTTCTGGTGGCCGGACGGCGCAGCATGGACCAGCGTTTTATTTCCGGTCACTGGCAGCCCAAACCGTTTCGTGACCTGAATTTCGAGTTCGACACCCCCGCGTTTGAAGTTCTTCTCCAGCGAGACGTCCCCTTGACGTTGGTGCCCTTCGAGGTTTGCCATCAAGTCTGGATTCGCCCCCAGGATCTGATCGCGCTTGGCGAATCCGGCAGGCTCGGTAAATTTCTGGCGGAACATGCCCTGGGCTGGCTGGGGGAGTGGGAGACCGTCTTCGGCGCCAATGGATTCAACCCCTTCGATATGGTCGCCGCCGGTTATCTCATCCAACCCGAGTACTTTAAGTGGCACCAGTGGAATGCCTGCATCCAGGAAGGGCCGGATGACACCGATGCCGAAAAAACGAAGCCGTATCTCATCTGCAGCCCGGACATCAAGAACGGCAGTCGGGTCAACTACTGCGTGTTCGTGGATGAACTCTGCCGGGAGCTGATGCTGGAGCGGCTGCGCATGCATGACATGTCGGCCTTTATCCTTGGATTATCCCACGTCAATGTGGTGGTCCCGTCCGTGGCGGAGGCGACTGAATATTACGCACGCGTGCTCGGGTTTGAGCAGGCCTTTGATTCGGATGGCAATAAAATGGACTATGCCGGCGTCGAGATGAAGCCTTTGCCCTGGATGCCGGCATCCTGGATGCCAAGGTCGACGTGGACGTGCGTTTTCTCAAACATCCCCAGGCCAACATCTACCTGGAACTGATGGCCTATCACGTCCCCAAGGGAAACCCGGCGATTCCTCTCCAACCGAAAACCTTCGACATGGGCGGCCCCCGGCATATCGCCATGGAGGTGTCCAACTGCAACGAGGTGTTCGACTACCTTCGCCGGCAGGAAGGCGTCACCATGATCAACCGCAGTGAGAACTATCATCCGGTCGAACTGGAAGGCTTCCCGATCACCTTTTTCTACTGGATCGATAAGTACGGCATCCAGTGGGAAATGGAAGAAGGCCGGCGGGTTGGCATTTCCCGGGGCATCGCCTGACGATGCCATCGGTTGCCCGGACGCCCGCGGTCTCAAACGTCCGGTGACAACCTCGTTTCAACGCCGGTAGCGGGGCCTGGACGAACTTTTCAAACAGCCGCTTAGACCGGTTTCTCCGGTTTCGATTTCTCCTTGAAGAAGGACGGGTAAAGGAGTCTGGCGCAATCCGGACAGATGCCGTGGCTGAATTGGGCATCGGTATGGGCCTGGATGTAGGCTTCGATCTGATTCCAGTAGCCTTTGTCATCGCGGATTTTCTTGCAGTTGGCGCAGATGGGAATCAGCCGCGCAGGGTTTTGATCTCGGCCAGGGCGGATTGCAGCTCTTCGATCAACTGCTCCCGTTCCCTGGCCGAGGTCTCCACCAGCCGGTGAAGGGCCTTTAGGTCCTGGATCTGTTTACTCTCCTGGGGCGAGTCGTCAAGGGGCGCCTGGCAGTCCCGTTCGTCATGTTTTCCCGCAGTGTCCTTCTCGGACAAGGCCAGGACCGTCATGGTCTGGCTAAGGAAGAGGTTGCCCTGATCGTGGCTGTAATATTCGCCGTAGCTGAAGAACCCGGCCGTGGGCGCCAGACAGCCCAAGGGGGCCAACTCCAGCTCGATATCTTTGCCCAGCACCCACTTGCGCGAGAGACACGAGTAAACGAAGATGACTTCATAGGGACGCGCGGCAAACGTACCCTGGGTATGGCGAGCGGATTCGGCGACCAATTCGGAGTGGCAAAAGGCGAAACGCACCTTCTCACCGGTGTAGAAAGGCGCCATGAAAGCCAGCGACCCATCGGGTAGAACCCGGTTGGCGTGACGGGCCAGGTGAAGCCCATGGCGTTCGACCATGAGCGGGAATTCGGCGGCTGAATGGGGCAGGCGATCGCCGACCTGCTCCCCCAGATAGTGGGTGTAGATCGTCTTGGCCGGCTTATCGTCGATGGTGTGGATAATCGTCCCCTCGGCGTGGGTGACGACCATCTCCTTGCCCAACGGGACCCAGCTGAGGTTGTAGTGATTGTTGACGATCAATCGGGTTCCGCTGAGGGATGCCGCCGCCGCCCCGCTGTCGGTGAAACCGTCCTGGGTGAAGACGAAGGTCCTTTTGGCCAGCCCGTTGTCACCGGCCTGGGCGCCGGCGATCAGCACCCGGGGAAAGGTGTCATGAAACGCGGTTAATAGCGGTTCGCCATTGACCGCTCCGTCATCCTTGATGCCGCATCCGAAGATAATGGCCACCTGGGTGTCCGCATGCACGATTTCGCCGGCCAGTTGCCGGCCGGTCCGATAGAGGTCGGCATCGCCGGTAACCAACCCCGAGCAGACCCATGTTTCCTCAAAATGGGTGAAATTGATCACCGTTGCCCGCTCGAACGCGCCGCCGTTCATGATTTCACCCGCCGTGGTCGTGCCCAGAATGGCCGCCTCGGGAAAAGCCGTTTTCAATTCACCGATCAGCTCCGTGATGTAACGCGCCTCGGGCGTGCCGCAAAAGACACTGATCAGAAGCTGTCGCGGCCGGATGGGGGAAAGTTTCTCGCGGGCGTCGGCAAGATCCGATGGTGTGTGGTATTGAATGTTGAAACTATGCATGCGCTATTGCTCCGATCCGGAATCAGGCGTGAACCTATGGCAAGTCCGAAGGCGTGAAACCGACCTTGCGGTGTAACTAATTGTAAATTAGAGCAATCTGACTATCTCACAGGATGAGGGCGGTGTCAATACAGATGCCGTCGGTGAGCCGGCGGACGCTGTTCCCCTCGGCCACCCAAGGCCAATTGCGATTGATCGATCCCCAATGATAGGCTATAGCTCACTTTTCGGTTCGGTCAAACGGCCGGGCAACGGCACCGTGATGCCCAGCGGCAACGCCCTTGTGACCCCTTCCGCTTTTATGAATCGCATCTTATGTGCAACAGCGCGTGGAGACCATCAATGATCGTATTGGATAAATCCCGGCAAAAGGCGATCCACAACCGTACCATCGATACCTTCATCTATGAGGGAAGCACCGGCGATACGATTGTCGCCGAAGGCATGTTCAAGGATCGGCGTTTTCTTGATTCCTACGACCCCTCGGGGGAGGTCCGTCCGCCATACACGGTCCACCATATGGCCATCCGCATGGAAATCAAGGTGCCGGAAATGACGATTGAAGCCATCGAGGTGGAGATGCCCACGGTTCCCCGTGAGGAGTGCCTTGAAGTCCAGGCGTGCCTGGCCCCTGTCAAGGGCATGCGCATTGCCGGTGGTTTTATCGCTCAGGTCAGGCGCTGGTGCCGCGCAAGGCAGCCTGCACCCACCTGCACGAGTTGATGGCGGCCATGGCGCCGGCCGCCTTTCAGGGGGCTTGGAGTTATCGGATCAGCCGGCCCATCGACCCGATAACCTTTAAAGGCATGCGCCAGGGCCTGAAGAACAGCTGCTATGCCTGGCGTGAAGGCGGGCCCTTGGCGGCGGAATTGCTCGATTCCGACGCCGAGGATGATCGGCCGGCCGAATGAGCCGGCCGATGCCTGTACGATCCGCCGTCATCGTTTTCGGCACAGAAGAGAAAAACAAATGGACAATTGGTTTTCAATTGATCAAATTGACAAGGACACTTTTATAATCAGCGAATACCGCCATTGGGAAGAAACACATTGTTATCTGTTGAATGGCCTTGAACATAGCTTGCTGATTGATACGGGTCTTGGAATCTGTAATATCTATAATAAAGTCATAGGGCTAACAGATAAGCCGGTTATTGCCGTAGCCACGCACATTCACTGGGATCATATTGGCGGCCATAGATTTTTTCCAAACTTTTACGCCCATAAGGCCGAATTGAATTGGCTCGCCGGAGAATTCCCTCTGACGATTGAGCAGATTAAAGGCATGGTCGTTGACCGTTGTGAACTACCGGAAGGTTATGATGTAGATAAATATGAATTCTTTCAAGGTCGGCCAACAAGAGTGCTAAAGGATAATGATATGATCAATCTTGGCGGCCGCTTTGTTCAAGTCGTGCATACGCCCGGCCATTCGCCAGGGCATATGTGTTTTTGGGAAAGGGAACGCGGTTATCTTTTTACCGGCGATTTGGTTTATAAAGACACGCTATTTGCCTACTTTCCGTCCACCGATCCAAAGGCGTACCTCAACTCTCTGGAGCGGGTGTCGGCACTGCCGGTGAAGCAGGTGTTCCCTGCACACCACGCTTTGAATATTCAGCCTGAGATTCTTGGCCGAATGCGTGCCGCTTTTCGGCAGTTGCAGGATGAGGGCAAATTGCATCATGCAGCGGCACCTTTGACTACGGCGACTGGGCCGTATGGTTATAAACGGTCGTCCCGCCCATTACCGGTCTTCTGATGGCCAGACAGGTCGCTACACGCTACGCCTTTGCCCCCGATACCCTTTATCCGTCGGCCGAATGCGCCGGACGATGAATCCGCGATCCGCCCATCGCCGGACCCTTTAGCGGCCGGTGATCACCACCACGTGCACGGCCCGCGGCCCATGGGCGCCGTGGACCATCACCAGTTCGATGTCGGCGGTCTTGCTGGGCCCCGAGATCATCACCATGTGATGGGTGAGCCCCGCCTTCCACTGTGTATTGTCCCACCGGAGCAGCGCATACAGCTCCTTCAGATCGGCCAGCAGTTGATCCAGCCGCACCACGGCCACGTGGATGGACGGCACCAGGGAGACCGCGCGGGCCTGGTCCGGGCGGCTCTTCATCACCAGGGTCGCCGTGTCGGCCAGGCAAAAATCGGCCGTGGTGATGCCGATATACGCATCGATGACCTGCCCGCGGATGGCCGCCCGCTGGTCGTCGACCGGGGTGGCCGTATCGAGGCGGGTGGTGTGGACCGGAACCTCCTGAGTGGCCAGGCGTGTTTCCAGGTCCAACTCGTCCAACAGGATCCGGCCAGCGAACCACCGATTTTTGGTCGCCCCATTCGGGCGTCGTGGTGGCCACGAGCTCGACGATGGCATCGGCCGCCGCTGCCTTGTTAGTCACCGGAATGATGTTGAGGTGGAGCGGCTTGGCCTGCTCGCAAAAGCGGTCCAATAGAAGCTGCCGGTCGTCATGGGACCGCTGATGGATGGTGTCCAGGATCGTCCGGGTGTCCGTGTCCAGGCGGCGGTCGAACAGCTTTGACCGGCGGTCGGCGATGGTATCGGTGGTCTGCCCCAACGCCCTGCGGATGGTGGCGAGAAAAGGCTCCTGGTGGGATGCGGACAGGCTCATGCGCGCCTCCTTCGGGTCGCGAATCGTTGGCGGAACGGTGTCTTGTTGATCGGCCGGAGATCGCGCGTGCGCGTCCAACCGCCTACGGGACCGGGCAAGCGGCGGATCAGGCCGTTGTGACGCGG
>NZ_BBCC01000267.1 GCF_001311845.1 Desulfosarcina cetonica JCM 12296 | reverse complement strand
CGGTAACCTATTTTACCTCAAGCCTTTTCAGTGGGGGAAGTGATTCCCACCATTTGTACAACTCACGTCCTTTTTTTATAACGGTCAATAATTCGTTATCACTTCCTTGTAAAAAAATGTCGCAATATTTCTCAATATCATTTTTGAGTCTACTAAAGGAGTCTACAGGATCTTCTGAATTTCCGGGATAAGAACCAGAATGTTTTTTGCCGGTTACAGCCCATAAGTACCATTGGTGCCCGATTCTTTCTTCGCCAAGGAAATAATTAACAAGACCGAGCGTATATCGATAATGGAATTCAAGCCTTCTATTACCTTTACACCAAGACCCAAAGGCGAACTCACCACCAGAAGACTGCCCCTCCCCTTCAATACTAAAAACGAAACCGTATTTTTTGAATACCGGAGCCATTATGTCAGCTCCTTTTTGAATTATATCGGTTTTATTGCTCATTTTAGTTACCGAACGATGCGCCTCAGCCGCGAGGTTTTTTGCGTCGGCTGAAGGCGCCTGGTTATGTTTCTATCGTTATGATATCATTACACTTACCAAGGAAAATATCTAAATGATTTTTATCAATTCGTTGGAAAGTAACATTTGTAAACGATAGCCTATATTCCATTTGGTGCGCGTAATCAGAGCTCTTCTGAAATACATTATAATGCCATCGCTGATTATTAAGTACATCTTTTGAAACTGTTTCTCCTCTGTTATAATTAACTTTTCCTAAATGAGGATATAGTTTGTAGCCAGCCAATTTCGCAGTTAAAACAATTCTTTTTACAAATTTTTCAACATCATGAATACGAGCTATTGCGTCATATGAAGCATCTAAACGCTTAAGAACTTTTGGTGATGCCTCTGGAATAGCGCTACACCAAATAAATACCTCGTTTCCAGAACCAACTTCCATTGGATGACCATCCACTTTCAACATGCCTTTGGCTTCATTTCTGTCACCAAGCTCTGGATTTTCAAGCCCTTGATAAAACTTTACAGAACTCAAACGAATGCATCCTTCATCGCGGAGTTTCAAAGCCCATTTCATTTCCGTTGCTTTGATTAATGAGGCTGGAAAAGGATGTTCATTATATTCAATGCCGTTGACTATCAGCGTTCCGCTCTTTGTCACCTGAATTTTGTTCATAATTTCTTTAAAAACATAACATGAAAATCACAGGCGCTGGTTGTTTGGCGTCCTGTGCATTTTTTGGTTCGGTGAAGCCGTTATATTTGTATTTTTGTCAGATGTTGAGACCTCGCTTCTTTTTCGGAAGTCGCGTTTCATAATTCTCTAGTGACTGTACATTTCTTTCCGTCGAAGGAAGGCATCAGGTCCACCTTCTAATATTTCCATCACGCACCCCTTGGTCGCACCTGTATCGATAGAGCCTCGATCTTTGGTCTTTCCATAATCATTTTCACGGCACATGGGAAGGATTAGTTCGGAATCACCAAGAACGGCGATGTTCGCATTATGAGTGACGAGGATTACCTGGCGCCTTTCTTTTATTGCCCGCAAAGTAGTGACAATGCTTGAGAAGATGAATGCATTGTCAAGGTCGTCCTCGGGTTGATCGATTACTAGCGGCACATTCGATTCAGCCAGCATAGCAATGGTCAATAGGATCGTATGACGCTGCCCATCTGAGAGTTGAAGCACTGGAATTTCCTTAGGCGGCGTTGACTTGGTGCGAACCGTTATGATCGGTTTTGGTTGCTTCGAAAGCGCCTGAAGCTCAAACAGAATATTCCAATAACAAAGCTTGGCGACGAGTTTTTCGGCCCATTCGATCGATATCTTAGCCGAAGAAGAAATCTTCTGGTGGTTCTGCTCCAGAACAAAATCAGCAAGTTCTGACGGAGTGATGCTACAGCAAACGTTTTCGATCAAGTTGTCCTGAAAGTAGGTACCATGCATTTTTTCCTGTATGAATGACTCAAACTCCGAAGTGATCCCCGCGTCATCGTACCTCACGAATATGGTGTAATCCTTGATTGTCTCGGCGAGATTGGCGTTGATTCCCTTTAGTTGAGCTTTCCGCCGCTCGGTCATTTTTTCACGGACTGTCTTCAACTCCGCACGCAGCTTTAACCGTTGTTCGCGACATTGCTTTCTCTCGCCGGTGCGCTGCTCGACCCCTGCAATTTCCTTAGCAATTGCCGTTTTCTGCCGAAGCAACAATTCCAAACCGGGGATATCCGTGGCAAAGCCACGAGCTTTTAAGTCTGCAAGTTTCGTTGCTACCTCGCCACTCATTCGCTGATGGCTAACTTTCAATTCTTCGGCCAGCTTCGTAAGCTCAGTAGCGCATGACTTTAGTATAGCGTTTAATTCTAACTCTTTCTGTTTTAACGCCGCGTTATTCTTAAGGAGCGTTGCTTGGATTGCCGCCAAAGTTTTTTTGGAAGCCTCATCCTCCGTGCAAGTACCAGCAGTCGCCACAATTTGATCGAACTACGTTGGATGTTCGTTAGGCTCCATCCGTTTATGTATTCGGTCGCAATTGCTTTAATGGATTCCCGAACCGCTTTCTCCGAGGCGAGCTTACTTTGCGTCCCAACAACCTCGCGCAGATTCCCTTCCTCCGCTACTTTTAGCTTCTTCTCAATTTCCTCCAGTGACTTCTTTTTGGTGGTCAGTTGGCCGAAAGCACTTTCGAGTGGATTCAAGCGGCCAGCATTTTCACGTAGGCTCGTAACAAGCGATTCCTCGGTTTCAATGAGGTCGCGCAGGTTCGTGTGACGGTCCAAAAACTCCTGAAATAGTTCTGGGTGTTTGAGTGGGTCTTCAGCGACTTTGGCAAGCTCACCTTGCCCGAAATATTCAATGCGGAATGCGTCAATCGGCACATCGGTGATTGATGCATCCTCTTTGGCTTTTACCTCAATATCTCCACCGCGTGTACGAACATAGCGGTATAGAATGCCATTTGCGTCCTCACAGAAAACAGTCACAGAATCGGGGCAGTTATCGAAATCCCCGAATTCATCATTCATACCGAAGGCGTATGCAATTGCACGGATTGCTGTAGATTTTCCAGTACCACGGCCACCGATAAGGCAATTTAGGTTATCACTAAAGTGAATCATTTCTTGGTGGAGGAAACCTCCAGTGATAGCCAAACCGTGAACACGCGGTATAGCACGAGGAACCGAAGCGCAGGCGCGTACTCGGGCTGTTGGATCGACCAGTGCAACACGCAGGGCGTTGAAACTGAGTTCTGCGAGCTTGATTCTCGTCCATGGCTTGCTCGAATCTTGGTACTCAAACCGAGCCATTGAATGCGCATCAGAACCCTGAACGTGGGCGAGGTGGTAGCGCGCTGAAAGACCCTGCACCATTTTACGAGCAGTGAATATTTTCTTACGTTCAACTCCTGCTGATCCGACCTCATCCTGTTCAGAATACCAAAGCAGGGCATCCACCGCATCGCATTCCAATCCATAAAGGCCGGGGCTGGTGATGATGTCTTTTTTCCAGTTCTGGAAGCCGGGAGAAAATGCATCAAAACCTGTCTTTTCTCTGTCAATATGAGCAGCGATACAGATTCCACCTAGCTTTTCAACCTCGGCAATCGTGTCGGTCATTGACTTGGCGGTTCGTGTGTTGTCGGCACCCATATCTCCGATTAGATCAATGCGCGCCAAGAATTTTGCAAGGTCAGCGGTGCGATCGGGTGCGAAGTATGCGAGAACGTGGCCGTGGGCTGTAGTGACTTCAACACCAGGTAGCACGAGAATCTGTCCAGCATAATTTTCCAGGGCGTAGTCGATTGCCCGTTGCACATTTACGTTTGAATTGTGGTCAGTAATCGCAATGACAATAAGGCCTTGCCTCACTGCTGAGTCAACAATTGCCTCTGGGGTCATGGTTGGGTCCATAACATCCTGCGAGGCGCCGTAGGAATGAATATGTAGGTCGACACTGTGGAATCGCGCTCCATTATCGAGAACTTGAATATCCTTAAACAGAACCACTTCCATCACCTCATGATCTCTTCGGAAAACACTTTGACATTTGTAATCTAATTTGAATCATCCCTAACCATAACCGTCATTGTCAGTCTACTCCATATTTAGACTTCATTTGCTCAATTTTCTACAACGCTACACCGCGTCCATGATAGATTTTGGTTATTATACCCTGGATTACTCTCCGAACGTGTTGCTTTGAAGCGCGCGGCCGTTTTGCGCGCCCTTACCAGCAGAGGGTTAGGCACCGACTTATTCTGTGTCTTCATATTCTGAGTTATCCAAATAATCATCATATAATTTTGAATGATATTCGTTTTTTACCTTTCGCATTTCTTGTATTTCGCGTTTTTTGCAAACATTATCTTTAATTGTATTAGGCAATTCTTCCCCAAATTCTATACGTTTTATAGCAGAACTCCAGTAGGGCTCTATCTCCTTAAATAGGATATTTTTACCTGTCTCAAAATTGTCAAAGGGAATATCAGAACTCTGAAGAATGTGTATTAAATCAAGCAAACAAAACCGTATTAAGTTGGTTGATGAAAAAATATTACGTTTAGAAACCGGCATATTACATAGATTCAATATATCAGTCTTGTTTCGTACAAAAAAATCGGCCCCTAAGATCCTTTTTAAATCTTCTACTAGGCTCCCTGCATTGTCATAATATTTGCTGGCTATGCTATTTAACATATGTATTTTTGATAATGGAATCCCTCTATTTTTCAATAAATCAATAAGGTTTTGATGTATTTTATGATAATATTTTTTCAATTTTCTATTAAAATATATATAAAGTATTGGTGTTTCATCCTCACCCATGGCACATTCATCGTACTCTACTTTCGCTCTAGATATAGATATTTTCGCTGCTCTCGCGACATATGCAACTAAGTAACAAATTATTTCTTTTTGAACTTTTTCTGAGCAAATTGGCTTCGCATCCCAAATTACACGTAAAAGCAAAACATCATTAAAATTATCAAACCGAGCCCTTTTAAAAATGTATTTCAAATATTGATCAGCATTATGGAGTTTTTTGGCTAAAAATATATGAATATCGATCCATTCTTCGTTGTTAAAATATTTTTTGACCCAATCTATCACTTCGTGATTATCAATCAAATAGTTAGCTACTAGATACTCATGAATTGTGAAATGAGAAAAAGTATAATAACCTGGGGCCTTTTCGCAAAGAATACCAAAATCACGATATAATGAAGAAAGAATGTATTCCGCGTCTGGAAGTTTATACCTTAAAACTTTTGAAAGGCGATTTACTAAATCTGATTGTTCGATATCATCTTTTGTAAAAACAATTCTTCCTCTATAATGCATTATTGCTGCTAACCATGAAACAAATACCTTTCGTTTTGTGCTAGACAAATCCTTTAATGCACTTTCTCTTTCTATAACCCTAAAATCATCCCATTTACCTAAGAATACTTCAATCGAACGATTGTATAATTCTACAATGTCGCTAGGAATATTAAGATTTGCATTAAATAATGCACATATTAAACTCAACAATAATGGATTAAAACCAAGATCTAATAACTCAATTTTATTTTCTAAAATTGAAATAAGGTTCAATCCTTTATTTTTATCTATATTCTTGTACCAGTTTTTTATGAATTGATTTCTATTAGAGGAATTAAATGGTAGAATCTCGAATGCCTCGAAACCAGGCATAGCGACATCACAGTAAAATGGTCTTGTTGATAAACATAAATAAGATTTAGGATATTTCGCACTGATTCTATTTAGCTCTTGAATTGTTTTTTTATAAAAATTGTTTTTCGCCTCATCTAATCCATCAATCAGAATCATACATCTTCCATGCTCAAGCAACCGATCAATAACTTTCTCTGGTTCGCCAATTTTTAACTCGGATAATAAATCCTCTGATGCCTTGAGTACGGTTTTCCCATTATACTCCAGTTCAGATGCAGCAAAAAAGAACGGCAATACATTATTTTGTCCAATTTTTTTTCCACGCGCAACTTCAAGGGTTATCCATTTAAAAAGTGTGCTTTTACCAACCCCAGCGTCTCCGTATAATAGAAAGCCACCGTTAGACTTTTCAATGGCTTCAAGTGGTGAATATATTTGTTCATCATGATGCCTCCTACCAAGTTTACCAGAGACTTGATGAATAATTGACTTTTTTATTTCATCAGTAGATTTATAGCTATCTCTCTGAATTTTGTTGGACACTTTGATAGGGATATATATATCTTCAACATTCAAACTTCTTTTAGATCGATAAAGAGGTATAGTTCCAACTAAACGCAATATATAGTCAGCGTATTTGTTTTTACTTATAGTTAGTAGCTTTTTTTCTTGAAAAAAATGCTTCAGAGGTTAAATTGACATCATCAAAAACAGACATAAAACATTTTTTTATTATATTTTCGGCCGGTATTTCCATAATTCATAAATATATAATGTATCAGCAATGAGTTCTATGTTTAAAAAAATTCAACGTGCCGCTGTCTAATTTGCACAATCGATTTGCCCTAACGGCAAGGTAAGGGGCCGGGAACAGGTACTGCCGAATGTTCAAAAAGCCCCGAGTTTTCAATCAATGTCATCCGTTCAAAATGGCACCGTAACTCCCGGTCCCGCTTAAGCGACTTGTTGTTGCTTCGACGAAGCCCGAGGTGTGTGTCTACTGACACCGATACCGCATATTCAAACATACATCATGGGCGCCGAATGAAGCCACCCCAAACCGGCCACAAGCAAACAGGGAAGCAGAATCGGAAAAGTGCCTGAGACAGAACAAAATACCAAAAAGATCAAAAAGAAAACCGATGAGCGACGGTCGATAAGCGACGCTCACGCTTCAGGCTGAGACCACAATTCAATGAGAGAATCAAAATCAACATGGCAAAGTAAGGGGAAACGGCGCCCAGAGCAA
>NZ_BBCC01000266.1 GCF_001311845.1 Desulfosarcina cetonica JCM 12296 | reverse complement strand
GTGGTGATGTCCGCATGGCCCATCAGTTCCTTGACCGTCTGAAGGCTTTCACCACCCATAACGAGCCAGGATGCAAACGTGTGCCGCAAGGTGTGGAAAACGATTTTTTGTCGATGGTCGGTTATTCCGTCGTTCAACCCCAATTCATCCACAGTTCGGTGAAAAACTGGTGATACTCGGATCTGGCTGATACCGCCTTTTGGTTCGTCAATCAGCTTTTTCCGTTTCTTGACTCGGTTCCGGCCACCAGGATAGGCGGGAAAGATGAGTCCCGGCTTTTTATCTGCAAAGGTCCACCATTCATTGAACATCGCCCTGATGGGTTCCGTTATATAAGCATGCCGTGTGCCCCCCTTGCTATCACGGACATGGATTGTGCCGGCTTCGAAATCCAGATCGGACAATTCAAGAGAGGCGACCTCTTTGAATCGAAGTCCCGCATAAAGGCTCAATACACATTGACACCAAAGCTGGATGGATTTGTTTTTGACGGCATCCAGCAGCACAGCGGCCTGATCTTGGGTCAGGAAGGCGACCCGTTGGTTGGATACCTTCGGAAAATCGACTTTTGGAAAGTCGCAGTCATGATGGCCCCATCCTTTGGTCTTCCTGAAAATGGCGCGGGTCAATTGGAGGTATTGGGTGATTGTGCCGGGAGAGAGTTTTTTCTTTTTCAATGACGATTTCAGTTTTTCCAGATGGAAGGGGGAAATATCTTTTATCGGTGTGTCTTTGAAGCGAGGCGCCAAGTGTTTCTCATATCGTATTTTGTCTTGCAGTGCCGATTTTTTATTATCAGCCGACCACTCAAGGAATAACCCGGCCATTTCGCCAAAGGTAACAGCTTCCCTCTTTTCAGATTCGGCCGCTTCATTTTCGGCGTTTTGGGCAGCGGCTGCCATCTCCCGCATTTCTTTGATTGACTGAGGCGAAACGCCTTTTTTGATATTTTGGACGATCTGTCCCCGTATGGTAGCCGCTTCGCCCGCCGTCATACCATCGGATAGCCAGCCCAGCGCCTCAAAACACGGTTTACCCTGCCGCCGGTAATTGATCTCGAAGTATCGATCTTTTTGGCGTTTGAAAGTTCTGGTGGGATGCTCCCGATAGCGGACGCCCGGGTGTGTAGACTTGATCCATTTTGCCGGCACTTTCCCGCCTCCATGTGCCGGGGAAACTTAAAATCGTCCAACTATAGTCCAACTTTTTTACGTTTCCCCGAAGTTCCTTGATTTCCTAAAATTTCATAACAAACTTGTTTTTATAGCTAATAAGAATATAAGGGAATGTCAAGGAAAGTAAAAGAAATGGATTCCTAATCCATGTGCCGCGTGTTCGATTCACGCCGGGGGCACCAATAAAAACAAATCATATCCGTGCCCCCTATTCATCAGATATCATCCCCAAAGGGTATTTCGTCGGGACACACCACATCTTCGACCATTTCGATATCCATAACCGCTGAAGATAGCCCGCCGCGCCGGCACCTCACCTAACAACAGCCTGAAGAGATAGCCGAGTATTCTAAATTTTTACTTCGCTTATTTGAATAACTGGTTGCGTATTGGTGAAATTGGGGATATCGGCCAACAATTCCCCAACATTCGGGCCAAAAGCATTTTGGAATTCCTCTACCGACTCGAAATAAAGGTGGCACATAGCGAGGTAAATGGCTTGTGATCCAGGCTCCGCGCCGCTAAGGCCCTGATCAACGTCAGCCTTTTTCAATGCACGCCCCAATTTCTTCTGAACCAGCGGCACGTGCTTATCGAGATAATAATTCATGTCAAAGCGTTTACCTTCCCCATTCGGATACAACACGCTGACTTTAATCATCCTTCCTCCTCATCATGGATATTTTCCGTATTTTACTCGCTCGCATGCAGCAGGTGGGAATAATTCACGTTCGCAAAGATTTCATTGGGTGTCAAGGATGGTACGCGTTGGCGGCTGTTAAGTATTGGGCAGCTCGCAACAACAAGCCCCACAGGGTGCAGAGGGAGCGTTTTCTCGCGAATCAACACAAAGAGGAAGCATATCAGCGAATCAGCCATAGGACTTTACGGTTCAGGACGATTTTAAAATTTGTCGGGAAGAACTGTCGATCATAAGGAGGGCAGCAGATTGACAAAAGCGCCATGCTTGGGTAGATTGGGAGACGTTTCCATTTTCATGGCCCGCTTCATGCATAAATTATTTTGAGAAAGATGAACGTGACCATCAACGTTTTTATCCGCCATTGCCTGGGCGACACCCTGGACGGCCTGCGTGACGGGCTATCGCACTTCTCCGGGCCCAGCCGGGCCGCTGTCCTTTTCGCCATGACCCAGGATGCGCCCATCTATATTTTCGATCCGCAACACCTTTTGGCCGACCACGAGCCGCGGCTCAAGGAGCTGTTTATCGAAAACAGCGAATGGCGAAGCCGACCGCCGCTTGAGCGGGACAGTTTGAAATTCAGTCATCTCGTTCCGGAAAAAAATCTTCAAATGACCGGGCTGATTTCCTATGGCGGGCGATCCGGCGCGGTCTACTACCAGATGTGGTTCACCGAACATCATCCTGAAATGTGCAGTATCGGCCCCACCGAACGCTGGCTGGAGCATGCGGCCTGGCGCTTTTCCCACGACATGGCCACGGAAAGCAACCTGTATACGGGTATCTCCGGTGGATTTTTACGCGAATACGCCACCCATGCCGTCCGTGATGAAGTGGTGGATCGAATGAATTTTCTGCTGGGCTGGGATACCCGGCTACGCATCTACCCCATTCTGGATGCCATCCTGGAAATTTCCCGCACCCGTGAAGAAGGCGCCTGGCCTCGCGGGGAACTGGTTTTCGTCGAACCCCAGGCCCTTTCCTGCATTCCCTTCCTGGCGCATTTTTCGCCGTCCGAGCAGCCGACCATGGAAAACATCAAGCATGTGCGTAAGCTGCTTGCAGCCGTGGAGCATTCCGGTCTGAAGCTGGTTTCCGACGGGTATTGTGTGGCCGGGATCGCCACGGACCGTCTCCCGGCCTTTACGATCACCGCCGATTTCCGGGGTGGTCACGGTTTTCTGCGGGTAGTCGGCGACACCGTCTGCAGTTTTTCCGATGGTACCTACCAGTCCACCACACGCCGGGCCAACCTGGTCCACCTGGAGGAATCCCTGCTGGAAACCGACCTGGATGCGGAAACCAGCCATGCCATTTTCAAAATCATGGCCACCCTGGTCCATCAGGCCGAAGATCAAAAACATGGTGCCACCCTGGTCCTAGACCTGGAACCGGCAGCCATTGCCATTTCCGGTCAATCCTTCGACCGCCCCCTGGACCTGCGGGAACCGGACATTCTCAACCTGGCAAAGTCCTTGCTGAAAGTCGACGGTGCCTTGCATATCGGCGCCGACTTGAAGCTTCACGCCTTTGCCTGTCTGTTGGACGGACGTACCATCCCCAGCGAAAACCGGGCCCGCGGCGCGCGCTACAATTCGGCCCTGCGCTTCACCGCCGAACATGACAAGGTGATTGTGGTGGTGGTTTCATCGGATCGGCCGGTTTCCGTTATCCAGGCCGGTATCGAAGTCAGTGCGGCCTGCCAATGGAAGCCCGTGTCGCACCATGTTCAGGCGCCGGTCCGGCTGGAATGTTGGGTTGACCGCAAAGGCGACTGAAACCCGGCGTCGCGTTTCAATGTATCCATTTAAAACGTTATCGGCGACACTAATGAACTGATCCAAAAGTTAGAAGAATCCCTCAGCCAGCAGAAGGCCCTCCAGGCGGAGAACGAAATGCTGTGCGGGCTTTCGCCCATCTTCTCGGGGTGCAAAAAAAATCCGCGACGCGTCCGGAACGTGGTGGCAGATCGAAGAGTATGTCGCCATGCCCGCCGAAGCCGATTTCTCCCACACGACCCGCACTTTAATGGGTGCCCCCTGCCGTAAACGGATTTATCCGGATATCGACTGAGACGCCAGTGCCCCTTTCCCGACGCACGGATCAAAATCGGCATCAGCAGGCACATCCTACCCAATCAACAGCGGAATATGCTATAAAAAGAAATTCGGCGTTTCTTATCGGCCGTAATACAGGAGGTGATCCGGTGAGAACGTTCACAAAGGCCCAACAAGCCCGTCATGCCATTCGCGAATTCAAGACGTTGACCGACGCATGGCCATCCGCGGGTTCTATCGCCCCAGCGGTAAAATGGGCAGAGCCTGGAACAGTGCCTGCGCAACCTCAGCCCGGAAATCTATGGCAGCATGAACGATCCCCGGGTGGTCGAGCTCAAAGGGCTTGAATACGTCATCGACCGTCTGCCCGAAGGCATCGAGGAGTGCAACCGCATTATCCTCACCGAAGAGGATCCCTTCAGCAGCGATGACCGCACGCCGATCATTCCCCTCAAGCGCCGCCGCACCTGTTACCGCGTCGGCCCTAATGAGATGTGTTTCGTCATCACCCGGGGGCTCAGCGAAGTCTACGACATTCTCACGCATATGACCTTTTTGGTGGGGGAAGCCAGAAAAATTTATAGCCGGATGACCGACGATTCCGGCCATATCACTATCGAATGGGGTGAGTTGGAAAAGCATATCCGCCAGGAGGCGGAAGCCTCGGAAAGCGATCGGGAGCAGGCCCTGTGGAGCCTGAGCATCATTCTGGGCCGTCCCTTCCGGGAAACCCGCCACACCTACGCCAATCTCGAGGCCAGTCGCAAGGCGTTTCAGAGCAACAACGGACTCTTTCATCTGATCTATCGCCTGGGCCAGCAGATCGATGCCGAGCATCGCCATCGCGAGGAAGCCATCATTATCTACCTGACCCCCTCGTTGCTGCGAATCATCGGCCAGCAGGAGTACGAAAAAAATGGGCCGCCGACATCAAGGCGACGCTCGCGGAACGGAATCTTCATCGCCGTCCGATCCATATCATCAGCGCCAACATGCACAGCGTGGTCAACCTGATCTACGGGTTTCCGGCCCTGACCACCGCCGGCCAGCCATTGAGCGACAATCAATACGATTTTTTCCACAACCTGCGCCATCATCAGGACGCCATCGAACGGTTCGCCATCCAGCACGGTCTTCTCAAGCTGCCGGACCGATCCGGAACGCATATCGACTGCCAGGCCATCGACACCTACCCACTGCGCAAGCTGAACCTGCACCCGGCCTTGGATCTCCACCTGACGGAGGCGGAAGCCGAGGCCCCGGTGATTCTGGTCATCGACTATGCCTTCGGCGCCCAAGCCTTCGAAATCATGGAAAACCTATTGGAACCGACCGGTAATGGCACAGACGCATTCACCTTCGATTTCAGCTCCATCTCCATCATGGGCAAAGCCGGTATTCTTGCCGGTGACAAGGGGGATATCATGCTGGCCACGGCCCATGTGTTTGAAGGCAGTTCGGACAACTACCGGATCAACAACGACCTCCGGCCGTCGGATTTCCCGGACACGGAAAAAGTCTTCCAAGGCCCCATGGTGACCGTTTTGGGCACATCCCTGCAAAACCGGGATATGCTGATCAAGCTTCAATCGGACTGGAAGACCATCGGGCTGGAGATGGAAGGGGGCCATTTTCAGCGAGCCATCAGTGCGGCCATCATCAAAGGCAATGCCCGTGAGGACATGCCGGTTCGCTATGCCTACTACGCCTCGGACAACCCCATCAAGACCGGCAGCACATTGGCCGCCGGCGCCATGGGCAAAGAGGGTGTCAAACCGACCTATTTAATCACCAAGGTGATCCTGGAAAAAATTCTCATGGACCGTCGGGCAACCCCGCCGTCCGTCTGCGAATCAGCCGCCTGAATGAATCAAGCGACCGTCTACCGATCGTTTGATTCATTCCCATAGGATAGGGTCCCATGCGCCGCACCAGAAAACTTTTCATCATCAGCATCGGGTGTGCCGCCATTTTCATGTTCGGGCTGGTCTCCATCGTGCTGGTCGCCCACCTTCTGGCAAACCGCGATGCGGTAAAGACCTTTCTGGTGGACAAGGTCGTCCAGGCAACCGGCGGTCAAGTGGAATATGCCCGGCTGAAACTGGCCGTGTTGCCCGTCCCGCATCTGGAGGTCCGCGACCTCCACATTTCCCGGTCACCCGCCATCGATCTACAGGCCCGCAAACTTTCGTTCTACCCGGCCATTCTGCCAGCCCTGTCAGGCCAGATCCGTATTCATCGATTATCCCTGGCTGCGCCCGATCTGAAAATTGCACCGGAACCTCGCAACGCGAGCGCTTTGCCATCTCCTCCCGACAACGACCGCAAAAACCCTGAACGCGCTGTCCCGCAATTGTTGAAAACCGTCTTCGCTGTATTGGCCGGCATCGATCCGGGGACCACCTTGCGGGTTCATGATGGCCGGGTCACCTATGGGCCGCAAGGATCGGCATCCATCCAGGCCGTCGACATCAACGCGGCCTTCACCAATAGGGATGGCCGGCTGTCCCTTACCATGGGGGGCACATCGAGCCTTGCCGGCCGCTTCGAATGCCACGCACAAGCGGATGCGACCGCCAATCGGGCCAGTGGAGAAATCGACCTGCAATCCCTGGATCTGGGCGCCCTTTTGGCCCAGGTTGACCTCCCCGGCGATATTGGCATCAAGGGGGATCGGGGGGGCCTTCGATTGAATTTCACGGTCGCCGGCCCCACCACGGCCCAGGCCACCTTCAATCTGGATATTCCGGTCCTGGCCGTCACGCGTAAAGGCCGCTCCCTGAAAATGCAAACGGTGGCCGTCAACGGTACCGTCGGGTCTGCCCACGATGAATTGCTCCTCGCCATCGACACCCTGAAAGCCCAAGAACCGGCTCTGAACCTTTCGGCGGAGGCCACGCTGGCAAAATCGAATGACACCGGCCGGCCCTGCTGCGTCTCAGCACCACGGCCCGACAGCTGGATGTCGCCCTGGCCGGGAAGGC
>NZ_BBCC01000265.1 GCF_001311845.1 Desulfosarcina cetonica JCM 12296 | reverse complement strand
GCCGTGCGCGGATCGTGAAGGACCGCACGGCATTGGCGGCCGCCGTTGCCGCTTTTGAGTCGACCCATCGCGCGCTTGAAACAGCGGTTGCCGCCATGGATGCGGAAGCCGCCAGCTGGAGGAGCGGGAGCGCGCGCTTTCCGAGAAGCTGTCCCAAACCGACAGCATGATCAACGAACTGGTGGGGGTGATTCGGGTCAACGCCAAGGAGGTCGACGGGCTGATCGCCCAGAACCTGCAGACCGCGCTCAACGCGTCCGTTCCCTCCTTTCTGGAAGCCGTGGCCCAAGACGCGCATTTTCCCGGCATGGACGATGTCCGCGCCCTGGCCAAGGGCGTGTTCGACCAGATCGCCGCGACCGGTGAAGTGGCCGTGCGAAAAGGCACGATTGTCGATCGGGCCGGACGCAACGTCGATGCCGAGGTGCTGTTCATCGGGCCCTTTACGGCCGCCTATCGCACCGCCGACGAAACCGGATTCTGCAACTACGCCTCGTCCGGCAAAACGCTGTACGCCCTGTCGCGCCTGCCCACGCGGCGCATGCAGGCCGCCATCGGCCGGTATATGGACGGAGAGAGCGATAGCGTGCCCATGGATATTTCCCGCGGCGGTGCCTTGCGCCAGCTGACCCACGAGCTCAACCTCTGGGAGCAGATTCCCAAGGGCGGGCCCATTGTCTGGCCGATTCTCCTCATTCTGGCCGTGGGCATCCTGATCGTGATCGAACGGGTGATCTTTCTATTAAGGAACCGGTTCGATGCCGACAAACTGGTCCGGGCCATCGAATCCAACGGCCTTGCCCGCGATTGGCAGGCCTGCACGGCGGTTTGCGACCAGCATGCCGCCATTCCGGTGGCCAGGGTCGTCAAGGCGGGCCTGGAATGTGGCGACATGCAGCGGGAGGAGGTGGAAAATGCACTTCAGGAGGCCATTTTGAAAGAGGTTCCCCCCATGGAGCGGTTTCTGTCGACGCTCGGCATGCTGGCCGCCATCGCACCGCTCTTGGGCCTGCTGGGCACGGTGACCGGCATGATCGATACCTTCCACGTGATCACCCTGCACGGCACCGGTGATCCGCGGCTGATGTCGGGCGGCATCTCGGAGGCCCTGGTGACCACCATGCTGGGACTCACGGTGGCCATTCCGCTGATGCTTTCCCAGACATTGCTCAGCCGTTCCGTGGACAAGCGCATCGGCGAAATGGAAGAGAAGGCCGTGGCCCTGGTCAACATTCTGCATAAATGCAGGGGAACCCGGTGATCGATACACTGACCATGGAGGTCATGCGTCTGGAGGCCTATTTCCGCGCCGGCGGTGTGGCCATGCTGCCGCTGGCGCTGGTCAGTTTGGCCATGTGGCTGCTGATCGTGGATCGGGCCATTTTCTTCAGGCGCCTGTACCACAAGAATATGCCGCTGGCGATTGCCTTGGCGCATATCCGCGACGACCGCCTGCCGGACCCCCGCGAGTATCGGGGCGCCGTTTCCCTGTTGGTGGCGCGGTTCATCCAGCGTCGCAGCCACGACCGATCGCTGGACCAGTTCATCCTTGATGAAACCGTGCTTTCCATCAACCGATCCCTGGGTGATCATCTGGCCGTGATCGGCGTTTTGGCCGCCATTGCGCCGCTGTTGGGGCTGCTCGGCACGGTCACCGGCATGATCGACACTTTCGATATCCTGTCGGTATTCGGCACGGGCAACGCCAAGGGCATGGCCGGCGGTATTTCAGAGGCCCTGATCACGACCCAGACCGGCCTCCTGGTGGCGATTCCCGGCCTGTACATGAAGGGCTTTCTGGATCGCCGCGCGCGCAACTTGCAGCAGCGGGTTGCCCGGGCGGGGTATCATCTGAGAAGACAAATATGACGAATTCGTAAAAAAACCGATATCGGCGTTACGCGTATCCCTCGTCACTGCGGCGTACGCAAAAGTACGCCTCATTCCTCGGGCTTCGCAAGCCTTGATCTCGGGTTTTTTACGAATTCGTCAAATAGGAGCCAAACCATGCTCAACATTTCGGCCGCCCGCCGTCGAAACCGGGCGACCACGGAACTGAACATCGCGCCGCTCATCGATATGGTGTTCATTCTGCTGATTTTTTTTCTGGTCAACACCAGTTTTACCAAGGAGACCGGAATCGATGTCAATCGCCCCACGGCCGCCACGGCGGCGGTGAAGAACAAGGCCACGATTCTGATCGCCATCGATTCGGCCAACCGCGTTTTCATGGACCACCGGGAAATCGATCCCCGGGCCGTGCGGGCCAATGTCGAGCGGGCGTTGGCCGAAAACCCGGAAGGCGCCGTGGTGGTGGTGGCCGACAAGGCCAGCAGCACCGGTGCGGCGATCCAGGTCATGGATGGTTGTCGCATAGCCGGTGCACAGCAGGTTTCCCTGGCGGCCAGCGTGCCCCAGGGAGAGTGACGGGAACGAAACATGCAGTCATCAACCCTGCCTGCCAATTATGACGATTCTTTTCACCGCCGCCGGTGGGGGGATTGGGTGGTTGCCGGCGCCATTGCCGCGGGACTGAACCTGATGCTCTTTTGGCTGATGCCGCACTTGGTGGATCCGACGCCCGCGCCATCATCCATTGAGACCCTGGTTTCCCAGATCAATGTGATTCGCATGCCAAAACCGGACACCGAGATTCGGCGCAAACCGTCCCCGCCACCCAAGCCGCCGGTGACAAAACCGGTTCAAGCGCCTGACGCAACGCCCCGTCAGGTGATGCAACACAAGCTGACCCTGCCGTTTGAAGTCAATCCGCGGCTACCCGCCGGACCCAACAGCCTGGTTCTGCCCCCCCTGGCCTACGCGCCCTTGGCGAGCCCGGCACCTGTGCAGGGGACCTTCACCGCCAGTCAATTGGATGGCCCCTTGACGACCCTGACCCGTATTCCGCCGGTTTATCCGATCCAGGCCCGGCGACGCGGCATCGAGGGGTGGGTCAAGGTTACCTTTATCGTCGATGAGACCGGCCGGGTCGGATCCATCACCATTTTGGCGGCTGAACCCCAAGGGCTTTTCGACAGCAGTGTGCGACGCTGTGTGAGGGGCTGGCGTTTCAAACCGGGGACCGTCGAGGGTGTTCCGGTGAAGGCGCAGGTGGAGACGGTGATTCGGTTCGAATTGGAATAAGCAGACGGTGTCGTAACAAGTCCAATATCTGCGTTACGCGTATCCCTCGTCACTGCGACGTACACTGAGTACGCCTCATTCCTCGGGATTCGCAAGCCTTGATCTTGAACTTGTTACGACGCCGTCCGAAAAACGACTTTTTACGAGGTCATCAAGTATGGCAGTCGCAAAATGGCTTCAATTTGTGGGCGTGTTGCTGATTTTAACAGCCACTTCCGCGTGCGGAATCGCCCATGCGGCAGACCCGCGCATTTCCCTGCCGTTGCCGGCGCAACTGGTATTGGTCAAGGCCCAGTCCCTGATCCAGGCCAAGCAGGTCGCGCGTGCCATTAAAACCCTTCAGGATTTCCAGGCCCGTGGCGGACCCGCGCCTTCGCCCGGTGAACCGGACCCCCAGGGGTACCACCATCCGGAAATCGATTTCTGCCTGGGCAATTGTTTTTTGATGAGCAAGCAATACAAGGCTGCGGCGGCGGCCTACCGGCGAGCACTGGCCCGCGATGCCGGCCATACCTTCGCCTGGCTGAACCTGGCCAATGCCAATTATGAACTGAATCGCCATGCCGACGCCGGACGGTGTTTCGAAAAGGCCTATGCGACCGCGACCGAGAAAAAACCGGAGTATCTCTACTATGGGGCCGCGGCCTATTTGATGGCCGGTGACGGTCGCCACGCCATCGACATTTTCGACCGGTTGGCCACCGGTCATCCGCGGGCCATGAAGCCGGAGTGGAACGAATACCGGGTCCATGCCCTGCTCGCCGCGAATCAATCCCGGCGTGCCTTGCCGTTGATCCGGGATTTGGTTCGGATTTACACCGGAGACAAAAAGATCCAATGGCAGGAAATTTTGCTTCAGCAGTACATGCAGCTGGAGATGTCGCGTCAGGCCATCGACTTGGCGCAGGACCTCGCCCGTCAAAATCCCACCCTGGCCAAGTGGTGGAAAGCCCTGGCCCACGTTCAATTGAATGCCGGCCGCTATGAGGCGGCGTTGACGGCCCTGACCGTCTATTCCTTTCTCACGCCGCTGACCCTGGAAGAGAAAAAACTACTGGCGGACCTGAATCTGCAATTGGACATTCCGGTCAAGGCCGCGCCACTCTATGAAGCCTGTTTGAAGGCTGGTTCCGACAAACGCGTGCTTCGGCAACTGGCCATTGCCTATCAGCAGCAGGGCCAGCCGGAACGTGCGCTGGCCGCGATCGGCAAAAGCGGGACGGCTCTGGACCCGGACATCCTGATGCTCAAGGGGGAGCTGCATTACGGCCTGAAACAGTACAAACAGGCCATTTCCGCCTATCGCCAGGTGGCCGCAAGAAACGGCTCGCACGCCGGTCGCGCCTGGCTGATGGCCGGCTATGCGGCCTGGCAGATGAACGATATTGCCGCCAGCAAAGCGGCCTTTGCCAGGGCGGCCCAATACAGTAAGCAGCGTAAGGCGGCCAATTCGGCCCTCCATCGGCTGCCCCAGGCGTCCACGGGCCAGGCGGACGAACGGCTTCGGCTGGCCCACAACACAACCCCACCGACCAAGAGGTGAATCCCATGCAGGACTATCGCAACCAACGCTTTTGGGTCTCCAGTCTGGGCCCCTTGTATCGGATCAGTTTGGAACGGTTTGCCCATCATTTGGAAAACACGGACGGCAAGCCGCTTCGGGTCGATGACCTGGCTGTCGACCAGCCGTTTTTCGTTTTCTTTGAAAGCGGAACGGGGCTGACGCGAACCTCGGCAACGAGAATTGCCTGATCGCCGGCACGGGAAGAGAGAACCATCGTGTTGACCAATTCGATCCATTTGATCAGTGGACACCTGCTTTTCAAGATCGCCACCGGGCTGTACGGGTTGAGCCTGATCCATGGCGCTTTCTTCGGACCAACGCGGCGCATGCTGGTTTTTCTTCTCCCGGCGCTGCTGGCCAATGCGCTGGTGGTGGCGTGGCGTTATTGGGTCGCCTGGCCCATGTTGCCCATGTACATGGGGCCCGTGGTGTTGCCGCTGATCCTGGGCGGCATGGCTCTGGGCGCCCGCCATCAATGGGCCGGCCGGACGCAAAATGGCATTCTCACCCTGGTCGTGATCATCGCCCTGGGGGCGGTGCTGTTCCCCAAGGACTACTACATCCCGTTTCTCAAATCCCAAACCGCATGGGCCCATCTTTTTTTCTGGTTGGGAGTGGCGGGGCGGGGGTGTTTTCTGGTGGCCGCGATCCAGGCCATGGCGGGCCTGCGCAAGAAAAACGGCCGCCCGGCCTTTTCCCGATCCGTGCCATGGATCGCTTGGGGCTTCGCCTTCTGGACCCTTTCCATGTTCACCGGGGAATTGTGGTCCTACGTGGGCTGGGGGACACCCGTGGTCTGGGACGATCCGGCCATAACGACGACAATGGCGACCTGGTTCTTCTATGTTGGTCTGCTGCATCTGCATTTAACCGGATCCTGGACCGCCCGCGGAAGATGCGCTTTTACTGCCGTCGGCGGGCTCATGGTGCTGGGACTGACCTATGCGCCGGAGTTGGGGCCGTTTCGCTGGCCGCTTGGATGATCGACGGATATCCCTGAACATGAGCAATACGATGAATGGCCTGATCAAAATTGTATGGAAGCAGCTCGGTGGTATCCATTTGACGGTGATTCTCTGCCTTTTCTTGGTGATTGATTTGACCATCGGGTATATCTGTTTGAATCGCCACACCATCCTTTTCGCGCCGTTGAACGATGTCGGCCTGATGGCCTGGATCCGGACCTACGGCAGGACCAACCTTGCCCGCACGGCCTGGTTCTTCGCGCTCTTGCTGCTGCTGACCCTGTTGTGCATCAACACATTCGTGTGTACCACGGACCGCGTGGCGGTTCTCATCGCCCGCCGTAGCCACATTGCCCGCCAGCACTTTGTGTTCAAGTTCGCGCCGCACATCATGCACTATGCCATGATTGTCATCCTCGTCGGCTATTTGTGCAGCTACCTTTTTGCCGAGGTCCTGGTCAGTCGAACGTTGATTCCCGGCATGCCCTTCCGCCTGCCCGGCAGCGATATTCATATCACCCTGGTCGAGCTCGATCCGCTCTATTACCCAGGCAGCCGCCTGCCGGCCTTCGAGAACCGGGTGTTGCAACCCCGGGCCCGGCTGCGGGTCGTCGAGGGTGATCGGCAGCGGACGGCCACCTTGAACATCAACCACCCATTGCGATGCCATGGGTACAGCCTGTTCCTGAAGGATTTCACGCCCAAACGGAAAGAAGGGGGCATGAATCGGTCGGTGCGCATCGACCTGACCGTGCGCAAGGATCCGGGGGTGCCGCTCTACCTGGCCGGTATCGTTTTGTTTTCCGTGGGGCTGGCCCTGTACCTGGCCGAGTGGGTGGTTCTGCGCAACCTGCGTTTCAAGCCGATCGTGGCCACGAAAGGCGAGACGTGAAGGATGAGACGTGAAGGACGAGGGCATCGGGAAAAATGGCATTCACCGATGTTCGACAGGATCGCCATTGATCGAAACGGTCTAACCCAGCAAGGGAAACCAACGATGCAATCCGTGAATCGCTCGTGTTTAATGGTGCCGCTTTTTCTGGCGGTGCTGATCATTTGTGCCTGTTCAAATACCGAAGACAAAAAAAAAGGCGATTTTCTCCAGATCGGTGAGTTTACCGTCAATCGGATCTCTGACCGGCGTACCGATGTCCGGGACGGCGCCGGCCGCACCCTGGTGCTGATTCCCCGGGATGCCGCGCGCCCGCGGATGTGGTCCCTGTCCACATCGTGCGCACGCCGGTCAAGCGGG
>NZ_BBCC01000264.1 GCF_001311845.1 Desulfosarcina cetonica JCM 12296 | reverse complement strand
GGGCTTTTTACGAATCCGTCAGAAGTGCAACTTTTTACGAGTCCATCAAAATTAAACGCCGCCATTCCGGTATATCGGTCCGGGCTTTTCCTTTATTCCGGAATAACGTTGGCGAATCCATCCTTGGTGTTACTTCATAACGCCGCAATATATTGAATATAATAAAAATAATTTTATTTCCACATAGTGGCATATAAGTTGAGAAAGGAGCTTGCCGAGATCTGTCTGAGATGTTGATGAAAAACCGGATGGAAAAGGGGAGGGATATCTTTGCTGCTTTTTACGTCACAACTTGATCGGGTCGACGTCTTCAACCTGTTTGCCGCCATCCTTGCCCACGCGTCCCAGGGGATGCATTTTTTTTCTGATTTGGAGCACATGCGCACATGGTTGAATGTCCCCCCCCGGCGTTTCTCAACGGCCGTACTTCTTCCCACCGATCGTCACATATTAACCCAGCTTGTCCAATTGCAGGATTTTTTCCAGGATCGGAAAGTCATTCTTTCCCTGCCCTGTCCGGATCGCCAAAGCGTTGCCTTGGCCCATCGCCTGCGGCCGATATACATCGCCCGCGACCCCGGAGAACTGTGCAACATTATCCTCATTTTGAGAAAAATATCGCAAACCAACGGATCACAAACCTTTTCGGATTAACTTCGTGTGAGACAAGAAAATCCAAAAACAAGGAGAAACCTGGCATGAGAATGAAATTCAATTGGCACTCAATTTCCTCAAAACTGATTATCGGCGGCGTTACCGCCGTGCTGGTTCCGCTGATCATCGTGGGGTATTTGTCATATTCAAAAGCGCAGACCGCACTTATGGAGATCTCAAAAACTCAGGCCCAGGGCATCGCATCGGACCTTGCCCGCATGACGCACACCATTCTTGCGTCGGAGATGTCCAAGGCCGCTTCCATGGCTTCCCAGCGGCGGGTGATCAAGTTGGCCGCTTTGGTAAAGGCTGAGGGAATTGATGCGGCCCGCGAGCAAGTCAAAGATGTTTTCGAGGCCCTCGGAAACCAGTTTTCCAGAATGGGCAACCACTATCAGGGCATTTTTATCGCGGATGCCGATGGAAAAATTTACGACGGCGTGCTGGACGATGGGAGCGCCTACAAGAACATCGATATTTCCGGCAACGAAGTTTTTATAAAAGTCAGGCAGGACGGCAATGTCGTCGTTAGTGAGATGACTTTTTCCAAAGCCACCGGCAAGCCGGTCACCACGGCCTGTGCGGCTATTAAATCCGAGCAAGGTGCCTTTTTGGGCGTTCTGGGAACGGTTATCAAGGCCGAATATTTCACCGATTTGATTGCCAACCGCAAAATCGGGAACACCGGGTACGGTTTCATGGTCGACCACACGGGGCTCGTCTTGGCCCATCCCCGATCCGAACTCGTCCTCAAAATAGATGCTTCCGGCAGTCCCGAGATGAAAACGTTCATTGATCGAATGATCGCCGGCGAAACCGGTGTGGAGGACTATAATTTTCAAGGTGCCGATAAAATTGCCGGGTTTGCACCGGTGGGGGTGAATGGCTGGTCGGTCGCCTTTACCCAGGACCAGGACGAATTCCTGGCCACCGCCCATCGAATCCGCAACACCAATATTTTCGTCACGGTCATGGCCGGACTGCTTGTGGCCATTGCCGTGCTTTTTTCCGCCCGTTCCATCGTTCGGCCGATCAATGCCGCCGTGGCCGGCCTCAAGGATATCGCCCAAGGCGAGGGCGACCTGACCATGCGTCTTCCGGCCACCAGCCGCGACGAAGTCGGTGAACTGGCTCGCTGGTTCAACACCTTTATTGAAAAGCTTCAAGGGATCATCAAGGACATTGCCGGGGGGGTCCAGACGCTCTCCGCCTCATCCACGGAACTCTCCGCCATCTCCGAGCAGATGACCCAGGGTATCGAGACCGTTACGGACAAATCCAACACCGTCTCCGCCGCTGCCGAGGAGATGAGCGCCAACATGAACAACGTGGCTGCCGCCATGGAGCAGTCCGCCACCAACACCAACATGGTGGCCACGGCCGCCGAAGAGATGTCCGCCACCATCGGGGAAATCGCGCGCAACGCCGAAAAGGCCCGCGGTATCTCCGACGATGCCGCCCACAAGGCCACCAGCGCCTCCAGCAACATGGATCAATTGGGCGTGGCAGCCAACTCCATCGGCAAAGTGATCGAGACCATCACCGACATCAGTGAGCAGGTCAATCTGTTAGCGCTCAATGCCACCATCGAGGCCGCCCGCGCCGGCGAGGCGGGCAAGGGGTTTGCCGTGGTGGCCAACGAGATCAAGGAACTGGCCAAGCAGACCGCCGCCGCGACCCAGGATATCAAGGAAAAAATCGAAGCCATCCAGGGGACCACCACCACCACGGTGGACCAGATCTCCGAAATTACCGAGGTGATTCGGGACGTCAACGATGTCGTGGCCACCATCGCCACGGCCGTCGAGGAACAATCGGCGGCGACCAATGATATCGCCACCAATGTCAGCCAAGCCTCCCAGGGTATCCAGGAGGTCAATGAGAACGTCAACCAGAGCTCCTCCGTGGCCGGCGAGATTTCCAAGGACATTGCCGGGGTCAGCGTTTCCATGAACGAAATGTCCACCAGCAGCGGCCAGGTCAACCTGAGTGCCCAGGAACTCTCCAAACTTTCCGAAAGCCTCAAACAGATGGTCGATCAGTTCAAGGTCTGATTCTTTCTTGCCAACAACGGTGGGAACCCGAAGGCGGCGGTTCCCACCGTTTATTCCGAAACGGTATCCTCGTTTCGATCCATCACGGTCCGGATTTTAAGGGCCAGGTCTTTCAATGAAAACGGCTTTTGGATGAAATTGATGCCTTCATCCAGAATGCCGCGATGCACGATGATGTTGGCCGTGTATCCCGACATGAAAAGATGTTTTGCCTGGGGGCAGATCTGGATCAGCTTTTCGGCCAATTCGCGGCCGTTCATCTCGGGCATGACGACGTCGGTTAAAAACAGACCGATGCCGGTCGCGTTCTCTTTGGCCAGCTGGATCGCCTCTCTGGGTGTCGCCGCCGATAAAATGGTGTACCCCAAATGCCGAAGCATCAGTCCGCCCATTTCCTGGAGCATGGGATCGTCTTCCACCATGAGGATGGTTTCTCCCTGGCTTTGGGGAATGTCGTCAACGGCGGGTAGAATTTCTTCTGCGTTTTCGCCGACATGGTGCGGGAGGTAGATGTTGAAGGCCGATCCGATCTTCGGCTCGCTGTAAAGCTTGATGAAGCCGTTGTTTTGTTTGACGATGCCGTAAACCGTGGAAAGACCCAGGCCGGTGCCGCGACCCAATGCCTTGGTGGTATAGAACGGTTCGAAAATGTGTGTCGCGGTTTCCGGATCCATGCCGCAACCGTTATCGCTGACGGTCAATTGGACATAGTCGCCGGGCATGCAATCGATAATGGCTTTGCACGCCACCTCGTCAAGGGAGATCAGCGCCGTCTTGATGGTAATCGTGCCCACATTGGTGATGGCATCCCTGGCGTTGACACACAGGTTGGCCAGGATTTGATCCAGCTGGCCCGGATCCATTTTTACCCGGCACGGGGTGCCGGTGGGTAGCCATTCCAAGGTAAGGTTTTCGCCGATCAGCCGCTGGAGCATGTTGAGCATGCTGGCGACGGATGCATTCAGATCGAAAACCATCGGTGCCATGGCCTGCTTGCGGGCAAAGGCCAAAAGCTGACGGGTGAGGTTGGCGGAGCGCTCCGCGGCGTCATGAATCCTGCTGAGATGGTTGTGCATCGGATTGGACGAATCAATTTTTTCAACGCCAGTTCGGCATGCCCGAGAATCGCGCCCAGCATGTTGTTGAAGTCGTGGGCAACACCTCCGGCGAGAATGCGACGGCCTCCAGCTTTTGGGATTGGAGCAGTTGTTCCTGAAGCTTCTCGTGCTCTTTCTCGGCCTGCTTGCGGTCGGTGATGTCAAGGTAACTCACCAGGATGCTGTCCTCGATGACGCTGGCGCCAGCCAGCATGGTTCGCATTTTGCCGTCCTTGCACATGATATCGTATTCACTGGGCTCCACGAGGGTGCTGGCCTCCAAGGCAACGTTCACCGCGGTTCGCCAGGCCGCCATCACCGCTTGCCGGTAATCGGGATCCGGATAGGCCAGTTCCCACCATTTCCCGATTGCCGACAGGTCATCGATGGTGTAACCGACTGTCTTTTCAAATGGCTCATTTACTTCGAGAATTCCATCATCCCGTTTGACCAGCATCATCGGCATGGGCGCCATCATGAACAGTTTACGGAAGCGAATTTCACTTTGCTGCAAGGCCGTTTCGGTATGTTGCTGCTCTCTTATGCCCACCAAGCCGCGCCAGGTCAGATAGCCGCTGAGAAGGGCCACGATGGCCAGGATACCGATGCTGACAAGGGTGACTTTTCTATTCAGGGAATCGATCTCGTTCCTGACGTCCGCATAATAGAGGCCGGATCCGATGATCCACCCCCAGGGCT
The DNA here is from genome assembly GCF_001311845.1 of Desulfosarcina cetonica JCM 12296. Taxonomy (GTDB): domain Bacteria; phylum Desulfobacterota; class Desulfobacteria; order Desulfobacterales; family Desulfosarcinaceae; genus Desulfosarcina; species Desulfosarcina cetonica. The sequence goes on along the minus strand of NZ_BBCC01000264.1, from coordinate 2,476 downwards.
TGAATAACTGGCAATAGGAAACTTTTAGCTGGTTTTGAGCCGCGTTCTTCCGTTCTCGCCACAGGTATTCGATGAAACCGTTTTTTTGCTGTTTCGCCAGTCTGAGAACCTTCTCGATAAGGGCCTTGATTTGCGGATCGGCGAGTGTCGCCACATCACGGTCAACGATGTCCGGGCGGGTGGGATGCATGCGCACACGGCCCTCCAGGCTGAGGATCCAGAAATAATTGTTCATATCCGGGCCGTACCGAAAGGATTTAATCCGCCGCAATGCCCGCTGCTGGGCTTCCGCCAGGGAGATCCGCCCCTGGCTCACATCCGAATCATAGCTTTTCAGAAGATTGTCGAGGGAACGGACCAATTCCTTGGCGGTTTGGCGTTTGTTATCCATCACCGCGCTTTCCATGCGCGGAAGAAGATAAGAAAAGACGGTCATGCCGAACAGGGCGACGCTCAGGCATGCCGGAAGGGCAAAGGTCAAAAATTTTCGCAAGGTTTGTTTCCGCTCCAGGGATGTCATTCGGCCTCCAATTTGATCATGGTGCGCAACGGAACAGCAGCACATGGTACTTTCTTCACGTCTGATTTAGGATTCGGAACGTATTGATTTAGGATTCGGAACGTATGCAATGGCTTCACTTCTTAAAAAAATACATTATATCATGTTCGATTGTTTCCGCCCATGAATCAAACCACCGATAAATAAAATAATGCCACGCCTTGCGCGACCATTTTCCCAATAATTCAATTTTCTCTATGCTCCACCCTTGACCTGCACCGTCGACTATCATAACCTGAACCATTTTTGATCTGAGCTTGTTTCTGCGTGGAGGAACGGTGGGCGGCTTTCAGGATCTCGTGCAGTTCGTGTTTGCGGGTATCACCAGCGGCGCCATTTATGCGCTTATCGCGTTGGGTTTTTGCGTGGTTCACAACACCATCGGCATCGTCAACTTCGTCCAGGTGGACTTTGTCTCCCTGGGCGGCATGTTTTTGTTCAGCGGCCTCTTCTGGAGCGGACTGCCCATGATCGTGGCCTTGCCACTGGCCGTGGTCGCTGTCGTTGTGGTGGGTATCGCCGTCGAACGCCTGGGCATCCGGCCGTCGCGTTCCCAGAACCATCTGGTATTGATTTTCCTTACGATTGGCATCTCCATCACCCTGCGCGGGCTCATGAAACTCGTGTGGGGCAAGAATCGCATGGCCATTCCCCCGCTGATCGATGACACGCCGCTGCGCGTCGCCGGCGCCGCCATCCTGCCCCAGGCCGTTGCCATTCTTTTAATCACCGCGCTGGCCATCGCCGTGTTGGTTCTGTTCTTCCGCTTTACCCGCCTGGGATTGGCCATGCGCGCCGTGGCCTCCAACCCGACCGCCGCCATGGTGGTGGGTATTTCCGTGGGGCGCGTCAAAGCAGCCAGCTTCGCTCTGGCCGGCGGTCTGGGCGGTCTGGCGGGCGTGCTGGTGACCCCCATCACCACGCTAAGTTACGACGTCGGGGTCCTTCTGGGGTTGAAAGGATTCGCCGCCGCGATCCTGGGCGGGTTCGGTTCGTTTCCGGGGGCGATTCTCGCGGTCTGGGCCTGGGGCTTTTGGAATCGTTATCCGCCGGCTACTGGAGCAGTGCCTACAAGGACGTGGCGGCTTTCGTGGTGTTGTTGCTGGTGCTTTTCGTTCGACCCAAGGGACTGTTGGGAAAATAAAATGAAAGAGGTCAGAATCCAGAATACAGGTGCCAGAAAAAAGTGGATATCGCTACGCTCTGCCGATATTTTTGAGATTGAGCCGGAGGCGAATCCACGATTCTGTATTCTGGCTCCTGGCCTCTGAATTCTTGCAAGGACACGACGAACTTAATCGATCATTGTTCCCCTGACCCACGATGCTAACGACTAAAGATAACATCTTATACTTCCTCTATCTGCATCGCACCGGGCTGACCGTGTTCGGCCTTTCCCTGCTGCTTTTGGTTTGGCCGCTGATGGAGCGCAATCCCTACACTCTGGGCCTTTCCAACCTCATCGCGATCTATTCCCTGGTGGTCCTGGGGCTTAACCTGTTTATCGGCTATGCCGGGCAGATCAGCCTGGGACATGCGGCGTTTTTTGCCATCGGTGCCTATGGATCGGCCATCGGTACCACCACCTTGGGATTTCCGGCCTGGCCGGTGATGATGGCCGCGGCCTTGGCCGCCGCCCTGGTGGCCCTGGCGGTCGGCGTGCCGGCCCTGAAGCTCAGCGGTCACTACCTGGCCATGGCCACCCTGGGATTTAATATCGTCGTTTACACGGTTCTCATCCAGTGGGACGCGGTTACCGGTGGCCCCAGCGGCTTTGCCGGCATACCCTATCTGTCCATCGGGCCGTTGGTGTTTGACGACGAATTCCGTTTCCATTATCTGGTGTGGACCTTTACGGTGCTGGCGCTCCTTTTGTGCCTCAATCTGGTGCGCAGCGGCGTGGGGCGCGGCCTGGCG
>NZ_BBCC01000263.1 GCF_001311845.1 Desulfosarcina cetonica JCM 12296 | reverse complement strand
TGGGGATTAACCAAAAAAAGATGGACAAGCAACTGGCGATGGTATAAAAGACCCATTTTATCCAAATCGCTTAAAATGAATGGGGGTGATCGGTTGGGCAGCGTAATCAAAAAACGCAGAAAAAAGATGCGCAAGCATAAGCACAGAAAGCTGTTGGCCCGTACGCGGCACCAGCGGAGAAAGGGCAAATAATGCTACCTTTGACCTTCTGTGGATATCATTAAAAAAGCACCGATTCGGTTTCGTGTCGGTGCTTTTTAATGGCCCTTGCTCGGTCGGGATTTCCTATTTTACGGCGTCGCAGCCGCAGTGCCTTTGTAACCTTTCATGTACTTAAAGATTTCGGAGTCTGTCGACAACACCAGCGCGCTGTTTTCAGACAGGGCCGCATTGTAGACTTCCATCGTCTTCACGAATGAATAAAATTCCGGGTCGAGCCCAAAGGCGTCGGCGTAGAGACGCGTGGATTCAGCGTCGGCCTTGCCCTTGATTTCCTGGGCGGACCGGTAGGCTTCCGATTCGATGCGCTTCAACTCCCGCTCTTTGTCGCCCAGGATCTTCTGAGCCTCGCCTTTCCCTTCGGACCTGAATTTTTGGGCAATTTGCTTCCGCTCCGCGATCATTCGGTCGTAAACCGACTTGCGGACTTGTTCCACATAGTTGACCCGCTTGATCTTGACCTCCACCAGCTCAATGCCGAAGGGTTTCAGCTTGGGCGCGGCCTGATTCAAGATGCCACTGTCGATTTTGTCACGTCCGACGAAAACCTGTGAGAATCGGGCGGGTTTATCCCGTTGGGTGTTTTCCTGAGCCGTTCCGTCCCCCAGATCCTCAAAGGTATCCAGTTCACGATTGCTGTTGCGAACCGCTTCGATCAGCCGGTTGGAAGTGATGAAATTGCGTACGGTGGGGTCGATGATCTCGTCCAGGCGTTGCTGCGCCCGGCTGACATAGCCAACCGTTTTAAAAAAGGTTTCCGGATCGGTAATTTTCCAACGGGCAAATGTGTTGACCCAGATGTAGGTTTTATCGCGTGTGGGAATCTGGCCGGGATCACCGTCCCATTCCTGAAGATTTTTCGGAAAGACCAGCACTTTTTCGATGACCGGAATCTTGAACTGCAAGCCTGGTGTGGTAACGGTCCGGTTGACCTTGTCGAAGCGCGTGACAACGACCTGCTCGGTTTCATCGACGGTATAGGCACAGATGGCCAAGAGCAGCACCAGGCACCGACGACAGCCAATATTATTTTTGTTTTCATTTTAATTCACCACCATTCTTTCCGAGGTTCAGGAGCGGCAGAAGATTCTTCTGGTTGGCGTCGACGATATACTTGCGATTGATCTTCGGAAGCAGTTCCTGAAGGGATTCCAGGTAGAGTCGGCGCTTGGTCACGTCCTTGGCTTTGGCATATTCGGCATAAAGATCCCTGAATCGGGCCGCATCACCCTTGGCGCGGTTGATTCGGTCCAGTGCATACCCCTCGGCGGCTTTGATCGTACGCTCCGCTTCGCCCTTGGCGGCGGGAATGGCCTTGTTGTAGTCTTCGTTGGCCTGGTAGATCAATTTCTCCTTTTCCTGCGTGGCCTGGTTGACCTCGTTGAAGGAGGGTTGGACCGGCTCGGGAACATTGGTTTTTTTCATTTCCACGGTAACGATGGTGATTCCCGTTTCGGCCTTGTCCAGTTCCTGCTGCAGCACCTGCTGGGCTTCGACGGCGATTTCATCCCGTTTGGTGATGACTTCGTTGATGCTGCGGTCACCGACCACCAGGCGCATGCTCGATTCCGACAAGTCGCGCAAAAGACCATTGGGATCCTTGACTTTGAACAGGTAGCTGTAGGGATCCTTGATGCGATACTGCACGATCCAAGGCACGACAGCCACATTCAGATCGCCGGTGAGCATGAGCGCCACGCTTTCCGTATCCGATGCCGCGGTATAGCGCCCGCCGTAATCATTACGGTTCGATTGGAAACCGAATTCTTCCTTGTAGACCCGTTCCTGGCTGACCTTGGTGACTTTTTCGATGCCGAAGGGCCATTTGAAGTTGGGGCCCGGCTCGGCAATGCGAACGAATTTTCCGAAACGCTGAACCACCCCTACCGATCCGGATTCGATGGTGAAGAAGACCGAGTAGCCGATCAGCAGGATAACGATGAAGAGTAGAATCAGTAAAGATCCGCCGGGGGGCTTCAATCTCTTCAGTTGATTGATCAAATCCTCCATTTGTGGTGGCGCTCCGCCTTGCTGCTGATGCTGACGGTTCAGTTTTTCCCAATCCCAGGCCATTGCGCGTCCTTGTTTGCGGGTTATTGAAAAAAGGGTATTGCCGCTGTCCACCGGATCGCTTGCCGGTTGCAATCTCCCGCGGGCGGCGATGGCCGTCGTCCCCTGTTTGTGGACTGTTTACGGATGACGCCTGGATACGTGCGGATGGATGCGTGATGATACCGGATGATCGGCAAACGTGAGTTAATCTAAGGGTGGCCCTTTCCCAAGTCAAGGAAAATCAAACCACAAGCACCGCTCGTTGTTTCCATTAAAACCGATTCAATGGAAAATGTGGAAGACAACGCCAAGCTGGGGGTTGACTTCGTTTGGGACACCTCATATAGGCCATGGCATTCAGGGAAAATACGCATCCCCGATGCCGTGGCGCAGATATCAACCGATGCGAGCAAAAGGAACCTTCATCCCATGGAGAAAAAGAACCCGCCAAAGATTCCCTTTACACCCATCGGACAGGTGCTCAAATCCATCATCGACCAGTGCCGGGCAGAAAACAAAGACGGTATCCTGCAGCTCATCGAGGTGTGGGACAAGACCATCGGGCCGCCGATTTCTGACAACGCCCGGCCTTTTGCCATCATGGGGTCCCACCTGGTGGTGCATGTGTCCAGTTCCGCGTGGCTGCACCAGCTGCAGTTCCTGAAAAATACCCTTCTCGAAAAATTCAATCATGGGCTTCCGGGCGGACCGATTACCGATATCAAATTCAAAATTGGGCGATTTTAGCCGGTATTTGCATCATGCTGGAAGCGGCGACAAGGGATCAATTTTTTCATGGGCGGGTGGTTCTCCACCAACCCCGCGAAGGATATCGTTTTTCTATCGATGCGGTGATCCTGTCGCATTTGGCCGCCCCCGCCGATGGTGACCGCGTGCTGGACCTGGGAACCGGCTGCGGTGTGATTCCCATCCTGATGGCCTTCAGACAGGCAACCATCAACGTGGTGGCCGTGGAACTTCAGCCTGCGTTGCTGCCTTCGCCCGCCGAAATGTGACCGAAAATCAGATGGACGATCGGATTCGGATTATGGAGAAGGACATGGTCGACCTCTCGCTGGCCGATGTCGGCGGGCCGGTCGATTGGGTGGTGAGCAACCCGCCGTATCGCAAGTTGGCCAGCGGCAGACTCTGTGCCGATTCCCAGCGGGCCGTGGCACGTCACGAACTGAGAATCGATCTGTCGACCCTCTTGCACACCGGTCGACGCCTGTTGAGAAAGATGGGCCACCTTTCGATCATCTATCCGGCCGTCCGTACCGTGGATCTCCTTTCGGCCATGCGCGACGAGGGTATCGAACCCAAACAATTGACCATGATTCATGCCAACAGCGCATCACCGGCCCAATTGGTGGCGGTGACGGGGGTCCATGGCGGTCGTCCGGGAATGACGGTCTTGCCGTCGCTGAAGTCTACGACGCGAGCGGGCATTATACCCCGCCCATTGAAGCGATGTTTACCGGCTGAACAATCGGAGCGGTGCCCATCCAGAACTGTCGGATTCGTAGAGAGCCCCATAATGGATGCGTCCCAGGCACGGGCCGGTTCCCGTAAAAAACGACCCGCGAAAGCGCTATGATTCGTCGACCAGGCTGTTCATCACCAGGCCCGACCGCACTTTGGGGTAGAAATAGGTCGATTTGCGCGGCATGACCAGCCCTTTCTGGGCGACTTTCTGAACCTGTTCGATGCGGGTGGGGTTGAGAATAAAGGCCGCGTCAAAGGCGCCACTGTCGATGGCGGCCAGGGCCTTGTCCCCCGTGCTGGCATAGCCGAAGCGGGATGCGTCGTCCAAGCGGGCCTGGTCGAATTCGAGAATGTTCATGAATATCAGGCGGGTCAGGATGGTGACATCCAGTTCTTGGAGGGCCGCATCGAGTTCGGCGCCAAAAAGTTCTGCCATCACGCCGGTCTTGAGGGTCAGGATATGAAAGACCGGTGTCCCGTGGGCATAGACGCCGATGACATGACCTTCGGCACCGCTTGCCAGATCATTCCAGAACTGCTGTTCGACGGTCTTACGGTTTTCCGCCGTATAGGGATAGTCGCTGATATCGAACCAGGTCCGTGCGCGCTCCAGGGCCCGTTGGATCTCCTCGGGGGGCAATCCCCTGACCAGACGATGGGCGGGCAGGATGATCAACCCCGGGTCGCTCATGCTGCAAAGGTACATCATGACGTAGTTGGCCGGATGCCGGTCATTGAACGCGGGATCGGTGGCTTCGAGGTGCTTTTTGAAATTGAGGGCCGTCTCGTAGCGATGGTGGCCGTCGGCGATGAAGAGGCGTTTGTCCTGCATGGCATGGGTCACCTGGGCCTGTATGGCCGGGTCGAGGATCCGCCACAACTGGTGATGGTGACCGTTTTCATCGGTGAAATCGACATCCGCGCGCGACTTGTCGACGGCTGCTTCCAGCGTCCTCAAGAGGTTTCCCTCATCGGGATAAAGTGAGAAAATAGGACAGTAGTTACAGTGGGTGGCCTTGAGCAGATCGAGTCGTTCGGAGCGGACTTTGGAAAAGGTTTTTTCGTGGGGCAGGATGATCCGTTTTTCGAACGCCTCGATGCCCACCCGGGCAATCAGACCGTAGCGGGTGATCGTGGCTTGCCCATGCGGATAGGTGATGGCCTTCAGGTAGAGTGCCGGTTGGTCGTCCTGCCGCAAAACATCCTCGGCCACCCATTGGCGATAGAAGGCCGCCGAGCGGGTATGGGGATTGTCCTTGGCTGTGTCGGCCGGGGTGGCCAGCCCCAGGATCAGGCGAATGATATTGTTGGGGTGCCGCTCATGAAAGGCCACCTGTTCCTCGGAGGAGATCACGTCATAGGGCGGCGTGGTGACATCTGCGCTGTCGGCAATCTTTGCCGGATTATATAAAATTCCCTTAAACGGCAACACGGTGGCATGATTTGTCCTTTCCATAGTGGGGGGTCGATGCCAAGTTGGGCTTGATACTATAAATGGTCGCGTCAATTCAAGGATAAATCGGAGACGATACCGGCGCGCGCAGGGACGGGACGGCCAAAAAATCAATTTGACGCTTGACAAAGCATCGGGAAAAAGGCTATCGGAGGCTTCTTTATGCTGGTGCCTGCGGAAACAACGGAGAGGTGGCCGAGTGGCTGAAGGCCCCGCTCTCGAAAAGCGGTATCCTGCCAAAAGCGGATCGTGGGTTCGAATCCCACCCTCTCCGCCATCGCCGGTCCGACAAGGATGCTGAAGCGTTGTTCTCGCGGAGAATGCCAGCCGCCGTTGCGTTTGGTCGCCCCCTATGCGGAGAGATGTCCGAGTTGGCTGAAGGAGCACGACTGGAAATCGTGTGTGTCGTTTATAGCGGCACCGAGGGTTCGAATCCCTCTCTCTCCGCCACAACCTTGCGCTCCCACCCTTTTCTTTCCCCCTTGCATCCGTTTTTCCGCGCCGCTTTTCTTAATGGTTGACGGAAAGAACCGGAAAATCACGGCTTGCCCGTCGGTGGCACTTGGGATACATTGAGGCAGCCAACCTGGATGAACGCGTAAAAAGCCGTGGTTTCGAAGGTACAAGCAGATGGGTTATCTCGTTTTAGCGCGTAAATATCGACCCCAGACGTTCGATGCGGTGGTCGGGCAACAGCATGTCACCCAGACCCTTAAAAACGCCATCAAGGCCGGGCGGGTGGCCCATGCCATTCTCTTTTCCGGTCCCCGCGGCACCGGTAAGACCACCGTTGCGCGCATTCTCGCCAAGGCCATGAACTGCGAGACGGGCCCCACTGAAACCCCCTGTAACCACTGTCGTTCCTGCATGGATATCACCGCCGGCCGGGGCGTGGATGTGTTCGAGATTGACGGTGCTTCCAACAACAGCGTCGAACAGGTGCGTGAACTGCGCGACAACAGCCGGTACATGCCGGCCCATAGCCGTTTCAAGATCTATATCATCGACGAAGTTCATATGCTCAGCATCGCCGCGTTCAACGCCCTCCTGAAAACCCTGGAGGAGCCGCCGGCCCATGTGATGTTTCTTTTTGCCACCACCGAGGCCCATAAGATCCCCATCACGATCCTTTCGCGCTGCCAGCGCCACGACCTCAAGCGTATTGACCTGGCCGCCGTGGTCGGCCACATGGAAAGTCTCTGCCGGCAGGAATCGGTCGCCATATCAACCAACAACCTGTGGCGCATCGCCCGTGAGTCCGGCGGCAGCATGCGGGACGCCTTGAGCCTTTTGGATCAGATCCTGCCTGCGGCGACGGCCAGTTGGATGACGCCCATGTGATGAACCTGTTGGGCGGGTTGGACCACGCCGTGCTGTCCGACCTTTCCGCTGCGGTATTTTCCCGGGACATCTCCCGCGTACTGGCCGTTATCGCTGATGTTTTTAAAAATGGCCAGGATTTGAAACGCTTCTATGCGGATTTGTTGATGCATTTCCGCCACCTGATGCTTGTCAAAATGGCCGTCCGCGCCGATATCCTGGCCGAGCTTTCGCCGGGTGAGATCGAGGCCATGGCCGATCAGGTCAAGGATGTCTCCCTTCCCCTGATCGACCAGACATTCACGCTGCTGTTCAATGCCGAAACCAACGTGCGGCATGCCTACCAACCCCGCTTGGCCATTGAAATGGTTTTTTCAAGGTCTTACAGATTCTGCCGAGCTTGCCCATTGATCAGCTTATCGCGCGCATGGACAGCCTGCTGCGGGATCCGCAGCTTTTGGCATTGCCGGCCCATCCGACCGATGCGGTGCCGGCGGCTCAAGGACCGGCCGTTG
>NZ_BBCC01000262.1 GCF_001311845.1 Desulfosarcina cetonica JCM 12296 | reverse complement strand
GGGGTGCGCGTGATCCAGGCCCCGGAGGCTTCTCCGCCCGGCGGCCAGGCCGCCACGGCGCTCATGAAGAAGGCCGGCGTGCTGGCGGCCGCCACAAAGAACACGGTACTGGCGGGTACTTGCGTGCAGCGTACCATGCAGTCCCTGGTGGAGGGCGAGGGGGATGTTGCCGTGGTCGAGTACCGTCTGACGCGCATGCCGCTGTTCAAGGACAAAACCGAGATCCTGCCCATCCCGGCCGAATACTTCCCGCCGCCGCCCTTGACCTTTACCATCGGGGTGATGAAAACGGCGCCCGATCGGGATTTGGCAGACGCTTACGTGGACTTCATCCGCTCCGCCGAAGGGCAACAGTACTTTGAGAATGCCGGATTCATTCCCGCCATTTCCGCCGAAGGCAGCGGCTGGTGGAGAAATTGGGGGTGGTCGATGTCTGATACAACTGCTTCCATCAATACTGCTGGTGCCGCTGCGTCCCCAACCAAAGCAGGCAGTCGGCGCCTGACCGTGTGGCGGCGGTTGACCCAGACGGCCATGCTGGTGGTCATGGGCCAGTGGTCCTTCTACGGCATCTTCCGTTGCCCGTTCATCGTGCCCTATGTCAGTTGCCAGAACTGCCCGGTGCTCACCTGCCACGGGCGGCTTTTCTCCATGTTCTGGGGCTTCTGGCTGCTCTTGCCGGTTTCCGTCCTGCTTTTCGGCCGTGCCTTTTGCGGTTGGGCCTGCCCGGGCGGCTTGGTGGTGCAGCTTTCCGCCGAACTGGCCCCGCTGAAGCTGCGCGTGAGAAATTGGGCCACGCGGCTGTTGCCGTGGGGCAAGTATCTGGCCCTGGCCGGCGTGCTGGCCGTCTGGCTGGGCCTGGGCCAGCCCCGCGAGGCCATCCCGATCCGCGTGGGCGAATTCTTCGCTTCCGTTCGCCTCACTTTCGAGCATGCCAACACCGTCTGGTTGGTACGCACCGGCATCGTTTTGGGAATGCTCGTCATCGGTTTCCTGGTGGCCGGCGCCTGGTGCCGTTTTGCCTGCCCCACCGGCGGCCTCCTGGATGCCATCAAGGGCATCTCCCTATTCAAGATCTACAAAACGTCGGCCTGTAATGATTGCGGCAAGTGCCTGCGGGTCTGCCATATGGGCACGCGGCCGGCCGAGACAACTGCACCAACTGCGGCGACTGCCTGGACAGTTGCCCTCAGGATGCCATCCACATCGGTCGTCCCACCCGAAAGGGCTGATGCCATGCCAGACCGAGACGACTAGCAAAAGCCCCATCCGGTCGCACCTGACCCAACACCTGGGCCGCATGGGTGTGGATCTTTTAAACCTGTATTTTCTATTTGGCTTGATTGTAAGGAAAAATTGCCTTACTATAAATTTGTCATCAATATAGTGAGGGCTGCCATGACCACACTAAAAATAACCGCCAAAGGCCAAGTTACCTTACGTCAGGATATTCTTGCCCATCTTGGGGTGGGGCCGAAACAGAAGATCGAAGTCGAGAAATTACCCCATGGCCGAATCATGGTGAGAGCGGCCGAACCCAGAGGCGCCATCACGGATTTTATCGGTTGCCTTGCAAAGGAAGACGGACCGGTTTTGAGCCTTGATGATTTGGCTGAGATCGCCAGCCAGGGGTGGTCTGGGGAAAAATGAAGATTACCGTCGATACCAATGTGCTGGTGAGGGCTGCGGTTCAGGATGATCGGGAACAGGCTCGCACAGCAACGGCAGCACTAACCGGAGCCGACCTGATCGCCGTTCCACTTTCCGTGCTTTGCGAGTTTGTTTGGGTGATGCGACGCGGCTACCAGAGATCCATCACCGAGATTGCCGCGGCAATTCAACATCTGATGGACAGCACCAATGTAGCCATGAACAGACCCGCCGTTGAAGCCGGGCTATCCTTCCTGGAGGCGGGTGGCGATTTTGCGGATGGTATCATCGCCTATGAGGGTAGTTGGCTGGGTGCCGATGAATTTGTCTCCTTCGACAAACAAGCCGTAGCCATCCTGAAATCGCAAGGGAAATCCGCCCGATTGCTGACCGCGTAATAGCCTTTCCTGAGTCCTTTCCCTTGAACCACCATAAAAACGGTGCCCTCGTAGGAGCGGTTCTTAACCGCGACAGCATCAGACAGGATGCCATCCTCCCTATACGCCTACAGTCCCTGTAATGGGTAGTGTTACACTTATTTATTGACAGGATGTCTCCTACGGGATACATGTATTCTATGAAATACGAACTCCAAAGCACCGAGCAATTCGATAAATGGTTTTCCAGGCTAAAGGACTCATCGGTGAGGATCAAAATTCTCGCCAGGCTCAACCGGATTGAAAACGGAAACTTTGGAGACTTCAAGCAGATCGGACAGGATCTGTTCGAGCTGCGGTTTTTCTCTGGCCCAGGAATACGAATCTATTACACCTTGAAGGCGAAAACGATTGTCATCCTGCTGGCGGGCGGCAAAAAGTCCACGCAATCCAAGGATATCGAAACCGCGACCGCTATCTTGAAGGCACTTGAGGATTGAATCATGGCTGTAAAACTAAAAACATTCGATATCGCCGAGCACCTCACGTCGACGGATGAAATCCGAGACTTCCTGAACGAGGTGGCGGCTACCGGAGACGAATCCGATTTCATCCACGCACTGAGCACGGCGGCTCGGGCAATGGGGATGACAGAGGTCGCGAAAAAGGCGGGCGTGACTCGGGCGAGCCTCTACAAATCCCTGTCGGAAGGTGGAAACCCGAGATTCGAAACCATCAGCAAGGTGACCAAAGCGCTCGGGTGTCGGTTGTTGGTGGGGTGATTCATAAACAAATGGCTTCACCATAAACGATAGAGGCCCATTATCCCGCCACAAGCCCCCCGACCAATGCGGTGCCCTTGTAGGAGCGGTTCTTAACCGCGACAAAATCAAAACGGCAGCATTCCGCCCGCCCTAAACACCTACGGCCTAACCCCCTACCCACCTCTTTCACCCTACTATCTGCCGCCGAATCACCGTATCCTTCTTCCAGCGGTGATCGTCTTTTTGCGGATAGCCGATATTGTAATGCAGGCCGCGGCTCTCCTTGCGGTGGTCGGCGCATTTGATGATCAGCTCGGCCACGGTGGCGATGTTACGCAGTTCGATGAGATCGGGTGAGACCTTGAAGTTCCAGTAGTACTCCTGGATTTCCTTCTGGATGTTGTCGATGCGCCGCTGGGCGCGGGCCAAGCGTTTGTCCGAGCGCACGATGCCCACGTAGTTCCACATCAGACGCCGGATTTCGTCCCAGTTGTGGGCAACCATGATCTGCTCATCGCTGTCGGTTGTGCCCACGTCGTCCCAGTCCGGCACCTCGGGCGGGGTGATCTTGTTTGCCGTGGCCAGATCCTGGATGGATTGGCGCGCGGCCGCGTCGGCATAGACCAGGGCTTCCAACAGGGAATTGCTGGCCAGGCGGTTGGCGCCGTGCAGGCCCGTGCAGGCGGTTTCCCCCACGGCAAAGAGCCGGTTGATATCGGTGCGGCCGGACATGTCCGTGGCCACGCCGCCGCACATGTAGTGGGCCGCCGGCACCACGGGGACCGGTTCGCGGGTCATGTCGATGCCGAAGGAGAGACATTTTTCGTACAGGTTGGGAAACCGGCCGGTGACGAAGTCCGCCGGTTTGTGGGAGATGTCCAGGAAGACGCTGTCCTGGCCGCTGCGCTTGAGTTCGGTGTCGATGGCCCGGGCCACCACGTCCCGGCAGGCCAGATCTTTCTTGGGATCGTAGCGCTGCATGAAGGGGTTGCCGTCGCCGTCGATAAGGCGCCCGCCCTCGCCGCGCACCGCCTCGGAAATGAGAAAATTCTTGGCTGCCGGGTGATAGAGGCAGGTGGGGTGGAACTGGACGAACTCGAGGTTGGCCACGGTGGCGCCGGCTCGGTAGGCCATGGCGATGCCGTCGCCGGTGGCGATGTCCGGGTTGCTCGTGTACAGGTAGACCTTGCCCGTACCGCCGGTGGCCAGAAGGGTGATGCCGGCGCCAAAGGTCCGAACCCGTCGGCTTTTCCGGTCGAGCACATAGGCGCCGCAGCAGTAATCCTCATGGGTGGTGGTCACCATCCCGCGCTTGATGCGCGTGGAGAAGGTGATCAGGTCGATGGCGATGTGGTTTTCGTAGAATCGGATGTTCTTGTGTTGCCGGGCCCGTTCCAACAGCGCCCGCTCGACCTCCCGGCCGGTCATGTCCTGGGCGTGTACGATGCGGTTGCGCGAGTGGCCGCCCTCGCGCCAGATCGAAGGGGGGACTGCCGTTTTCCGCCGGCGCCGCATCATCGGCGTTGAAGCTGACACCCAGGGCATTCAGCTCCCGGATGCGCTCGGGGCCGCCGGTGACCACCTGGCGCACCACATCCGGGTTGCAGATGCCATCCCCGGAGTCGAGGGTATCCTGAATATGCAGGTCGAAAGAATCCCCGATGTCGAAAACCGAGGCGATGCCCCCCTGGGCCAGATTGGTGTTGCTGTCCACCGCCTCTTTTTTGGTGACGATGGCAACGGTCCCGTGATCGGCCACCTTGAGGGCGTACATCAGACCGGCGACGCCGCTGCCGATAATCAAGAAGTTTGTTTGTGTGTCCATGTTGTTTCTCAGTAAAGTGACGAGCGTTGTTTGCGCCGGCTGGAGCTGAACAGGCCGATGAAAAACCCCACCAGCATGATGCCGCCACCGGTCAATACCCACTGGGTGATGCGGTTGCGCTTCATCTCCAAGTTCTCATCTTCCAGCTTGGCGCTGCGGGTTTTCTCGGCCTGCAGTGCGGTTGTGGTCTCTTGGTAGCGCTTCTGCAGCTTGAGAAATTCCGAAGAGTCCTTCTTCAGGGTTTCGTAAGCCGCGCTCAGCGCATCGCGTTCCTGCTGGCTCTGGGAGAGATCGGCATCGCTGACTTTTTTTTCCGAATCGAGCTGGTCGAATTTCGTTTTCAGTTCGTTGTGCTGGGCCGTCAACGCATCATAGTCCCGCCGCACCCGCTCCAGGGCCATGGAACAGGGACGGCTGGTGGTCAGGTAGCGGCTGAGCACCCAGCCTTCCTTGCCGTCGGGCTCTCTTACCCGGGACCAGTCATTGCCCTTTTCAAGCATCTGCAGGGGGTTTCCGCTTTGGACGAGGGCGATGATCTTGCGGTCCGTTCCCGGTCCGGTACGTAGGGTGATTTCGAAGTTTTCGGATACATAGACGGTCTGGGCGCTACTTATGGCCGGCAAAAGCAAGAGGCCCGCCAGCACCAGCCAGAAGCATGCTTTGATGGTTTTCATCACAACGATACACTCCATTTGGATTGGGGTTGTTTCCGTCGCCGGAAAAAAATGCACCCATTTTGAGTTGAAAAAAAACCATCTGTCAATAATTTCTTTTCAAAAAAAATGCCCTGTGATAATCAGAAAAGTTCAACAGAAACAGGCAGGTGAAGGTGCAATGATCGCATACGACCTACAATGCAGCAACGGTCACCGCTTTGAAGGGTGGTTTGAAGACAGCGCCGCGTTTGATCGACAGCAGGAACAAGGTTTGGTCTGCTGTCCGGTCTGCGACGATACCGCCGTTGCCAAAATCCCCTCGACGTTTGCGATCAAATCATCTTCCGGAAGCCTTCCCCGGGAGATGCGTGAGAAAATCGCCCTGGCCGCCCTGGAGCGGCAGATTGTCAACTTCGTGGAAAAGAATTTCGACAATGTCGGGACCGAGTTTGCCACCGAAGCGCTGAAAATGCACTACGGCGTCACCGAACCGCGCAACATTCGCGGCGTCAGCACGCCCCAGGAGGAGGCGACCCTCAAGGCCGAAGGTATCGATTTCGTCAAGATCCCCATGCCCGCCGACGCTCCGGACACCCCCGACGCCCCAGGCGCTTCGGATGACAGCTCGGATACGGACGCCGAGTAGCCCGGCCTGAATTTTTCCCCACCCCATCAAATCCGTTCCGTTTATAGCATTCAAGATAATGTTTTTGGGCCGCGTTATCGGTCGTCGCGGTATGGTTTATACAGCTTCCTCCCTCTGGCCTTGCCAAAAACATTATCTTAAATACTATAGATATTCATCTTGAGCCGCCGAGCCAACATGGAGCGGCGCTGCCGCGGATGGTCGTTGCGCAGGGCCACGTGGAGCGCTTTTGCCGTGCCGACAATGACCACCAGCTGCTTGCCGCGGGTCAGGGCCGTGTAAAGCAGGTTGCGCTGCAGCATGATGTAGTGCTGGGTGATCAGCGGCACCACCACCGCCGGATATTCGGATCCCTGGGACTTGTGCACGCTGATGGCGTAGGCCAGGGCCAGTTCGTCCAGTTCGAGGAAATCATAGGGCACGCGGCGTCCCTCGTAATCCACCTCGGCGCAACCGCGTTCCAGATCGATGCCATGCACGATGCCGATGTCGCCGTTGAACACCTCCTTGCGGTAGTTGTTGCGCAGGTGCATCACTTTGTCGCCCACCTTGAAGCGGGTACCATCACCTCCACTTGCGTGCCATCGGGGTTGAGGGTTTGCTGCAGGATCCGATTGAGATTCAAGGTGCCCACCAGCCCGCGGTGCATGGGGGTCAGGACCTGGATCTCGCGGATGGGGTTCAGCCGGAAATGATCGGGAATTTGCCGCGCGCAGAGCGTCACCACGGTTTGCACCACCTTTTCGGGATCGGCCTGCTCCACGAAATAAAATTCGGAGAGGACGTCCGGATCGCCCGGCGGTTCGATCACGGGCGGCTCGCCGCGGCGCACCCGATGGGCGTTGAGCACGATGGGACTCTGCTCGGCCTGACGGAAGATTTCGGTCAGCTCGAAGGTGGCCACGCAATCGGAACGAATCAGATCCGCCAGCACGTTTCCCGGTCCCACCGACGGTAGCTGGAAGACGTCCCCCACCAGGATCAGGGATGCGGTGAGCGGCACGGCGCGGATCAGGTGGGCCATGAGCAGGGTATCGACCATGGAGGCTTCATCAATGATCACTGCATCGCCGATCAGCGGGTCGTCCTCGGTGCGCTCGAAATGGCCGTCGGCGAGGTTGTAGCCCAGGGACTTGTGCAGGGTGGCCGCCGGCCTGCC
>NZ_BBCC01000261.1 GCF_001311845.1 Desulfosarcina cetonica JCM 12296 | reverse complement strand
GTCACCGAAACGGTGCGTTTCATGGTGCCGGCATGACGGTCAGCACGCCCGCCGGCGTGGCGGCCTTAAGGGTGCGGTCGTACATGGATTCGGCAAAGGCCGGTGGCCGGGTGAATTGGCCCGGCGCGGTGACCTTGGCCCTGTAGGTCAACTCACGCACACTTTTGCCCACGCTGCCATAAAAGATCACCCGATCTTCGCGCACATCCACATAGTCCGCCCGCCAACCCTGGATCTCGCGGGATACCGATTGCCGTACGGCCTCGAAACCGCCGGGCAAAAGGTCGATGACGGCCACATTGCTCACATGCTCGGCCTCCAGCGCGCGGATCCGCAGACGTACCAGGACCTCCTGACCCTGGACGAAGGACGCCACCATCGCGCCATCGACATCCAGATAATCCCGGTATATTTCCAATCCCGAACGCGAGGGAGCGTCCGGCAGGGTCCGGTCGAATCCGGATTGTACGTTGGCGTAGAAAAGCGGGGTCGCCCCGCTGATCCCGATCTGGCCGTCGTGTGCCGGGTAACTGGCCGTGGGGAAGGGCGCGTTGTGGCTGTCCAGCGGCCTTTTCGTGCCGTCGACGGCTTCATATTGAAAATGAACCGACTCGGGTTGACCTTCGGGCAGGTTCAACCGCCCGTAGGCTACCAGCCCGAGAATGGTGTAGCTGGCACCGATGGTGTTGGTCTTGCCCTTGAAAATCGGATCGAGCAGTTGCAGGAGGATCGCCCCATCCAGGTCCCGGGCCCGGCTTTCGAAATGCCGGCTGAGGAGATACAGGGCCTGGGCATCGCGGGTGAGCGGCTGATCGAAGTCGCCCATAGCCGCGCTGCGCGCCGTTCCCAGGCGGTAGCGGCTGGCCAGGCGTTGGGCGTCGCCGTCCATTTTGAGCAGTCGGTAGGTGGCGGCCATGTAGACCGCGGTCAGATCGCTCCGCCAGGCCTCCTTGTGGTTTTTCTCCAGGTTCTCCTGCAGACGCACGAGAAGGTTGGTGGTGGTTTCGCCCTGGCGGGTCAGCAGATAGATGGCCTGGGCGCGAATGACGGCGTCGGCCAGATTCGCGATCTTCCGGTCGGCAACCTCGCGAATGAAGGCGATGCCCCGGCGCAGCATATCCGCGGGAACGGCAAAGCCTGCCTCGCGGGCCTCGATCAGAAAATGCAGCGCATACACACTGGGAAAATCCCTGGCCGTATCGCTGCCGGGCCAGAAACTGAAGCCGCCGTTGGCCTGCTGCCGCTCCCGCAACCGGTCGATCAGGACGCCGACCTGCTTTTCGATGGCCGGCCGCTGGGCCGCATAGGCCGGGTCGTGGATAGTGCCACCAGGGGAAAGACCTGGCTGACCAGCTGTTCGGTGCAGCCATGGGGAAAATGTTCCAGATAGGCCGTTAGGGCATCCACCAGAACCAGCGGACTGGCCGATGCCGTTGCATGCTGCTCGGCCAATTGGTCGAACAGGTTGCGGGTGATGGGCAGCCAGGCAGCGCCATCCTTGGCATATCCGCTGGTGAAGGTGGTGTGATACGGCATGGCCGGCCGGATACTCAGGCCGGCTGTGCGGCTGGCCACCGCATCGCCCAGCTGGGCCGTAAACGTCAGGCTGGCCGCTCCGGGCGCGTTGCCGGCGTGAACGATAAAGTGCACCGGGGCCTCGTCTCCTTCACCGATGACCACCTGGCGCGTGCGTTCACCGACGATGATGAGATTCCGCGATGCAATGATGCCAACCGTAATCGTGGCATCCGGTCCGCTGCCTTCCACCAGGTTGGAGACCCCGACGGTCACCCTAAACTCATCCCCCGGGGCGGCCTGGAGCAGAAGGCTCGGCGAGAGCACGAAGGGACCGCGCACCAGGGTGTTGGCCGTGGCCGTTCCCACGCATCTTCGCCCACGGCCACGGCCATGACTACCAGGTTGCCGGCAAAGGTGTCGGGCACGGTAAAGTTGACGGTCCGCTCTTTTTGATCACCATCGACGATGCCGGACCAGAAGACCGCCGGTATGTCGGTCTTGCGGGCAAAGGGATTGATGTTGGCCGCCAAAGCGCGCTTCATCGCATCACCGCCGCTGGCCATGGCCTCGTGCAGCAACGCGTACGGGGGCAGGATCAGGTCGAGCATCTGGCGGGTATCGACCCGCAGGGCGCGTTTTTTCATGAAATGATCCAAGGGCTGGGGCATCTGGTAGCCGGCCACCTGCAAAATGCCCTCGTCCACGGCAAAGATCACCATCCGCGAGGGCCGGTCGGTGCGGTAGCCGATGGTCATGGTTTCGCCGGGCTTCACCTTCTCCTCGACACGAAGGTCCACGCTCAGTTGCCGACGGCTGCGGTCGATGGTGATGGGCGTAACGGCCGTGCTCAAGGGGCTGGTGAAAATCTCCTGGGAGCCGCGTCACGTACGAAGGCCACGTTGAGGTAGGCATTGCCCTCCAGGTCGGACGGCAGGCGAATCGTTTCCAGGGTGCTGGTCGTGGTGGTCTTGAACCACTTGAAGGCGTGCACCTTATTGCTTTCGATGGTCATCAGACCGGCGCCCACATAGGGTGCCGTGATACTGACCTGAATGATTTCACCGGCCCTGTAGTCGCTTTTGTCCAGGCGCAGTTGCAGGGCGGCTTCCTTTTCCAGCCGGCCGGTGAGGTTGCCATGGCCCACCACCGTATAAGTCAGGCGGGCCAGCCGGGTGCCGTCCGATCCGCGAACCTCGATAGCGTAATCCCCCGGATCGGCGGTTGCCAGGGCGAATGTGCTGCCCTCGGCGGCGATGGCGAAGGGCCGGCTGTCAACTTGCCGTTCGCGGTCCACGGTCTGATAGGCGAAGGTTCCGTTGGGCTGCTTGACCAGGGTGGAGAGATGCTGAATTTCCAGGCGCGTCAGGGCCAGGTTGTCCAAGGCCAGCGGTTTCAGGTCGGGGTCGATGGCGATCCAATCCACTTGCGCTCGCCACCGGCATGGATGAATCCCAGATCACCATCGCTTTTGAATCCCACCAGATGGGGCAGCGGCGAGATCAAGGTCCCGTTGTGGGCCGATACGCTGCGTCCGCCGGCCGGATCGAAGCCCTCGACAAAGAAATCCAGCCGGTAGGTGCCTTCGCGGAAACGGTCCAGGGGAATATCGAACACGGCCTGGCCCTGGTCATTGGTGTTGGCCGGCGCCAGGGCTTCATCCAGGGTCAGTGGGGTCTCGGCCACGTTGCCGAGGGGATCGGAAAAGTGATAGTCGCGCCATTGGCTGAAGCGGAAGTCGCCGGCCGGATGCTGATGCGCGCCTGCAATCGGCGGTTCTGGGCCGGAGCACCGAAAAGGTTGGTCAGGCTCACGTGGGCGGAAAGTTTGGGTGCCGGGCTCCAGCCGCGAGGTTCCGCACCGGTCAGGGTGCTTTTGATGGTCATGGTGTCGGGAAGAAATTCCTCCACCGTGAAATCGGTGCCCCCTAAAAGGCGTCCGCGCTGGCGGTTGTCCCGGACGAGGTAGAGGGATACGGTGTAGCGGCCGGTAGCGGCGGTGGCCTCGGTGGGATAGGCAAATTCCAAAAATCCCTTGGCCGGCAGAACCACGCGCTCGGTCTTGACCGGATTGTTGCGCGGTCCCTGGATGGCCACTTCGAGGGGGATGTCGGCGACATTGTCCAGGGGGGTCTTCTTGACGATCATGCCCAGTTGGACCGTCTCGCCGGGTCGGTAGACCCCCCGGTCGGAGAAGAGAAATGCGTTCAACTGACCCTCCGGTCCCGCGTCATCCCATTGGCCGCCCACATCAAAGCGTGAGAAATCCACCTGCCGGGAATGGCTTTCGAAGGGGATAAAGGCCGTATCCGTTGCCGTGGTGACCAGATAGACGCTGGGCTGGCGTTCGTCCGTGAAGTCCCGGGTCACCGGGATGAGCGCATGGCCCTCGGTGTCGGTGGTGAGACGAAAAAGGGGCAGGCCGTTTTTGCCCAACAGCTGGACCGCGGCCTCGGCGACCGGTTGACCGCTGCTTAGCTGCTGCACGAAAATGTCGTGGGTGTCGTCGGCGTTGTCCTTGACCAACAGGCCCAGATCCGTGATCAGGACCAACCGTCGGTCGGCGGCGCGGTGACCGGTCGGTTGCGTGCCGGATCCCAGCCTTCCACGGAGACGAAAAACAGGCCGTAGCCCTTTTCTCCGTCCTTGGCCGTAGCGGAGAGGTCCAGGGCGGTATAATTGGCCTTGCCGGGAGGCAGGGGCTTGAGGGGAATGATTTCCCGGGAGATGGCGCTGATGTTGTCTTCCGAAAACTCCGGGTGGGTGAAATAGGGATCGCGGATATCCCCATCGGTCTGGGTGATCAGATGGGCGATCTGGCCGGGCAGCAGCCGGCCGAGGGTGGCCCGCAGGGCGGTCAGGCCCCGGGCCATGATGCCCAGGCGCTGCTCACCCGAAGCCGTGAGCAGCGATCCCTCACCGGCCAGGCGGACTTGGCGTGGATAGCCGGTACGGCCAGAACCGCATCGAAAAAACTTGCCTGCACGAATCCGTTGACCGATGCCAGGTGGGGATCGATGCGCAGGTAAAGATAGCGCCTTTCCGGCGCATCGATGACGAAGTGGTAGTGCGTGGCGGCGTCCCGTGGATTGGGCACGATTTTCAGCGCCAGACGCTGGGCCACGGCCAGGTCCTGGGGGGTCACCTCGCGTGGGCCGTTCCAGCGACGGCTGTTACGCCGGGGGTTGACCGCCGGCAAGAGATAGACGGAGAGTTTGGCCAGCAAGGTTTGCCGGTCGATGGCGTCGGTGAAATCGAGGCTGATCACCTGCTGGGGCTCCTGGCGGTCGTTGGTCACGATGCTGGCCTTGGCTGCACTGACTTTCAGGAAACTGTAGCGGTCGGGGACCACCACCGTATCGGAAAGGGGCTGGGTTGTGGCCTTGCCCCCCGTGGCCGGGGCCACGCCGGCGGCGATAGTCAGGCGCAGGGTGTTGGCCTGGGCCGGCAGATCCAGGGGGGCGGAAGAGACGTAGGCCCGCCGCTGCCGTTTGTCATAGGTCACGCTCAGGCTTACCGGTTGGGGCGGGGTGTCCATGCCCTCGCCGGAGGGGCGCATGGCCATGGAGAGGTGCTGCTCGAGTCCGGCCGGGTCCACCGGGTGGGAGAAGTAGAGGGTGGCAACCACCTTGCGCACGCTGCTTTGGGCCGGGTCCTGGTAGAATTCGATGCTTTCGATGGCGGCGGTGAAAGCCGGCGTGGTAAATTCGGCGGTCTTTTTTTTCAGGCGCGTTTCCGGACTGAAGATCGCCGGCGGCAACACGATGCGAAACGGCGTGCCCGCCGGCCAGGCGGGTTCCGGTTCAAAGGTCAGGGTGTGGTCATCGCGCCACTGCCAGCGACCGGCCAACGCGGGCTCCAATTGGATGCCCGTCACGGGTTTGCCGATCAGGTCGATGCGCGCCACGCTGGGGGGACCTTGGGGGATCTGCCGATTCGGGTGCGGGTCTTGGCGATCATAATCAAAGCGGATCACCAGCTCTCCGGGGCGGGGATCGTCCACATCGGCCGGTGGATCCGGCGGGGTGACGCTGGCGACCACCTGCAACGGGCTCGGTCGGGTCAGGGTGTAGCCGGCGCCTGCCACCGCGGCAACCAGAAGGATGACGATCAGCCAGAACCTGCCGGGCGACGCTGACGAAATCGGTTGATGGCAGTCATCCAGGCGCCGGTGTATAACGCAAACGGCCGACCAGCGATCCGACGATCTTGGCAATCATGGGCATGGCGGTTTCCTGTTGGCGGATGGAATTTTTTTGTGGATTGAGAACCATGGCCACTATCGCATAAGGTCGCATGGGGAAACAAGGGCTATGCGCCGATGCCGAGCGTATTCATGGGGTTGATCTTTTCTGGCGGATGGCGATAAGGGGGATAATCGTTTTCTAAACCGGATACGGGGAGGTTCATTATGATCGTCCTGGTGGCGTTGCTGGGCATTGCCGGCCTGGCGGCAATGGTGTTGGTTCTTCTCTATAACCGATTGGTGCGCTTGCGTAACATGGTCCGTGAGGGGTGGAGCGGCATCGAGGTCCAGCTCAAGCGTCGCAGCAACCTGATTCCGAACCTGGTGGAAAGCGTCAAGGGGTACATGGGCCATGAGCGCGGCGTCTTGGAGACGGTCAGCGAAATGCGCTCGCGCAGCCTGGGTGCCGCCGACGTATCCCAGAAACAAGTGGCGGAAAACGCCCTGTCCGCCGGTCTGGCCCGCCTGTTTGCCGTGGCCGAGAACTACCCGGAGCTCAAGGCCGACCGAAATTTCCAGGACCTGCAGAACCAGCTGGCCGAGATCGAAGACCAGATCCAACTGGCCCGGCGCTATTACAACGGTACCGTGCGCAACCTCAACATCGCCGTGGAATCCTTTCCCGGCAACCTCGTGGCCGGCGGGTTCGGCTTTCAGCCGGCCGTGTTTTTCGAGAATGAGGATCCCGGCGACCGGGCGGTGCCAAAGGTGACATTTAATTAAATTCAACGGATGGAGGCATCGCCCATGAGACCGATCAAGGTCCTCCCGGTGGTTGTCTGGCTGCTTCTTTTTTTGGCGCCGGGTCCCTTGCTGGCCGCGCGGGAACGCATCCGTTCCTACGACAGCCGGATCGACATCCATACCGATGGCCAGGTGGTGGTCACGGAAACCCTTCGTGTGGTGTCAACGGCTAACCAGATCCGGCACGGCATCTACCGCGATTTTCCCACGCGCTACCGCAATGATCGCGGTGGTGAGGTGGTCGTGCGTTTCGACGTACTGGACGTGCGCCGGGACGGCCGACCCGAGGCCTATCATACCCAGTCCCTCAGCAACGGGATCCGGGTTTACATGGGGAAGAAGGACGTTCTTCTCAAGCCGGGGGAATACACCTATACCTTGGTCTACCGCACCGATCGCCAGATTGGATTCTTTGACGATTACGATGAATTGTATTGGAACGTGACCGGCAACGGCTGGGATTTCGCCATCGATCAGGTGCAGGCCCGGGTTCGTTTGCCCGCAGGGGCCGATGTGGTGCGGCATGCCGCTTATACCGGCCCGGCCGGTGACGATGGCCGGGACTTCACGGCGCGCCATGGATGGCGGC
>NZ_BBCC01000260.1 GCF_001311845.1 Desulfosarcina cetonica JCM 12296 | reverse complement strand
CCGCCCCAGGGCGGCATCCCCGCCGCCGCCGGATTGGGTCGACGCCTTCAATTACCAGCGCTTTTGTCGCATATACCTGGAACAAACCTACCATATCGCCGACTCAGAGGAAGATAAGGGCAATCCTTTCTCAGATCTTTACGGTGAACTCGACCTCAACCTGGGGCGATTTCTGACCGTCAGTGCGGACGCCGAATACGACGTCTACGAGACGCGCTTCTCATCCCACAACGTGGGGGCGTCCATCGGCGATACACGCGGGGACCGGCTGAGTGTCGAGCACCGCTACACCACCAGCGTCAATGAATCCATCCGTGGCACGGTTTCCGTTGTTCTGACGGATAACCTGGTCCTGCGGGGGGCATACGAACGCAACATGCTCACGGAGGAAGACATCGTTCGGGAAATCGGATTTCTCTACCAGGCCCAGTGCTGGTCGCTGGATTTTCTGCTGGCCGATGAGGAAGACGATCTGAGTGTCTCGGTCCTGGTCAACCTCAAGGGCATCGGCGGAATCGGCCGTTAGGCTATTGTCGAGCACGATCGAATCAAACGAATGGGTTCCTATCACGCCAATAAAACAGTGAAACCCGAATACAATGACCCTGGTGCCCCACAGATCTCTCATTGCCTTTTCCCGAAACAGATGGTACACGAGGTCGCCTTTGCCATCGGCTAAATAACGATTGACCTGCCGAGCGGGAACAACGCCAACCGGGGTTTTGAATAAAACGGAATCATCGTCCATGGTCGGAGACAAACTGACACGTGCCTGGTACGCCCTGCATACCAAGAGCCGGTTCGAAAACGTGGTCAACGAAGGCCTGCTCAAGAAGGAAATGGAGGTCTTCCTGCCCAAAATCACCGTTAAAAGCCGGCGCAAGGATCGCCACAAGATGATCCGGGTGCCCCTTTTCCCGGGCTATATTTTCGTCAAGACCGATCTCAACCCCTACGAGCACCTCGAAATCCTCAAGACCATCGGCGCGGTGCGTCTGATCGGCAGCACCCGCGGGCCGGTGGCGATCACCGACGTCACCATCGATTCGCTCAAAATCATGGTGGCCACGGGTGAAGAGGTCATTACCGGCTCCCGTTTCAAGAAAGGCGATCGGGTCATCGTGATCAACGGTCCCTTCGCCGGGGTGACCGGTATTTTTTCAAGTTATCGCGGAGACGGGCGGGTCGTGGTCAACATTGAGGCCCTGGGACAGTTCGCCGCCGTTCACGTAGATGCCGCCGACGTAGAGAAGCTGCCGGAAATATTAACATAACGGCTTGACTTCGGGTCAACATCTATTCTATAGAGTCCCTTTGAGACCTGTAAGTCATCTGTGATCGTTCAAGGAGGATACATGAACAAACTGGAGCTCATCTCCGCTTTGAAAACCCAGGCCGATATTTCCAAATCCGAAGCGGCAAAAGTGGTCCAGATCTTTTTCGACAGCATGGCAGAAGCCATGGCCAACGGCGAACGCGTTGAAATTCGTGGGCTATGTAGCTTTTTTGTCAAAGAATACAAAAGCTATACGGGCCGCAATCCCAAAACCGGTGAGAAAGTGACCATCAGACCCAAACGCTTGCCGTTTTTCAAAGCGGGAAAAGAGCTCAAGGAACGCGTGGATCAATAGTCGGCATGCGACCTTTCAGCCGTGCAACCGCATGCCCCGGGATGCGAGGGCCGGCCTCCTTTGCTCCGGCACCGTTTCACCCCTTCGGAAGGCATCGACCATGACGACGACGGCGGGGTTTGGCGCCATCGTTGGTCAAGAGGCCCCCATTCGACTGCTCAAAACCTTTCTCCGTAGCGGAACGCAACCCCATGCGTTGCTGTTTACCGGAGACGACGGGGTGGGCAAGAAAATGACCGCCAAGGCGTTTGCCATGGCTTGCAACTGCCGGACGCTGAGCGCGGACCTGCCCCAGCGGCCCCCGCTAACGGCCATCGATGCCTGCGGTGAATGCGGCCCCTGCAGAAAGATTGCCGCCGATCACCATCCCGACATCATTCGCATCGCCCCCCTTTCAACGGTCATTCGTATCGATCAGATCCGCGAATTGCTGCAGACGTTGTCGCTGAAACCGAATGAAGCGCAGCGGCGGGTGGTCATTTTCTGCGATGCGCAAACCATGAACCCGGAGGCGGGCAACGCCCTGCTCAAGGTTCTTGAAGAGCCGCCCGACCGAACGCTGCTGGTGCTGACGACACGTGAGGCCTCCGATCTTCTGCCCACGGTGGTTTCGCGCTGTCGGCAGATTCGCTTCTCTCCCTTGAGCGTCTCGGCCGTCGCGCGACTGTTGACGACGACAGCGGCCATTGATCCGCAAACCGCCGAAAAGGCGGCTGCCCTGTGCGGGGGCAGTTATACCCGGGCGCTGACCTTGATCGATCGCCGCTGGCAGCAGCGCCACGAATGGATCATCACCGCCATGTGTCGATTCGCCGCCCTGCCGTCGACGGATATCCGCGCCTGGCTGGCCTTTTCGGAGAAACTGGCCGCCCAAAAGGAACGTGTTGAAGAATTATTGGAAATCATTACAATGTGGCTGCGGGATCTTCTGGTCGTGGGCGTGGATGCGAACCAGGTCTTGAACCAGGATCGCCGTGAAATTCTTTCTACAGTGGCCCAAGGCGTCAGCCGGACGCGCCTGATCGAGCAGATCGACGCCGTCGATGAAGCCAAGGCGGCCCTGCGAGCCAATTCCAAAGCCCGACTGACGCTGGATGCATGGTGATCAAAATGGCCGGAATTGGCGAATAGATGTGTGACAGCATGATAAAAAAAGTAGGCGTACGTTTCAAAAACGGAGGCAAGATTTATGACTTTTCTTGCGGCGCCTTCGTTCTGAATATTGGCGACCAGGTAATTGTGGAAACCGAAAAGGGGCTGGGCTTCGGGATGGTGGAAACCGTGCCGGCCGTGCTCGACAAGGCGGAAAAGCCCGTCAAGCCCCTGAAAAAAGTATTCCGCAAAGCCAATGAAAAGGATCTGGCCCAGGTCGAGCACAACCATGCCCTGGAGCGCGAGGCCCACGCCTTTTGCCTGAAAAGCATCAAGGAACTTGGCCTGCAGATGAACCTTTTCTCCGTGGAGAGCACCTTTGACGCCAGTCGCTTGACCTTCTTCTTTACCGCCGACGGCCGTGTGGATTTCAGGCAGTTGGTCAAGATCCTGGTCAAGCAGTTCCGGGCGCGCATCGAAATGCGCCAGGTGGGCATCCGCAACCAAGCCAAGATGTGCGGCGGTCTCGGTCGCTGCGGGCGGGTTTTCTGCTGCTCGTCGTTCATGGAAAAATTCGAACCGGTATCCATCCGTATGGCCAAGCAACAGGGGCTGTCCCTGAACCCCACGAAAATCTCGGGTCAGTGCGGTCGGCTGATGTGTTGCCTGACGTTTGAAAACGAAACCTATCGTCAACTGAAAACCAACTTTCCCAAAATCGGCAAGATGGTCAAAACGACCCAGGGTAGCGGCAAGGTCACCCGGCACAACGTGATCTGCGATCGACTATCCGTGCGGCTGGAGGACGGCCGGGAAGTTGAAATCAGCATCGAGGACATCATCAAGGACAGGAGATAAAAAATGGCTGAGCCATTTTACATAACGACACCGATTTACTATGTCAACGCCCGGCCCCATCTGGGGCATGCCTACACCACCATCGCCGCGGATGTGGTCCGCCGCTTTCATCGCATGTCAACGGACCAGACCTTTTTTCTGACCGGCACCGACGAGCATGGGGACAAGATCGTCCGCGCGGCCAAAAAGGAGAATTGCACGCCACGGGAATATGTGGACAAGATCAGCGGGCTGTTCCAGAACCTGTGGCCGGAGCTGAACATCTCCAACGATGCCTTCATCCGCACCACCAACCCGGCTCACATGGCCGTGGTGGAGCGCATCCTGCAGCGTATCTACGATGCCGGCGACATTTATTTCAGCGAGTACGAGGGCTTGTACTGCTTCGGTTGCGAGCGGTTCTATACCGAACGCGAACTGGTGGACGGCTGCTGCCCGGATCACCAAACCCCGCCCGAAACCATCAAGGAATCCAACTACTTCTTCAAGATGAGCCGTTACCAACAGTGGCTGATCGACCATATCGAGCAGCATCCGGATTTTATCCGCCCCGAACGCTACAAGAACGAGGTGCTGGCCTTCCTGCGCGACCCCCTTGGCGATCTGTGCATCTCCCGCCCCAAGTCGCGTCTCCAGTGGGGCATCACCCTGCCCTTTGATTCCGATTACGTGACCTATGTCTGGTTCGACGCCTTGCTCAACTATGTTTCCGCGTTGGGCTATCCGGACGGCGATTTGTACAAGACCTATTGGCCGGTGGCCCAGCACATCGTGGCCAAGGATATCCTCAAGCCCCATGGCATCTACTGGCCGATCATGCTCAAGGCTGCCGGCCTGCCGATCTATCAGCACCTCAATGTCCACGGCTATTGGAACGTGGATCAGAGCAAGATGAGCAAAAGCATCGGCAATGTCATCGAACCGCTGGAAATGAAAAACATCTACGGACTGGACGCCTTCCGGTTCTTTCTCATGCGCGACATGGCCTTCGGGCTCGACTCCAATTTCAGCGAGGAGGCCCTCGTCCAGCGCATCAACGCCGATCTGGCCAACGACCTGGGCAACCTTTTTTCACGGGTGATCGCCATGGTGCACAAGTATTTCGGCGGGGTCGTCCCCGAACCGGACCCGGCCGTGGAAAAGGAGATGGACCTGGGGTTGGAGCATAATGCCCGGGCGGCCATTGATGCCTATGCCGTGGCCATGGAGGCGTTCGCCTTCCACAAGGGTCTGGCCGCCGTATGGGAATTCATCACCCATATGAACAAGTACGTGGATGTGACCGCCCCCTGGAACCTGGCCAAAAACAAGGCCGCCCGCAAACAGTTGGAAACGGTGATGTACAACCTTCTGGAAGGCCTGCGCATCATCTCCGGGCTGATCTATCCGGTCATGCCGGACACCGCCGCCACCATGCAGAAACACCTGGGCATGAGCGGTACGGACGACTTCTTCAAATTGGAAAAGCTCTGCGCCTGGCGAGGACTCACCCCCGGCGTCAAATTGAGAAAATCAATTTCTCTTTTTCCGCGCGTCGATCTCGACAAGAAACGGCAGCCCGCCGAGCCGCCGGTTGAAGTGGCCAAAACGGCAAAGCCCATCAAGCCGGAGATCACCATCGACGACTTTGCCAAGATCGACCTGCGCGTGGCCACTGTCGTATCGGCCCAACCCGTTCCGCGGGCCAAGAAACTGCTCCAACTGGAGGTGGACCTGGGGGAAACCCGCACCATCGTTTCGGGCATTGCCGCCGATTATGCGCCCGAGGCGCTGGTCGGCAAACAGGTGATTGTCGTGGCCAACCTCAAGCCCGCCAAACTTATGGGTGTTTTGTCCAAAGGCATGCTGATCGCGGCAACCGACGCGGCCGGGGTAACCGTGGCCACGCTGGACAAACCGGTGACCCCGGGAACGCCGCTCAGCTGAGCCCCATCAGGAGCAGCTTACATTGATGACCGGCATCTATCATCCCGATGACAGGCACGCGTCACGCCAGCCCGGCTGGAAAGCCTATCAGGAACGTCTCAAACAGCGGCAGCGGCCACCTGCCCCCAATCGCAAGAAAATCCAGCGCAACCGGCCAGACCTGAAATTCACCGGTCTCCTGAAAATCACCGGCCTTTTGATCGTGCTGCTGGTCTTGGTCGGTGGGCTGTTTTTGTACCCCAAAGGCGGCGCCGAAGTGCCACCGGCCGAAACGCCGCCCGCAGCGGCATCGCCCAAACTGGCCGCCCGGATCCAGAAATCCGATCTGCGCATCCTGCTGGGCCAAAACCACCTGACCAATGTGACCCAACAGCCGGTTCAGGTGTCTTCGACGGGCACCCCTACAAGGTGCGCACCAGTCTCGACATGGGCCTGCAGCAATACCTCTTGGACAACCTGGATCGGGTCAACTCGCGTTATATCGGCATCGTGGCCATGCAGCCGCAGACCGGCCGATTAATCACCATGGTCGGCTTCGACAAACAGAATCCGGCCCATGATCCCTGTGTATGCGCCGATTATCCGGCCGCCAGCCTGTTCAAGATTGTCACCGCGGCGGCGGCGGTTGAAAAAAAAGGGTACACGGCCGGCACGAACCTGAAGTTCAACGGCTACAAACACACCCTGTACAAACGCCAGTTGACCGACACGACCAATCGCTACACGATCTCGACCACCCTGGAAGACGCCTTTGCCCAATCCATCAACCCGGTATTCGGCAAGATCGGTGCCCTTTATATCGACCCGGCGGCGCTCAAAGCCGTCGGGGACGCACTCGGGTTCAACCGCGAGATGAATTTCGATCTGCCCTGGCCCGTCAGCCACCTGGAAATCGATGACGACACCTACCATCGGGCCGAGATCGCCAGTGGTTTCAACCGTGAGACCACCCTCTCTCCCCTGCATGGCGCTGTCATTGTCGCGACGATGATCAATGGCGGCAAACCCGTTGAACCGACCCTGGTGGACCAGATCGTGGACGATCGCGGCAATTCGATCTACCGCGCGCGCCTCACGTTCTGCCCCCGGCGGTCTCCGCCGGAACGGCCACCCAGCTCCAACGGATGATGGAGGCCACGATCACCTCGGGAACCGGTCGCCGGGCCTTTCGCGGCCATGGTAAAAGTGCGGTACTCTCACGGTTGACCCTCGGTGGGAAAACCGGTTCTATTTCAAATCAGGCCAACGATACCCGTTTCGACTGGTTCGCCGGCTTTGCCACGGAGAAAAACGGCTCGGAGAAACTCGCCATCGCCGTTATGGTGGGCCATGGGGAATACATCGGTACTCGCGCCGGACATTACGCCCGCATGGCCTTCGAATATTACTTCAAGGAATATTTTGCTCAAAAAGAACCGGTTGGCGGGGCGTCCAACAGCTAAGCCGCCTGAACGCCAACGGGATTGCAAGGAGAGTCATCATGCCCGGATTTGAGATCTTCGGAGAAGAGGAACGCCAACAGGTCAACGACGTCCTGAAAACCGGCGTGCTGTTCCGCTACGGTTTCGACGCCGCCCGCAACGGCCACTGGAAAGCCCGCAGC
>NZ_BBCC01000259.1 GCF_001311845.1 Desulfosarcina cetonica JCM 12296 | reverse complement strand
CCATCTGGCGCGAACGCGCACGGCCTATGCGAGCGCCGTAGCCGGCCGGGACGACCGAGCCGTCGCCGAAACCTTTTTCAATTCGATTACCCGCCGGGTGTTGGACACCATCGGCGTCAACGCCCGGATCGAGTTCGTCGCCGACCCGTTGAACCCCGGCGAGCCGCCATCGGTTGCGGCGCATATTCGCAGCTATCCCCTGGCCCCCGCCTTGGAACTGGGCTCTTCCCTGAAAACAGCCATCCGTCAAATCCTCACTGCCGATGCAGCCATCCGGATGGCGCAAACGGCTGTCGATGCCGTCCTGCCGGCGATCACGGACCGCCTGCAACGGCACCTGGGTCCCTTGCCGTCCGGCGCACCCGCCCGCATCGAAATGCTCCGGCCGGTCTTCTACCGTGGGCAGGGCGCCTATCTGATCGGTCGCATCGTGGTAAGCGACCGGATCTCCCCCCTGGTGCTGAGCCTTTTGCACCCGTCCGGTGGCGTGGTGGTGGATGCGCTGCTGCTCGACGCCGACCGGGTGAGCATTCTCTTCTCTTATACCCGATCGGCCTTTCACGTGCAGGTGGAGCGGCCGTCGGCCACGGTGGCCTTTCTCAAGTCGATCCTGCCCGCCAAGCCCGAGGCCGAGCTCTTCTCGGCCATCGGTTACTTCAAGCACGGCAAGACCGTCATGTATCGCGACGTCTGCGGCATACGGCCGAATGTACCCTGGACCGCTTCGATCTCTCCGTGGGCAAACCCGGCATGGTCATGATCGTCTTCACGATGCCGGGCCTGGACATGGTCGTCAAGCTGATCCGCGATCACTTTGACACCCCCAAGAAGACCACCCCGGCCAAAGTCAAGGCCCAGTATGACTTCGTCTTCAAACACTACCGGGTCGGCCGGCTGATCGAGGCACATGCCTTCGAACACCTCTCCTTCGAGCGCTGCTGGTTTGCCGATGATCTGCTCGACCACCTGCTCCATGAGGCCGGACAAACGGTGCATCTCGATAAGGAACAGGTGGTGATCGACCACGCTTATCTGGAACGGCGCGTCATCCCCCTGGATATCTTCCTGGAAGAAGCCCGGGGGGCGGCGGCCGAGGCGGCGGTGGTGGATTTCGGCAACGCCATCAAGGATCTGGCCATGGCCAATGTCTTCCCCGGCGATATGCTGCTCAAAAATTTCGGCGTGACCCGGCGGGGTCGGGTGGTGTTCTACGACTATGACGAAATCATGCCCTTGAGCGAATGCCATTTCCGGAAAATTCCCCAGCCGCGCAACGAAATGGAAGAAATGGCCGACGAACCCTGGTATACCGTGGCCGAAAACGATGTCTTTCCCGAGGAGCTCTCCCGGTTTTTAGGCCTGGCACCCCACCACCGGGATCTGTTTCTGGCGCATCATAACGATCTGTTGAGCGTCGATTTCTGGAGAACCGTCCAAAAGGAGATCCAAAGCGGTATCATCCGCCATATCCGTCCCTATGCTTCTGGCGATCAGCTTCCCCCCGGAGAATGAGCGCGGGCGGGTTTACAACCATCCGCCGCGCATTATCTTTACCAAAGTTCCATTTCGTTCCGCCTGCACCAAACGGTTCGCACCGCCGCCGGCCGGCATGTAAGTCATCCTAGCGCGCCTTATCCACGCGCGGGTTGGCATCCTCCCACCGGACGGATACCCGGCCGCGGCAAGTAACCGTTTCAGAAGAATCGCCCCGCCACGGAAGGAGAGATATAATGCACACCCTACCAGAAGTTGATGGTTTGGTCGTCAACGCCCCGGTCAGTGCGGCGTTCGGCGAAATACTCACCCCTGACGCCCTGGCCTTCGTGGCAATGCTGGCCCGCCGTTTCGAATCCCGTCGCCGGGAGCTCCTGGCCCGCCGGAACACGGTCCAGGCCGCCATCGATGCCGGACATCTGCCTGATTTTCTACCCGAGACCCGCAGCGTGCGCGAAGGCGACTGGCGGGTGGCGCCGGTACCGGCCGACCTTCAGGACCGTCGCGTGGAAATCACCGGGCCGGTGGACCGCAAGATGGTGATCAATGCCCTCAACTCCGGCGCCCGGACCTACATGGCCGATTTCGAGGACAGCAACAGCCCCACCTGGGCCAATCTCATCGAAGGTCAGATCAACCTGCGGGACGCCGTGCGGCGCACGATTGAATTCGTCAACCCGGACGGCAAGACCTACCGCCTGAACGACACCATCGCCACCCTGATCGTCCGGCCACGCGGCTGGCACCTGGTGGAAAAACATGTCAGCGTGGACGGGCAGCCGATCTCGGGCAGCCTGTTCGATTTCGGCCTCTTTTTCTTCCACAACGCCAAGGCACTCCTGGAGCGCGGCAGCGGCCCCTACTTCTACCTGCCCAAAATGGAGAGCCACCTGGAAGCACGCCTGTGGAACGACGTCTTCATCGCCGCCCAGGAAGCCTTGGGAATTCCCCGGGGCACAATCAAGGCCACGGTGCTGATCGAAACCATCCTGGCGGCCTTTGAAATGGATGAAATCCTCTTTGAGCTGCGGGAACACAGCGCCGGGCTCAACTGCGGACGCTGGGATTACATCTTCAGTTTCATTAAACGCTTCAAGAACGTTCCCGGTTATCTGTTTCCCGACCGCGCCCAGATCACCATGACCCGCCACTGCATGCATGCCTACTCGCTTTTGGCCATCCAGACCTGTCACCGCCGTGGGGCCCATGCCATCGGCGGCATGGCCGCCCAGATTCCCATCAAGACCGATGCGCAGAAAAACCGCGAAGCCCTGGAAAAGGTGCGTGCCGACAAGACCCGCGAGGCCACCGACGGCCATGACGGCACCTGGGTGGCCCATCCCGGGCTGGTGCCGGTGGCCCTGGCCGAGTTCGACAAGGCCATGCCGACGCCCAACCAGATCAACCGCAAACGCGAAGACGTGCATGTGTCGGCCGCCGACCTGTTGAAGCTGCCGGCGGGCACGATCACCGAGGCGGGCATGCGCACCAACATCAACGTCGGTATCCAGTACATGGCCAACTGGCTCACCGGTCTGGGCTGCGTGCCCCTGTACGACCTCATGGAAGATGCGGCCACGGCCGAAATCTCGCGCGCCCAGTTGTGGCAATGGGTCCATCATGCGGACGCTTGCCTTGACGACGGCCGCCCCATCGACCGCGACCTGTTTAAGGCCATGCTGGCCGACGAGGTGGACAAGATCAAGACCGCCGTGGGCGAACCGGCGTTCACCGCCGGCCGTTACGGCGAGGCCGCCGACCTGTTTGCCAAGATCACCGCCGCCGATCGGCTGGCGGACTTTCTGACCCTCAAGGCATATGAGCATCTGGAGAATTAAGCAGCGCTGCCACACCTGCCCAACCATCAACGCGATCCGGGGAGGAAAAATGAAAACCATCGAAGAAAAAGCGCAAGAGATCTGTGACCGACTCACCTGTCATGAGGTACTTCCCGACGAGCGTGAGGAGCTGGAAACCCACTGGGCCACGGACCCCCGCTGGAGGGGCATCGTACGCCCCTATTCGGCCGAGGAGGTACTCAAGCTCAGGGGCAACCTGAAGATCGAATACACCTTCGCCAAGATCGGCGCCAAGCGGCTGTGGTACCTGATCAATCATGAGGATTACGTCAACGCCCTGGGCGCGCTGACCGGCAACCAGGCCGTGCAGCAGGTGGAGGCCGGCCTCAAGGCCATCTACCTGAGTGGCTGGCAGGTGGCGGCCGACGCCAACCTGGCCGGAGAAATGTACCCGGACCAGAGCCTCTACCCGTCCAACAGCGTCCCCGCCGTGGTTCAGCGCATCAATAACGCCCTGCGGCGCGCCGATCAGATCCAGGTGCTCGACGGCCGCAAAAGCGGCCCTTACTGGTTTGCGCCCATCGTTGCCGATGCCGAGGCCGGGTTCGGCGGGCCGCTCAACGCCTTCGAACTGATGAAGCAGATGATCGAGGCCGGCGCGGCCGGCGTGCATTTCGAAGATCAGCTCTCCTCGGCCAAGAAATGCGGCCACATGGGCGGCAAGGTCCTCGTGCCCACCCAGGAGGCGGTCACCAAGCTGGTCGCGGCCCGCATGTCCGCCGATGTCTGCGGTGTGCCCACCATCCTGGTGGCCCGTACCGACGCCGATGGCGCCAAACTGCTCACCAGCGACATCGACGAACGCGACCGGCCCTTCATCCTGGATCAGCCGCGCTCCAGCGAAGGGTTCTACTATGTCAAAAACGGCGTGGAGGCCGCCATTGCCCGTGGCCTGGCCTATGCGCCGTACGCCGACATGGTCTGGTGCGAAACCTCCACGCCCGATCTCGACCAGGCCAGACGCTTCGCCGAGGGTATTCACGCCAAATTTCCCGGCAAGCTTTTGGCCTACAACTGCTCACCGTCGTTCAACTGGAAGGCCAATCTCGACGAGTCCACCATCGCGACCTTTCAGCGCGAACTGGGCGCCATGGGATACAAATTCCAGTTCGTCACCCTGGCCGGCTTTCATGCCCTGAACATGGGCATGTTCGATCTGGCCCTGAACTATCGCAAGACCGGCATGCTGGCCTATTCCCACTTCCAGGAAGAGGAATTCCGCTTCGGCAAGGAAGATGGCTACATGGCCACCACCCATCAGAAATTCGTCGGGGCCGGCTATTTCGATCGTCTGTTGGACACCATCAGTGCGGGCCAGTCCTCCGTGGGGGCCTTGTCCGGCAGTACCGAAGAGGCCCAGTTCAAATCCTGACGGATTCGTAAAAAGCAGCCTACCCCGTCTTACGGGGAAATATCCAAGTCCAGGAAGTCGCCCGCATGTTGAGGGTGACTTCCTGAACAGATGAATGCCTTGATGCGCCCCGCTTCCCTCCCCTACCCGGCTGCCGCGGTCTTCTTCTCCAGTGCGGCGACGGTCGCGGCGATTTCCGCCGGGGTCACGGATTGGCGCAAGGCTTCCATGCGCGTCATGACCTCGGCGAAGCGCACGCCCTCGGCGGCACTGATCCACTCCAGTTGGAGCCGCTCGGGCCGGATGCCGCGTTTTTCCATCTTGGCCCGCACCTTCCCGATGCGCTTTTCCGTCCAGTGGTTGGCATCGATATAGTGGCAGTCGCCAATGTGACAGCCGCTGACCAGGATCACCGGCGCGCCCTTCCTGAAGGCGTGCCAGATGAAGCTGTCGGCCACGCGGCCGGAGCACATGGTGCGGATCAGGCGCGCATTGGGTGGATACTGCAGGCGCGACACGCCGGCATAGTCGGCTCCGGCGTAGGAGCACCAGTTGCAGGCAAAGGTGAGAATTTTGTCCCCGGGCCGGTCCTCCAAGAGGGCGTCGATCTGCTGCGTGATCTGGGGATCGGTGAAGTGGTGGGTGGTGATGGCGCCAAAGGGGCACTCGGCCGCGCAGGTGCCGCAGCCGCTGCAGGCGGCGGTGGTAATCTTGGCCGGCTGCTTGGCTTTGACGTCCACGCTGATGGCGTTGTAGGGGCACACCTCGGCGCATTTGCCGCAGGATTTGCAAAGCTCGGGAATCACCTCGGCGGTGATCGCCTCGGCCGTGATGTGCCCGGCATGCATCAGGCGGATGGCCCGCACGGCCGCGGCTGAGGCCTGGGTGACACTCTCCTTGATGTCCTTGGGACCCTCGGCGCAGCCGGCGTAAAAGACCCCCCTTGTGGCGGCATCCACGGGCTGCAGCTTGGGGTGAGCTCCAGGAAGAAACCGTCCGATGTCAGCTGCAGGCCCAACATCTCCTGCAGGCGCTGGGTGCTAGGCGCCGGCTGCATGCCCACGGCCAGGACCAGCATCTCCAGATCATGGTAATCCAACTGCCCCGTGGCCGTATTCTCCACGGCCACCCGCAGGCTGCCGTCGGGCAATTGCGCCACATGCCCCGGCAGGCCGCGGACGTAATGGGTGCCCTTGCGCCGGCTGCGCGTGAACAGATCCTCAAAGCCTTTGCCAAAGGCACGGATGTCGATGTAGAAAACCTTGATCTCCACGTCCGGGTCGTGTTCCTTGAGCACCAAGGTGCTTTTGACCGTGTTCATGCAGCAGGTGTTGGAGCAATAGGATCTGCCCCGCCGGGCCGACCGCGAGCCCACGCACTGGATAAAGCCGATGCTCTTGGGCGGCCGCCGGTCGGTGGGCCGCACCAGTTCTCCCTGGGTGGGGCCGCCGGCGTTGACCAGACGTTCGAACTCGAGGCTGGTGAGCACGTTGGCAAAGCGCGTGTAGCCGTACTCGTCCAGCTTGCGCGGGTCGTAGGGGGAAAGGCCCGTGGCCACGATGATGGTGCCGACCCGCTCGGAAAACGTCTGGTCGGACATGTGAAAATCGATGCACTTCTTCTCACAGGCATCCAGGCACTTGGTGCACACCGTGGGGTTGTTGCCCAGGCACTCGCCGGGGTTGAGCACATAGGCCGACGGCACGGCCTGGGGAAAAGGCGAGTAGATCGCCCGGCGCGAGGAAAGCCCGATATTGAATTCATCCGGCCTCACCACCGGACAGACCTTGGCGCAATCGCCACAGGCCGTACAGGCCGTCTCGTCCACGTAGCGGGCCTTCTTGACGATTTTCACGTCGAAGTTGCCCACGTAGCCTTTGACGTCCACCACCTCGCTCAAGGTGTGGAGGGTAATGCGGGGATGCCGACCGGCATCCGTCATTTTAGGCCCCAGGATTCAAATGGAGCAGTCCATGGTGGGAAAGGTCTTGTCCAGTTGGGCCATGACCCCGCCGATGGAGGGCTGCTTTTCCACCATGATGACCTCATAGCCGTTGTCGGCCAGGTCCAGGGCGGACTGGATGCCGGCCACGCCACCGCCGATCACCAGGGCACGCTGGGTCATGGGCAGGTGCGCCTCACTCAAAGGACTCAGTCGGCGGACCCGTGCCACGGCCATCTTGACCAGGTCCCAGGCCTTTTCCGTGGCCGCAGCCGGATCGTGCATGTGCACCCAGCTGCACTGCTCGCGCAGGTTGGCCATCTCCAAGAGGTAGGGATTGAGCCCGGCATCCTTGAGCATCTGACGGAAGGTCGGCTCGTGCAGGCGCGGCGAGCAGGAGGCCACCACGATGCGGCTTAAGCCGTGCTCGGCGATATCGTCGCGGATCTCCCGCTGTCCCGGCTCGCTGCAG
>NZ_BBCC01000258.1 GCF_001311845.1 Desulfosarcina cetonica JCM 12296 | reverse complement strand
TATTATACTACGTGAAAATTGCATCGGCTGTTCATGTTTTTTTGGAGGTTTTCCTGAGCCCAAGGTGGGTTTCCGGGAAAGGTAACGTTACATAGTGTTATGAGTTGATGACGGTAACAGTCTCACAGAGCTATTTGAAAAAAGAGTCTCCGGCACGGTAAGGGATAAAGCACCGCAAAACGTTACTTTCTGGTGTTGTCGATCCGTCTCCGATCTCCATTTTCATTCCTGGCATCTATTATGCTTTTACATCGATTTCCCGCGCACATCAAGTTCGGTAAGTGCCCGGAAGGTTGAAAAAAGCACAATCAAACCCAGGAGAATGGATTAATGGAACGAACAGATGTATTGGTCATCGGTGGAAGTGCCGCTGGCATCGTTGCCGCGACGACGGGCAAAACGTTTTATCCTGACAAATCGTTCATGCTGTTGCGAAAAGAGAAGCAGGTCATGGTCCCCTGTGGCATTCCATATATTTTCGGCACGCTGGAAAATAGCGAACAAAATATCATTCCGGATGCGGCGCTGACCAATGCCGGCATCACGTTTAAGATCGATGAAGCGGTCTCCGTGGATCAGGAAAAGAAAATCTGCGCCACGGCCGATGGTACGGAAATCGCCTTCGACAAGCTCGTTTTCGCCACGGGATCAAAGCCCTCGGTTCCTCCCTGGCTCAAGGGGGCTGACCTGGAAAACGTCTTCATCATCCCCAAAGACAAAATGTATCTCGATCAGCTTCGCGATAAATTGATGGACTTGGAAAAGATCGTGGTT
This sequence comes from Desulfosarcina cetonica JCM 12296, assembly GCF_001311845.1. Classification (GTDB taxonomy): domain Bacteria; phylum Desulfobacterota; class Desulfobacteria; order Desulfobacterales; family Desulfosarcinaceae; genus Desulfosarcina; species Desulfosarcina cetonica. The sequence continues at coordinate 6,397 of NZ_BBCC01000258.1, read as the reverse complement.
CTGGGCGGCGGTTTCATCGGTGTGGAAGTCGCGGATGAACTGAGAAAAATTCACAAAGACGTGACAATTGTGGAGATGCTGCCCTATGTACTGAACCTGGCCTTTGACGAGGAGCTGGCGTCCAAGGCGCAGGCATGTTTGATCGAAAGGGGCGTTCATGTCCGCAGCAATGTTCGCGTAAAGGAACTGGCCGGCAATGGGAAGGTGTCTGACGTTATTTTCAGCGATGGTGAATCGATCAAGGCAGATGCCGTCATTCTGTCTACCGGCTATCGACCCAATGTCAGCCTGGCGCAGCAGGCCGGTCTCGAAATCAATCAACTGGGGTTCATCAAGGTCAATGAATATATGCGTACGGCAAACAAAGATTTTTTTGCCGTGGGCGATTGTGCTGAGAAACACAGCTTCATTACCCGTTCCCAAAAAGGGGTGATGCTGGCCTCAACCGCATGTGCCGAAGGCAGGATTGCGGGAATGAATCTCTACAAGCTGTCGACCTGAGAGCTTTTAACGGCAACGTCTCCATATTTTGCACCAGTATTGGAGACACCTCTTTCGGTGCCGCCGGTGTTACCGAAACACTGGCCAATGAAAGGGGGTTTGATGTGGTTACCGGTACCCACGAAGGTGTTGACAAGCATCCTGGGACCCTGCCTGGCACGAATCGACAAATCATCAAACTGATTGTTGCCCGCGATTCCGGTGTGATCCTGGGAGGCGAAGTCATTGGTGGTGCGACCACAGGTGAATTTACCAATCTGATGGGTTTCATGATTCAAAACAAGATGACCGTTGATGCCCTGCTGACGGCACAGATTGGCACCCACCCGTTATTGACGGCGTCTCCAACTGCTTACCCGTTGATCAAAGTTGCTGAAGTTGTGGCTAAGAAACGCCACTTGGCTTGAGAGCCTCGGAAGAAATAATTCCACCATTTTACTTATCCTTGCGCTCCGTCTACGGCATTCCATCCACCGGTGCATATCATATCCTGATATGCACCGGTGGATGGGCTTTGTAGGCGAGAACAAACCCGGTACCGTCCGGTGGTATTATTCTTTGCTTGCACCCTATCAGGACTTCCCGCTTGGGCGACGGGGTATCGCCAAGGGGGAAGTCATTTTACATCTTTTTCAACTTTTTCAACCGCTCCAAATGGTGTTAAATATTGATGCGAAAACGTTTGGCAGCTTTATTGCTCAAATTGATTATTTTAAATTCCGCATGGTACTATAGACTCCGCTCCACCTGCCGGACAAGTATGATATGAATACCTTGGAAAGTACACAAAATAGCCGATAAAGAAAAACCCTGAAAAAAGCTCCCCTAGCCGTTTACCAAAACCAGACCAGAAGGTTCTGCTGGCGCATCCTCAGGGAATTTTGTCATTGTGTATGTCGGGTATCTCTGGATAAAAGATTTTCCGCCGTTCGATCCTGCGGAAAATAATGTGGTGTAATGCTCTTTGTGCATCGATTCGGGTTTGCCTTGGCATACTGATTTCTTTGTCGTAGCGGTTCGAAAAATAGAACCGCATAATTTCATGCCCGTCCCCAGATTCCCGTCCCCAGATTCCCCATAGCTTCACGCCCCCAGCTTCATTGATATTTTTGGCGTGAACGGTTGATCATGGGAAGGAATATGGACATTCTATTGATAGAAGGTACCTGTTTCTTTTATTTTATTGACATTCAAACAACAACTTCCTACAGTTTTGTATCGATCAAAATTGGAGGAATTATGCAAACAACGATTTCAACCAAATTCCAGGTGGTCATTCCCAAGCCGACCAGAGAGCGCCTCAAGTTGAAGCCGAAACAAAAACTGACAGTAATAGAGAAAGATGGAATGCTTATTCTGATCCCGCAGACGACAATAGAATCATTGCGGGGGATTGCAGCTGGTGCCCAAATAGATGATTACCGGGAAAAGAAGGATCGGATGGGATGATCATTGTCGATTCATGCGGATGGCTGGAATGGTTCACCGACGGCAAGTTGGCAGACCAATATGCGAAATATCTGGCGGATCAACCAAAGATGCTGATGCCGACGATCATTCTATACGAAGTTTATAAGATTTTGAAAAGGGAGGTTGGCGAAGAAAAGGCGCTGGTTGCGACAGCATACATGAAGAATTCACCCGTGATTCCGTTGGACGAGAACCTCGCACTGGCGGCGGCGGACATTGCCTTGCAAGAAAAATTGGCCATGGCCGATGCCATCATCGTGGCCACAGCGAAGTTGAACCATTGCACCATCATTACATCAGACGCAGACCTGAAATATCAATCTTGCGTAGAATATATACCGAAGTAAAAAACGCTTGCAGATTCGTGGGTAGCAGGTTGTGGGACACCCTCCTCCGGCCCAAACTTTCCCCCTCCCGCCAAATCATTCCGGTCGGCATCATTCAGAAAAATTTTCCGCCGTTCGATCCCGCGGCAAATAATGGGGTGCAGCGCTCCTGGCGCATTGACTCTGGCTTATGTTGGCATGCTGGTTTCTTTATCATCATAGTTGTTCGGAAAATCTAATCGCATAATTTCATGCCCGTCCCCAGACTCCCGTCCCCAGACTCCTTTCATGCCCGTCCCCAGACTCCCAGCTTCCTTTCTATTTTCATTGAAGGGGTGTTGGCTGTAACCTATCTTTGATCTTCACGGTCCCTTGGCCTCAACGTCTGTTTGTTTATGCCAAAGCGTGTGACGAAAACAACAAACAAACCTATAACAAACAGCAGTGCCCCTGGAGCGGCGTCGGATATTGTGCTTTCTAAGCCAATAAATTTAGCAGTCAAATTGCTACCACCCGTGACACCGTTGCAGAATAAGAAAACTCCCCCGATTATACAAAATAGACTCAGAAGGAGACCGCTGAGAGAATAAATAAGTTTTGAACGGGTCGTGGTATCCTGAAAACTCGTAAAAGAAATTGTCTCATCTTTATTTTGGGAGGCCAACTTAATATTTTTAATCTCTTTGGGATTTGGTACCGGATCAAGTTGTGATCCACAGGGGATAGCCGCTCCAGATTTGCAAACCAGCCAGTGTTGGAAAAACCAATTGGAAATTTGGTAGTTACCGGCCACTGATTTAAGATAGCCATATTGCTCTAACGCCCGAAGACGAGTCTCGTATTTATCACTAAACTCAAATTTCTCATTATGAATCTGATGGATAAGTTGTTGATCTGATTTATTTAAGCCTTCAAAATAATTAGGGAATATACCTTCTAAAGCATTTGCATTATAAGCGTCGATTGCGAATTCTTTTGTAGGATTTCGAAGATTTCCATCTTGAAGGAGTTTAGCTATGAATATGCGAATCAAATAAGGCTGGTAATAGGTGAAAGAAAGGATTCGCTCTATATTATTATCCGTGATGGTATTAACAAACTGCCGTATCAAGTCGATAGCGTCATCAGGTGTTATGACAGGCAGGATGTGTGTTTCAAAAGCCGATAAAAATGCGGAGCAGGACAAGCCTTGTCCAGATACTATTTGGATGAAGTGGGGAGAGGCTGCCAGAATAAAACGGATATTTTCAGAAGATTCTACCAGATTATGGAGTTTATTCATAAAACCTGGTTCTTTTTTTTCTAATTTTTCGATCGCTTCGGCTTCATCAACCAGAATGACAATGGGATAATGTATGGAGATGTCAAGTTCCTCAATGAAATCAAAAAAAGCATTTTCACTGAGAAGCGCATAATCGATTGAAAAGCTTTTTCTTCGGAAGGCAACATCTAACTTTCGCTTGAGCTTATCAGATGTTGAAACACCCTGTAATGAAACGTAAAATGCATAGACATTTTTTTAAATAATTATTTTCGATATTTCTTAAAAGGGATGTCTTTCCGATTCTGCGTGCGCCGAAGACGAAGGCATTTTTTCGAGTGCTCATCAATTTCTCGATCAAAAGGTTCCTTCCCACGAATATATCATCCCAGTTACCCTTAGGAAGTTTTGCTTTGGGCCGAGTAATAGGCATTAGTGGTTCGGCGCTCTGATAACTATTGTCTTGGAGGATAGGCGTCGACGTATTTAAATCATCTATTTTTAAAGATTCTAAGTTGTTACTACGCCCAGGACCTTTCAAAAAAAATAAAATTCTGTTCATACCGTTCCCATAATTCAGGAGATCTACATATTGGAGAGATTCTAAAGTTTCATCCTGTGCACGGGTTCCATCAATGCTTACTGGTATGATAAAGATAGAATTTGGCGAAAATTCTTTGAAGAAGTCCAAAGCAATTTTCATTTCTTTTTGGACATAGCCTATGTGACTTACAGAATTTGATGAGATTAATGCAAGGAAATACTGTGAGTTCCTTATGGCCTTCCGGATAGCTCCGTCTCGATTTTCGCCTGGGAAGATATCTTCAATATCTATCCATGGAAAAAGGCCCTCATTTTTTAAATCGTTATACAACCTAATCGCCAGCTCTGAATCTTCATTAGCATGACTGATGTATATCATACTGTCTTTCCTTCATTTTTCACATAATTAATATCAAGCCAGTCCAGGAAAATTGTGCTAAATTCGATTTTGCTGTCAGAGATACTGATGACCTTGTGTCCGTGATTATATGAATTATTCAATAGTTCAGTCTGATAAACTTTGGAAATGATGACGCTTTTACCATTTGCAGCTAAAATTATTAGATAACGTAAGCCTGAGGACAGTTGTTCCCAAAAGGTTTCAAATTCACGGTTCAACTCTAAACGAATTAAATCGTTATATACTTCGTTAGCATCATTTAGGGTGACGGTAATTCGTTTTTCATCTAAGATTTTTGAAATAATTTTTTTACAGAGTTTTTGGATGTAAAAAGGCTTATGGTTTGTTTTTTCGAGAATAAAGTCAACAGAATTTGAATCATATTTATAAAACTCTTTTACGGGTTTTATAATGAGGTTTTTAGCAGATTGGGAGTCTAAAGGTATGACACTTTTAAATTCGAAAAAATTATACCATGGACTTGTGGGTTGAGTCCATTCACCACGCTGGATTGAGACACCTGCTGCTACTAGTCTAATTTTGCCTTGATAAGTCTGGAAAATATTACGCAAATTAGAATGAATATCATTTGAGAAACGCTGAGTTGCGTCAATCTCATCTAAACACATGATAATAGATGCCTGCGGGTCGTATTTAATTCTGAGCCAACCTATGATGGTTTCTATATCGTTTTCAAAATCAACTTCATCGTAGGATAACCTTTCCTTATGAAACAAGATCAATCCAGTTGGACAATCACGAAAAATTGAGTTTAGTTTGTTCGTCAAATGCTGCATAATTCGACTAAAAAATAACTCTTCTTTAACTCCTTCTAAGCTGCAAAAAAACGCGAAATCGGGTTTTTTAACATTTCTTTCAAGATGCTCTAACAACGTAGTTTTACCGATTCGACGCTCACCTGTAAGGCATAGGCTATTATTCTTTAGCGACTCAAATAAATCACGAATTAGTCTGTCGCGACCAAAAAACATCTCTGGGTCATGTACGGCTTCTCCTACAACATAGGGGTTGTAGCGCTGTTCATATACGCTCTGACGGGTGCGCTGGCGTGTAAAATATATAGAAAGGGATGCAACTAAAAAAATACTGCATATACTAGTTGTCCAGTAAAATAGAGGTTTTTGGTGAATAGGAATAACATTAATTTCGAAATATTGTTCTGCAGGTACCACACATTCGTTTCCACTTTTATCAACCACCTTAACCTGAAAAAAATAAGTCCCATTGTGAAGATTGTTGTACGAAACCTTTTTTTGTGAGCAAAGATGTTTCCACCCATGATCAATCGGTATAAGCCGCCAAGAATAGAGAAGTTCTTCACTCAAAGTCTTATCGCCAAAATCTTGATCATCTTGTCCTTCGAAGGTAAAAAATACATTTTTTTGAGCTACAACCTTTGATGGCTTGCTTGTAAGTTTTACTATAGGCAAATCATGGATGCGCTCGAAATCAAATTCGTGTTTGGCGGGCATAGTTTCAATACCGCATTCATTTTTCGCTATAACTTCGAATGAATGTCGAGCTGATTGGGATATAGGCAACTCAAAACAGTTATTAAAATTAAATTCAGTCCAATCACCATTATCAAGCTTGTAGGAATAGAGGCATCTATTATTGCTGCATGGACCTGATTGCCAGCAGATTTCCGGGATTCTACCGACAATTTTTCCCCTGCCCAACCCTTCAAAAATGAATGCTGTCTGAGGAAGTTTATGAAATCCTTTAACGGTAAAAGTATATTCAAGTGGAAGTGAGGTAAGCTCTGCTGAGTCCTTAGCCCTTACGTGTAAATTATATGTACCGTCAGAAAGATCATAGAATTCATAGGTGTTATCGGAACGATAGGTGCTCCAGGTTCGGTGGAGAGGGTTTAGC
>NZ_BBCC01000257.1 GCF_001311845.1 Desulfosarcina cetonica JCM 12296 | reverse complement strand
GGCCGACGTGGGCATCGAGGCCGACATCCTCGAGTTTTTGCCTGAGCTGACCGAGGCGATCGGCGATCTGTAAATCAACATTACAGGAGGGGGAATATGAAGGATGTCGTTATTGTCAGTGGCGCCCGCACGGCGGTCGGGAATTTTGGTGGGGCCTTGAAAGGCACCAAATGCGTGGATATGGGCGCCCTGGTTATAAAAGAGGCCATTAAACGGGCCGGTCTGCGTCCCACCATCAGCGAAGAGGTCAAAAAGTGCCGACCCGACACCTTCGGTGATTATGATCGCACCGAAATCAACCAAAAATACGATGACTACGAAGACTGCCTGACGCCCGTTTATTTTGACGAGTGCATCATGGGAAACGTCCTGCAGACCGCCCAGGGACAAAACCCGGGCCGTCAGGCGACCATCTACGCCGGACTCCCCGAGGAAACCAATGCGATCACCGTCAACAAGGTGTGCGCCTCCGGAATGAAAGCCATTGTGATCGGCGCGCAGTCCATCATGACCGGTGATGCCGACATCGTGGTTGCCGGTGGAATGGAAAACATGAGCAATGTCCCTTACGCCATTCCGGATAACCGTTGGGGCGGTCGGATGAACATGCCCTTTGGGCAGACCATCGACGTCATGGTCCACGATGGCCTCTATGAGATTTTCAACCAGTACCACATGGGCATGACCGCCGAGAACATCGCCAAACGCTATGGCATTAGCCGGGAAGAGCAGGATCAGATCAGCCTGGCCAGCCATCAGCGGGCCCGGGCGGCCATTGAAAATGGTACCGCCAAGGAAGAGATCGTGCCGGTGATGATTCCTCAGCGCAAGGGTGATCCCAAGGCATTCGATGTTGACGAGCGGCCCATGGAGACCTCCATGGAGAAACTGGGCAAACTCAGACCGGTCTTCGACAAGCAGGGCACCGTGACCGCGGGCAATGCCTCGGGGATCAACGACGGTGCCGCCGCGGTGGTCATCATGTCGGCGGAAAAAGCTGCCGAGTTGGGGCTCGAGCCTTTGGCCAAAATCAAGGGGTTTGCCTCTGGTGGCGTCGATCCGGCGTATATGGGGCTCGGACCGATCCCGGCGACCCGTAAGGTGATGAACCGGCTGGGGCTTTCCATGGCCGACATCGGGTATATCGAACTGAACGAAGCCTTTGCCTGCCAGGCGATTGCCTGTATGCGTGAACTTAACATCGACTTTGAGAATTGTAATCATAATGGCAGCGGCATATCCATCGGGCATCCCATTGGATGCACGGGCGCCCGGATTACTTATGGACTGGCCATGCAGATGAAGAAATTGGATGTCCAACTTGGGCTGGCTACCTTGTGCATCGGCGGTGGGCAGGGAATGGCCATGGTGCTGGAACGTATTTAACTGTTAAGTATCGGCTATTGTGGAATGCGAAGACGCTGATGTTGAAAACAAAAGCATTATGATTTCATAAAATGATGGATAACAGACAAAAAGAACCAAATAAAAAGGCATTCCATATTAAAGAAGAACACGTGCGGAGTCCCGAACCAGACCAACAGAACATATTCAGATTGGAAAAGGACCTTCGAAAATACAAAGATCTTTTCGATAACGCTCCCATCGGTATTATACAAGCGACATTGGATGGCCGTGTGATTGAAGCCAATCCTGCGATTGTTTCAATGCTAGGCTATGATTCAACCATTGATTACAAATCCTCAATCAAAAATATTGCTGAAGATCTGTATGTCGAACCAGATAAACGTAGTAATTTAATCGATCTGTCCCTGAAAAAAGATCAACTTCTAGATTATACGAGCCGATTCAGACGCAAAGATGGGAGCGTCATTTATTGTAAGTTAAATGTAAGGACGGCCAGAAACAAGGACGGCGGTGTAGATTATTTAGAGTCTTTTATTGAGGATGTTACCGAACAGCATAAGATTGCCGAAGCACTTAAAGAGAGCGAATCGCTCTACCGGGGAATTTTTGAAAATACAGGTGCCGGTACAATCATCATTGAAGATGATAAAACCATTTCATTTGCCAATACAGGATTTGAGAAACTGACCGGTTATACAAAACAGGAAGTTGAAGGCAAAATGAAATGGCCAGTTATCGTTGCCAATCCTGATGAGCTTGCAACGATGCTGTATTACCATGGCCAACGGCGGGCGGGCCGAAGGGGTGTGCCAATTGAATATGAATTTGAAGTAATCGATAAACATGGACAACGGAAAAATGTATTTCTCAGAGTTGACATGATTGGCGGTACAAATCGTAGCGTTGCGTCACTCATAGATATTACCTCTTTAAAAAAAGCTCAGCGTTCGTTTCGGGAAAGCGAATCAAAATTGCGCGGTGTGTTAGAAGCGTTTGAAGGCATCGTTTATATATGTGATAAAAATTATCATCTTTTATATATGAACAAAATGCCCAAAGGGCTGAAAATGCATAATTTGACCGGGCGGTTGTGCTATCGGGAACTTTATGGATTTCAGCAGCCATGCGACTGGTGTGCCCACAATCGCATATTCAAGGGAGAAACGGTAAAATTTGAATTTTTAAACCCAAATACTGGACGATGGTCTTATGCTGTAAACACACCGATTTTTACCGACGACCACTCGGTAACTAAAAAACAGACGGTCATTATCGATATCCATGAAAGGAAAATTGCCGAAGATACAATTCGAGAGCAAGGTCAATACCTAAAGAAGGAAAACATACGCCTCCGTTCCACCATTCAAGATCGCTATAAATTTGGAAGCATTGTCGGAAAAAGCGCTGTAATGCAGAAAGTATACGAGCTCATATTACGTGCCGCAGCGACGGATGCGAATGTAATCATTTATGGCGAATCCGGTACCGGTAAAGAATTGGTTGCCAAGGCGATTCACGACATGAGTGATCGCGGAAACCAACAGTTTGTTCCGGTCAACTGCGGCGCGATTCCACAGCATCTATTGGAAAGTGAATTCTTCGGTTACAAGAAAGGTGCCTTCACCGGCGCATATACAGATAAACGGGGTTATCTGGATCAGGCGAAAAAAGGAACGTTATTTCTAGATGAATTGGGAGAAATCAAAAGCGACATGCAGGTAAAACTCCTGCGGGTCTTAGGCGGTAGTGGATTTTCTCCAGTGGGTAGCGTTGAAATAATAACGCCTGATATCCGAATCATTGCGGCCACGAACCGAAATGTAAGCAATCTTTTAGAAAGTGGGAAAATGCGGGAAGATTTCTTTTACCGCATCCACATCATTCCCATCCGCTTGCCGCCGTTAAGGGACCGCAAGGAAGATATCCCGTTGTTGGTCGAACATTTCTTAAAAAAATATCAAACGGGTAACGCGGTTGCCAAAATTAATGGCAAGGTGATGGACGATCTCATCGGGTATAATTGGCCCGGCAATATTCGGGAGCTTGAAAATTCCTTGCAGCGTTTAGTGAGCCTGGGCCATCTTGACCTGTTTTGTCAACCAAACAAGCCTGATATTGGACAGATTGTAGATTCAAACAATACCCTTGAGGATTTTTCGATGCGGGTTGCCGTTCATAATTTTGAAAAGAATTATATTGGCCAGATGCTGAAAAAGTACCAGTGGAATCGCACTGTGGTAGCTAGGAAGTTAAAAATTGAACGGAAGACCTTATATTTAAAAATGAAAAAACTCGGAATCAAAACAGATCATATCAAATGAGTAATATATAACTCGATCTGAGGCATTCCGTGGATTTGGTAAATTATCTAATCTTTATTATATGTTGCCAATTTGTTTTAAATAGAATGAGTCAAAACATTCTCATAAAACCGCCATCTCATTCTCATCACTATTTCTATCTTGTTGTATTTTAATTAAAAATATAAACAACGATATTGGCATAAGCATTGCGGTGATAACATGTCACATCTGAACCGGTTTCGATGGATAAAGAGTGTATCGGGTATGCTTTTTGTTAAACCGGCTGCAGATGAAGGTGGGGAAGCGTGCTGTAGACTTTTAAAAAGTGTAAGATCTACTACTTAAAACGAGATAAGGACAAATGTTAAAATGAATTTTAGAAATGAATATCTTCAAAAATTGACATCGGCACAAGAAGCGGTTCAGGTCGTGAAATCTGGAGATCGTATTTTTTATGGAGAATTCGCACTTTTCCCCGAATCTTTGGATGAAGCCTTGGCAGAAAGAATAAATGATTTAAAAAATATCTATTTATCCGGTGTCTGTGTCACCAAATTTCCAAAAGTTGTCGAGCAAGATCCCAATAGAGAGCATGTCATCTTTAACGATTGGCACTTTGGCGGTGTCTCCCGTTCCCTTTACCAGAAAGGTTTGGCTAGCTATATCCCCTTAACCTATCACCAAGGACCACGCATTATCCGTAAGTATCACGATGTTGATGTGTTATTTTTGTGCGTCGGACCAATGGACAATAGCGGATATTTCAATTTCGGCCTTGCAAACTCAATTACCGGTGCAAACATTAGTAAATCAAAAAAGATTATTGTGGAGGTAAACGAGAACATCCCTTATTGTTTTGGCGGCTATTATGAAACAATTCATATCTCAATGATCGACAAGATTGTTGAAGGCAAAAATAATCCCCTCATTGAGATTCCCAAAGCGGAAGCATCACCGATTGATGTTAAAATAGCCGAACAAATATTGACCACGATAGAGGACGGTTCTTGTTTACAATTAGGAATCGGCACCTTGCCGAATTTGATTGGTGAAATGATATCGAAAAGTGACTTAAAGGATCTTTCCATACACACCGAGATGTTGGTCGATGCATGTGTTGACATGTATGAATCCGGTAAGGTTACAGGTATCCATAAAAAGATTGATCGTTTAAAAATGTGTTATACATTTGCTCTTGGCACTAGGAAACTATATGATTTTTTGCATATGAATCCAACCTGTGCTTCATTTCCAGTTCAGTATATTAATGATCCAGATAGAATCCGCAAGAATCCGAAAGTCGTCGCCATAAACAATGCCATTGAAATTGACCTTTTTTCTCAAGTCTGTTCCGAGTCAGTCGGTTACCGACATATTTCCGGAACCGGCGGACAGCTCGATTTTATTTTAGGTGCTTTTAATTCCAAAGGGGGTAAGGGAATTATTTCGCTAAGTTCGACCTACACGGATAAAGATGGAAATGTATGCTCAAGAATTGTGCCCACTCTCAAGCCTGGCGCAATTGTTACTGTTCCTAGAAGTATCACTCAATATGTTGTCACGGAAAATGGCATTGTACAACTAAAGGGAAAGTCAACGTGGGAAAGAGCAGAGGCACTAATTAGCATTGCCCATCCCGATTTTAGGGAGGGATTGATAAAGGAAGCGGAGAAGATGAATATTTGGGTAAAATCGAATAAGAGGGATAATTATTGATTCCAACTTGGATCAGCGGCCTAAATTTGACGGATTCGTAAAAAGCCCGATATCGGCGTTACGCGTATCCTTCGTCACTGCGGAGTACGCTAAGTACACCTCATTCCTCAGGATTCGCAAGCCTTGATCTCGGGCTTTTTACGAATCCGTCGGAAATGCGACTTTTTACGAGTTCATCAAATTTTGCTGTAAGATTCGGCGGATAGCATAACCCGGCATTCAACCAAGCGCGGACTTTATATGCCCCAAATGGTCTCCTTGCTTTTGAACGTTGCCTCCTGTGGTGTCTGATTCTGGGTGATGTTTAAACCCGAAAGGTAATCCCTGGAGCCTGTGGCCCGTGACCTGAGCCAGGGGGATTTTTTATTGATCCCCCTGGCTCAGTTTTAAACGACCATTTTTGGCTCAAATTAGCACGGCCAGGGACACCTGAGACGTGCGAAAACCGGATGAGGCTTAGACGGATTCGTAAAAAGCCCGATATCGGCGTTACGCGTATCCTTCGTCACTGCGGCGTACGCTAAGTACGCCTCATTCCTCAGGATTCGCAAGCCTTGATCTCGGGCTTTTTACGAATCCGTCGGAAATGCGACTTTTTACGAGTTCATCATTTTTGGGGTTCGAAACTGAATTTTTCCTCACCGTGTTTTTGTCATCTTTTCCATCACTTTCAAGGCATTGTCATTGGGATTGTCGAGACAATACTCAATAAATGCATCGGTCGCATCAGCCAGCTGGGTCGTTTCAAATTTGGTTGTGCCTTTTTTTCCCAGAATAAAAGCATGAAGCACACCGATGGCCACATCCCGGCTGCTGCCAGTCATTCGCATGACATCCTTGCAGGCATAATTGTTCAGATCTTGCTCTTCCTGCCCGAGGGCAATTCCCGAAAAAGCGATTCCGAGGCAAAGCGCCAATACCGTCCATAAAGCGAAATGTTTTATCCCTTTGGTCATTTCCATCTCCTTTTCCTGTTAAAAAATTCTTACCACCGAACCCTGCCGGACATACAGTCATGATATGCTCGGCGGCGGATTTCTTCACGGTTTACGGCACTCGTCGTTCCGCCTATCGCACCACCCAGCATTGCCCCCCGCTTTGCTCCTTTTCTGCCGCCGATGACGGCTCCAAAAAGAGCTCCGCCGGCCCCGCCCCTGGCAGCACCGCCCAGCATCCCTGGGCTGTAGTTTCGGGCGTAATTGCGGGCGTAGGCATCACAATCTGCGGGGGATGGTTTGCGATGGTGCCTGGAATCAGCGAATGCCGGATTGGCCACACCAAAAAATGTCACGCAAGCTGTCAAGGCAATCAATGGTAGAATCCATTTTTTGCTGAACATGTTATCCTCCTTTTCTGTTTGGGCAATATCGTTTAACGTTGACCTCGGGTGGTCCGGCGACAAGCGCCAAACCACCCGATCCACTGGTAAGGATTCAATTCCGCGACTACTCTACCCTGTCGAACTGAACCCGGCGGTTATGCGCCCGTCCCTCTGCGGTCTTGTTGCTCGCAATGGGGCGTTCCTCCCCGAAGCCCTCGGAGGAGAGCCGCGACGGTGAAATCCCCTTGCTGACCAGGTAATCCACCACCGCCTGGGCGCGCCGCTTGGAGAGCTTCAGGTTATACGCATTCGTGCCGATGCTGTCGGTGTGGCCTTCGACAAGCACGTTCAGGTTCGGATAGGTGTTGAGCGCATCCACAATCTGGTCCAGGATGGCAAATGAGTCGGGGGTCAGGACGGCGCTGTCAAAGGCAAAGTGGATGTTCTCGAACGACCAAACGTCTTTGCTCTGATCCAAAATGGTCGTGGGGGGGGGAGCGGGGGCA
>NZ_BBCC01000256.1 GCF_001311845.1 Desulfosarcina cetonica JCM 12296 | reverse complement strand
CTCGGCCGGCCCCGTGGCGGACGTCCCGGCATCCTCGACGGTGCCGGTGGTCAGGTCGACCAGGTTCTGTTTGAGGGTTTCCAGGGAGATCTTCTTCAGGGTCTCCGAGCTGGCGATGAGCATGCGGGCCAGGTCCTCGCTGTCCAACAGGGCCATGAGGATGTGTCCGGAACGGACCTGCGGCATCTGGTATTCCACCGAGGCCAACAGCCAGGCCTCCCGGATCATGCGGGGAATGCGCGGGGACAGCGCCGGGGTGCGCGCATTGCCGGTCTTGAACTTCTCGATGGCCCGGGTCAGGTCAGCCACCAGATGGGCATCGTTGACCTCGAAATATTTTAAAATCTTCAGCAGGTCGGTATCGGACATCTCCAGGAGCTTGATCAGAAAATGCTCGATATCCACCTCGTAATGGGTCTGGGACAAACACAGCCCTGCCGCGGATTCGAGAGCGCTGCGGCAAGTTTCATTAAGCTTGCCGATCAGGGACTTGAGATTGGATACAGCCATGGGTCTCTCCTTTGATAATAGCGGTTTTGCAAAGATCAGCCTCTCAGAGTTCAACCAGCTTCAGATCATACTCCTGAAAAGTAAAAAAGATATCTTCCGGATAGGCATACCCTGGGGAGGAAACCCAGGTGGTCCACCCGAGAAGCGGCGTATCCGCCCCGCTCCCGCCGAGTTGACAAAGCGGGACGTCTTCCTTCTTCAGATAGATGCGGATTTCGAATTCATACTCGATGCCCACCATGTACCGCACCAGTGAGAAAATGGGCACCAAGAGGTCGCCGGTCGGCATCAGGCGCACGAATTTGCGGCGGTCCACCGGTCCCAGATGGACGCGGAACTTGGTCTGGCTCTCCCACACCTGGCTGCCGCAGATGGCGTCGTCGCCCAGGGCGGCATTGGCCATGCCCAGTTGGGTCTGGTCCTGGGGATCGAGATCGACAACTCGTTCGATGAATTGTTCCACGCGTACCCGGGCATCGGCAAATAGGCCACGGCCGCTTCGATGGATACCGCCGAGGCCATCGGCCGCGAAAGCAGCCCGCTGTATAAGGTCAGCGACTCTTCGGGCAGGCCGATCATCTCCGTGAGCCCCGCCGTGCCGAGCCCGCAGAGGCTCAAAAGATAGCGCGAGAGGCGGTCGCGGGCGCCCGATTCGTAGTTTTCCGGAAAACGATGTTTTTTCCAAGCCAGGTAAAAAGGGTGATCAGCCGATGGTTGAACAGATCGAGAAAGGCGGCCAGGGCAAAGTCCTTCTCCCGGGCACGGTCGACGATCAGCTGGGAGTACCAATGGGGCAGCACACCCGAAGGCCCGGTCAGGCCCATGAAGGCGACTTCCATGCGCGGCGGCTTGTCCGGGCGGGGCGCCTTCAAATCGGAGATATCACTGGGCGGAAAGGAGAACCCCTGCTTGACCGTGAACCGCACCGGCTCCGCATCCGGTTCAAGGGTGCGGCCCAGCCGTTTGCGCGGGCCACCGAAGCGCTCCAGCAGATGAACGGCACGAAAAAAAGAGAATTCGAAGAACCGTTCAAACAACTGTGCCTTTAAAGCAGGATCTGATTTCCGCTTCTCGGCGGCCATCGTTTTACCAATTCCTCCCGCTGCAGGGTCTTGACCTCCAGCTGCGAAAACGAGTTGACGGATACATACTGGGCCAGAAACGCTTCCAGCACGCTGGCAAACAGGAATAGCCCCGTGCCCACATACTTGTCTTCATCGAAGGTGATCGTCACCCGGACACCCCGACAAAACGAGCGTTTGATCCGTTTGGTGACATGCCGGCAGTCCACCGCGACGATGCCGTCGATCATCTGCTGGCTGGAAAGCGTGTTATCGAAATTGTAAAGCCGGAGGATCTCCCTCAGCGCGTTTTCGCCGCCCTGCACCAAGGACATGTAATTCAGTGAGAAGTGGGAAATCAACCGCCACTGCAGGGCGCCCTCCAAAAAGGGACGCCGGGCGGGTGTCGGTTTCAGCATGCAGACGACGCCGGATACCGGGGCTGCCGTTTCCAGGCTGAAATCGCCGCTGGGATCGCCGAACGGCAGGCGTGACGGCAGATCGCGATTCGTACAGGTGATGCGCACGGTGAGAATATCGTCGGTCGGGTCGGTGGGTTTCAAATTAAGATCGGAAAAGGAGAGAAACACGTCCGTGCCGCGGTCCTCCTTTTTCCGTGAAGCCTTGCGTTGAATGTGCCAGAAGGCTTCGCTGGCCGATTCGCCGTCACTGGAAAGATGGTGGCGGATGGAATAGAACGGTTTGTACTCCAGCTGGGCATCGGAAACGCCGGAGCGGGTCACCACCACCCGGTCCACGCTGTAGACTTCCGTGGCATCCTTGCGGCGCATGTCGGGAACCACTTCGTATTCGGTCTTGCGTTGCTCCACGCGAATGGGCTCGGCAATGCGCTGGAAGAGGTTGACCGCCGGTGTCGCATTCAGGCAGAAGGTCTCGGCATTGACCACCAGGTCAGCCTTGCCGGAGCGGTTCAGGTAGATCCGCAGGGTCATGGCGCTGCCCATTTTTTCCGTGCCCAGGCGATCGAGCCGCAAAAATCGAAGAAGAGAAACTTCTCCGGAAAACAGAAGTATTCGAAAAGCAGCAGGTATCCCGGAAAGGAGCGCTTCGAATAGGGCAGAATACCCTCCTCATCGGAGAAACCGACCGGCCGGATCGCGTCGAGTGGAAGGGCCACGGTCTTGCGCGTGCCGTCCTTCAGTTCGATCTCGCACTCGATGCGGCTGACATGGTTGAAAATCAGTTCGTACAGATGAAAAACATGCTGGTGCGGGCCATTGAGAAAAAACCGCAGGGACTGCCAGCCGATGGCATCCAGGTGCACCCCGTTGAAAGTGGCCAGATCGATTTCGATGGCCTGGACCGCTCCCCTGACGAAGGTGCTGGGCTCCTTTATCCGGGCACCTGAAACCCGCACCGGCCAGATACGCACCGGCTGGGTCGTGGTGAATCGACAGGGGGTACCCCGCACCGGTTTCGAAAACAGGGCCGTTCCCTTGTCGATGGGATACCCGCCTTCGGGAATGTTCTGGCCGACCGGTTCGAAACGAACCACGGTCATGGAAGGAATCGGGTTGATGTAATGGGGGTAGATGATGTTGAAGAGGGATTCGGTGATTTCAGGGAAATCATCGTCGATCTTCTTGTGGATACGGCCGCTGATCAGGCAAAGGCCTCGATCAGGCGCTCGGTGTGCGGATCCTCGCACTTGTCGCCTTCGAGCAGCAGCCGGCTGGCGATCTTGGGGTATTTCTTGGCAAATTCAGCCCCCATTTCCCGAATGAAGGTCAACTCGCGCTCGTAGTAGTCGAGGAGCCTGTCTTCCATAAAACGGCGTGATTCCTTCCCGATGGTTTCCGGCTTTAGCCCCTAAAAGGCCTGATTCAATCCGCGACCACATACTCCTTGTGAATCGCATCAAAATAGGTGTCGAAGGTCACCGGTTCGCGAATGGGGTCGACAACCAACAGGGCCGAGATGCGGAAGTGGAGGTGACGCTCCTTCTGACGACCGGCCTCGACCACGACTTTCACGTTCCTCAGGCGGGGCTCGAAGCGTTCGATGGTCCGCTCCACATCCTTGAGAATGGTCTTTTTGACCCGATGACTGCCGGTGTTTTCGGCGGTAAAATCCTTGAGCCCGTAAGTCGCCACGGAATTGTGCAGATGATGAAAGGCCGCCGGCAACGCGGTGATCGAACGGCGGCTGTTCAACAGATTCTCCAGGTCTCGGATGACGAAGGCCTTGACCTGGCTGACATCCAAAAGGCGATACTGGACAGGCTCGCGCGAATCGGCCGGTGCCGTGTCGATGAGCCTGTCCAGTATGGACGCCTGGGCATTATCCATTCAGATCAACCCTTGAATTCATTGGCTCCGATGTCAAATTTGAACGGCATGGGGCTGCCACCGGTACCGTCGGGCTTTTGTTCGATATAGGTATATTCGACTTCTCTGAAATTGAGCGAGATGTTCTCGGTCAGCCGATCCTCGCCGCCGGACCCACCGGTGGACACCGAGGTCACCAGGACATCTTTCATTTTAATCACAATATACTCCAGCGGTTTCTTGCCGGCTTTGCGCACGAAAAGATCAGCCGTATCAATCTTCTCACCGGTGGCGCAGGCCCGCAACAGCCCGTTGGACGAATTATCCACATACTTGGTGACGCTCAGGTCCTGGAAAGAGGCCTTACCAGAACCGCCGCCGCCGCCCATGTGGAAGGTTCCGGACTGGCTGACGCCCCAGCTCCAAGCCAGTACGTCGACCTCGTCCTTGTGTTTGAAATCCTTGGACTCGCCTTTGATGTTGTTGGACAATTTAAGGAACATATCAACGGCCATGGTCATCCTCCTTTGTTGGTGTTTGCGAAAAACAGTGATGGCTAAAAATCGAATGGATCACCGACGCGGCCGGGCACCGCAAGGCATGGGTTTTACGGTCCGGTGTTCCGGCCACAGCGTCCGTTGCCCCCATTAGCCGCCGGCAGGCGGCGGCAATTCGGCAACCAGACGCAAGGATACGCTCAACTCATCCAACTGGTAATGGGGCTTTAAAAAGGCCACCGCACGATAGGCACCCGGTTTCCCCGGTATCTCCGTCACATCGACGCGCGCGTCACTGAGCGGGTATTTGGCCTTCATCTCCTGCCCGGCATTGGGATCGCCCAGGGTATAGTTGCTGATCCAGCGGTTGAGGAAATCCTGGGCATCGGCACGGGTCATGAAACTGCCCACTTTATCGCGCATCATGGATTTCAGGTAATGGGCGAAACGGGAAGTGGCCATGATGTACTGCAGCTGAGAAGACAAACGAGCATTGGCGTTGGCGTCGTCGGAATCGTAAACCTTGGGTTTATTGGCCGACTGGGTGCTGAAAAAGGCGGCGAAATCGGTCCCCTTGCAATGCACCAGGGGAACGAAGCCCAGGTCGGCCAGTTCCTTCTCCCGCCGATCGGTAATGGCGATCTCGGTGGGACATTTGAGCGCCACATCGCCCTCGTCGGTCTTGAAGGTGTGCACGGGCAGCCCCTCGACCAATCCGCCGCCTTCGACCCCGCGAATGGCGGCACACCAGCCGTATTTGGCAAACGCATCGGTCAGCCGCGACCCCAGCGCATAGGCGGCGTTGCCCCACAGGTATTTTTTATGATCGGTACCGTCGACATTCTCTTCGAAGTCAAACGCCTCAACGGGGATATTGGCCTGCCCGTAGGGCTGTCGCATCAGGATATGGGGCAGGCACAGGGCCACGTAGCGGGAATCCTCGGAATCCCTGAAAGAGCGCCATTTGGCATACTCGGGGCTCTGGAATATTTTGGCCAGGTCACGGGGATTGCCCAATTCGGTGAAACTGTCCAGGTTCAGGATCCCCGGGTTTGCCGCAGAGATGAACGGCGCATGGGCCGCAGCGGCGACCTGGGACATTTTTTCCAGCAAGGCCATATCCTGGGGGTGGTTGCCGAACTCGTAATCCCCGATCAGGCGCCGTAAGAGGCGCCGCCGAACATGCCGAACTCCTCTTCGTAGACCTTCTTGAACATGGCGGACTGGTCAAATTCACTGGCCTTCTCCATATCCTTGAGAAGGTCCTTCTTGTTGACGTTCATGACCCGGATCTTCATGCGTTCGCCGGTCTCGCTCTTGGAGACCAGGTAATTCAGTCCCCGCCACGATCCTTCCAGTTTCTGAAAGTCCTCATGGTGCATGATTTCGTTCAACTGATCGGAAATCAGCTTGTCGATCTGGGCAATCCGGGCATTGATCATCGCCTCGGTATCTTTTGAAATGGTCATGGTGCCCTCCATGACCTGGCCCACGAATTCACTGATCAGATCCTTGGCATAGGCTTTCTGGCTCTCCTCGCGTGCCAAGCGCCCTTCTGAAATGATCTGATCCAAAAGGCCCTTTTCTTCCTCAACGGCCTGGGGCGCCTCCTGCTGAGCCTGTTGTTCCTGATCCGTCATATCACCCTCCTTGCGTACCGGTTCACGCCGACCGGACGGATGCCGGTCACCAAAGGCATGCTTGATTCAAACGATGGCTGTATCGCCGATCAGGCGCCGCCTACTCCTCTTTTGTCTCAGCGCCGGCTTCTTTGGCCTCGACGCCGGCTTCCTGGCCGAGTTTTTCAATGCTGTCGGTATTGGCCAGCACATCCTGAAGCAATTCATCCAGCTTATCGTTGCCGTCGAGCTTGGCCAAAAGGTCGGAGAGACGCTTGCGAGCCTCCACCAGCTTGCGTACCGGCGTCACCTGTTCGGCCACCCGCTCGGGATGGAAATCGTCCAGGGACTTGAAGCGCAACTCCACGGCCATTTTGCTGTCGTCATTGGTCAGCTTATTGTCCACCCGGTAGGCCAACCGCGGCTTCATGCCGGCCAGCACCTGGTTGAAGTTGTCCCGGTCGATCTCGACAAATTTGCGGTCCTTGACCTTGGGCAGGGGTTCGTCCGGTTTTCCCGACAGATCCGCGAGTACGCCGACGACGAAGGGAATCTCCTTCATTTCGATGGCATCCCCGATCTCCACGTCGTAGGTAATCTGGACACGCGGGGAACGGACCCGGTCCAATGTGTGTTGCAAACTTTCAGCCATGGTATGCCTCCTTTTCACCGATACGGGACAATGCTGCTCCTCATTTATATTTTATTAAGCACCCGAGACAGACACGCCATGCCCGCCGCCGGGGTTATGACTGGCGATGCTGCAATGCCTTGGTCAGATCGATGGTACACATCTTCTTGAAAATCTCCTCGGCCCGATAATAATCGTCACTCCCCTCTTCCGCCTGGATCAGGCAGCGGTAGAGCGCGCCGAGCACATCGCCCACCCAGACGGGAGATTCCCAGCGTTCCAGCCCCAGCTCCTCGAGCAGGGTGTTGAGCTCTTCGGCAATGGGGCGGGCCAGGTCCGGCCGGTTGGCCTGCAGGCACAATTTGGCCATGAGCAGCCGGTAGCGGTTTTTCGACCGGACGCTGGAAACGCTGCACGACGCGGAGAAGAGAACATCCAGGGCCTGTTTGAGGCCCTTACTGCTCAAAACGCCGGCTGCATTGTTCCACAGGGCCGCCTCGTGGGCTTCGGTGTCTGAAATCAGACCCACCACGATCTGGCCGTTCACGGTGGCGGCCTTTGGCGCCGATACGGCTTTCGGGCCGGCCGCCACCGGTTGGGATTCCGCGGTGCCGGTTGTCACGGCATCATCGTCGG
>NZ_BBCC01000255.1 GCF_001311845.1 Desulfosarcina cetonica JCM 12296 | reverse complement strand
CGATCCGGCGCCGTGGGCCGTCCAGGGGCCAGCCGACACCGTTGAAGCGGGAACGGTTTTCTGAGCCAAATGGGCGTAACTGATGTAGTCGCACCATCCTTCGGCAAAGGCGCGTGCGGCGGTTGTCTCCGCCGTTCCGTCGTACCCGTTGTGGTTGCCGATGGTGACGGCCGGGTCGATGAACCGCTGCACGATATCTTCCAGGACGCTGTGCCCGTATTGGTGGGCGATGGCGATGCGGTTCCAGTGATCGGGCTGGGCGTTGCCCGGGTCGAGCTGCCTGGCGCCCGGCGCAGTGTGGGCGGTATTGATGGTCAGGGTCGTCGATAATGGCCCGAAGCTGCTGCCCTGACCGGCGGTGTTGCCCAGTTCGACCGTGAGATCGTTGCCACGCCATCCGCCTTCGCCGGTCCGCGTCTGGAGCCACTGGTGAATATCGCCAACGACACGCAGAATATACGGGGCCGCCAGTTTGACGTCGGCGTCCCCCATGCCGGTTCCGATTTGAAAGACCTTCGGCGCGGCGACGGTCCCGACCTCGTTTTCGATGTCGGTGAAAAGGCCGTTTGCGCCTGTACTGTCGTTGAGGTTGCGCGTATCCCACGCGATCACCGAGCCCCCCTGGCGGACGATGACCCTCGGCCCGATCACCGGATCGGGTTCGTCGGCAAAGGAGCGACTCATGCGCAGGCGAACGCTGAAGGTGATTTTATCGGCGCCGTTTTTGGGAACCGACAGTTCGGCCCGGCCATCCGGTCCGATCATGCCGTTGACCGCTTCGGCATGGGCTCCGTCAAGCCATGCCTGGATGTGGGTTCCTTGGGGAACCGGAAGATGCGCGCCGGCTTCACGGTCGAAGTATTCGAACTTCAGGTGCGCGAGCACGCCCGGCGGCCGCAAGCGGATGCGCAGGGTTTCGTCGGCGGCGACCAGGCGGGGATCGGTCCAGTTTTCGAAATGACCCGAACGGGTCGAAACCGTTCCCTCCGGGGAGACCACTTCGACATCGACATTGCGGGAGCTGTACTGGTCGTTTTCGTCGAAAAAGCCGATGTGGTTGAACGTGGGGTCGTTTTCGTCTTTGTCGATGGTAAAGTAGATGCTCGGTTCATGGTCCTCGCGCTGGAGGATGACGGCACGGATTTCACCGTTTTCATCGGTGGCGGCGCGGGCCAGGATCGGCGTGGGCGCCCCGTTTTTGGAATCGCGCAGCACCACGTCCACGCCTTCGGGAATGTTTTCGAACTGGTTGAAAACCGGGTCGTAGACCTCGATCTTGGCATGCACCCGGATGCCGGATGGCCGCATGATCACCGACACCGCCCCCGAAACCCCCACCGAGTTGCCGCTGAAGCTCTCGCGGTAAAACCCGCCGTCGACTTCGTCAAAAAGGTTGGACATCCAGTAGGGCGCGCCGCTGACAAAATAACTGCGACGACGAAAGTCGCTGAAAGCGTCTCCCTCGGGCATCAATACCCGGATGTAGAGATCGGGATTGCGCTCGCCGCTTTCGTAGGTGTTGATGGTATGGTCGACCACCGTCGCCGGTCCGCCCTCGGGATGGGCGACGCGCGGGTGGTGGCGGTGTCGATCAGGTCGTCGTTGAAGGTGTCGTCGTCCCAGATCTGAACGGTCACCCCGGCGGGCATCGGTTTGATCTGGCCGTCGACCACGTCTTCATAAAGCATGATCAGTCGCAAACGGATGTCCCGGGGCGACCCGAATCCGCTGATGATCCAGAACCAGAATTTCTGGGCGCCGCTCGGTTCGTCAGGCACCGCGTCGCGCGAGTCGAGCACGTGGAGGTCGCGGCGGGTGATGTTGTTGTCCAGCCGCACGTCGCCGTCGGAAACGATGGGATCGTCCCCGTGTTCGGCACGGACGAAAAGAGCCACCCATTCCCTGTCGGCCGGAGGGGTCCACTTGAACGGGCCGGCAAACGCCTCGCCCCGGGCGGGAACGTCGATGGTGGAAAGGTGGGTCGCGTGTCGCCGACTTCGAATCCCTCCGAAGACCAATCTCCGGGCCAGACCATCGGGGTGGCCGGATCGGCATGGTAGATCCGCACCTGGGCATCGTCGGCGTCGGCCCATCCGAGGTTGCGCACCCTTACATGGATGAAATATTCGGTCCCCGCGACGATGTTTTCCGCCTGGGCGGCGGTACTGGGATCGTCGTCCGTGGAAATGATGATATCCGGCGAACCGGGGTTATCGGCCGGTCGCTCCGGCGATGGCGCCAGACCGTCGTGCAGGGCGACACCGGCATTCGGTTCAAGGTCGACGAACGCAAGGTCGGGTAGGTTCGCCATCGTGCCGGGAATCGCGTGATCGCTTTGGGAGATGGCGCCGGAGACGACCAGGGCGAAATCCTGCTCTTCGCCCAGCGATGCGCCGACGGAGGAGACGGCAGAAGTTACAGCGAGTGCACGGACAACTATGTCGTGAAGACCGGCCTGTAAATTAGCTGTTGGTATGTCAATCTGCTGTACATTGTTGCGGCGAAGGTTCATTCCTGCTGGTCCACAGCCAGCCGGGGTCACAACACTGAATAGACGACCGTCAGAAACACGACGGATTCGCAGTTGCAAACGGTTTATCAGGGCTCCATTTGACCCGGGCGCAGTATAATAATCAGTCCAGACAAGGGTGGCCCGAAGTGGAACACGCGTGTTCGCGATGTTGACCCGAACAGCCTGTTGAATACGTCTATTGGGATCACCACCGGGGAAAAAGTTTAATGTCCGGGCCGGGTCATCCAAAAAAATCGTGCGTCGCGGGAGCCAGTTCTGAAGTGCCGGCGGGACCGCTGAGTTGACGGAATTGGTGAAAAGGGTTGATCGTAAATTGACAAGACCGAAACCCTGGTGACAGCTTGGATGCGGAGGTGCGTTCGTTATCCCTGAACCAGTGTAGGCGCCAGCGACCGCTTGAGCGCCGTGTACAAGCAATGCCTTGATCAACGCAGCGCTTGGTCGCCTCCGCCGGATGTCTGGATTGAGCGGATCGGAATATTTGAAGACTTTTCTCAGATATTCCCTGATCAGTACGACAAGCCCGGTGATATGGGGCGCAGCCATGCTGGTGCCGCCCATATAATGGTATGAGGATCCGGCTGCGTGGGGACCCCAGAATGCGGGTGAGGTTCCCGCGACCTGAGATAACGTGGAGTTGATGCTAACGCCCGGCGCCAAGACGTCCGGTTTTAACCGATCGACCGCAGCGCCCGCCGTGGTGGGTCCCCTGCTTGAAAAGGCGGCTACATGCTGTGGATTGTCGGAAATCGGATCGGTGGAAAGTGGCGCAGTGGGGAAGTCCCCAGGCCATCCTCCGCCATAAGTGCTTGCAATGAAAGCCTTGTTGTTTTCACTTGCTCCAACGGTAATATTGTTTTTTGCTGACCCATGGTTGCGCAGATTCTGCCAGTTGACGACACCGTTGGCGCTGGTGTCGGCTCCGGTGTTTCCAGCAGTGTATATCAGCACCATATCAGGATGCTTCCACACAAATTCATCTATTTGCCTGGATTGTCCCGTATAATTGCTGCTGTTCCCGGCCCCCCATGAATTGTTCTGTACACGGATGCCGTCATCATTATATCCGGATCCATACATTGTAAGTAGGTTTGCGGGTATGCCTCCCCAGTTTCCCGCGCCGTCCAAAAGTGATTTGAACACGAGTTCGGCCTTAAAGGCGAGGCCCTGAAGCGAACGGTTGTCTGACAATCGCCCGTTCCCCAAGACGATGCCGGTAACGTGCGTTCCATGACCATCCGGATCGCTCCATGACGTGCGAGCGGCCGCCGTACCGACTATAGACGGGTCATTTTCGTTTGGTGAATAACCTCGTCTGATCCGTCCTCCGGTTATACCGTCGAACTGTTTGAAATCGTCGAGTAAAGTTTCATTGTCAAAACCGCGATCGAGCCCCGAATCGGCGACGCAGACGATTTCACCTTCGCCGGTCAGGCCATGCCGGTCAATTATCGTAGCAACCTGGGTTATGGTGTCCGCAACATCCAGGTCGGGTTCGACCGGTTCGAACAGTTCAATCGAAGAACACGATTCGTTCCGTGCGATCAGCGGCAATGTACTCCGTGGAATGTCGGCTATGATCGAACCATTTCCTTCCTTCTGAACAGTTCCTCCATTCCCGGTGATAATCGATGTAATGTCTTCGGCATTTCCATCGGGAGTAACGCTGATATCGACCTTAACCGAATCTCCTGGAGCACCCACTGAGGTGCCGTCAGCTCCCGCTAACGTTCCCAATGAATCTGACATGATGGGATTGCCAAGTTCGGCCAGTTGGAATCCAACTTTGTACACCGGCTCGTACCGCCCGACCCATTTCACACCGTCAAGTGCCTCCACGGTAGAGGCTGTGGAAGCGTCCATGGAACATAACAGAGAATGCGTGGTCAAAAACGCCTGTAATAATCGCCCCTGCGCCGCTGATCACCCCTGACCAGGCCGGCAGCAGCGGCCCGTCGCAGACCACGATCCAGTGGCCGCTTCCGGCCGGCGGTTCCCAGCCAGCCGGTGATGAGGGTGGCGGCGCATTCGTGTCGATGGTCACATTGGGGAGCATCAGGGCGTCGATTTCAGGGGCGGCGTCGACGATGTAGCCGGCGGATTCGACGTTGCCGATCTGTACCGGATCGGCGTCCACCAGGACCTGCGCCGGGTAGGTGGCGATGATGCTGGTCACCAGGCCCGCGACCTCGGAGGCGGCCGCTGGGTCGTCGTCGTCGATGTGGATGAAATAATGCGCCACTGTCCGCTCCTATGCGCTGATGGAAGCCGATGCCGACTGGAATGACCCAAAGGCGTCGCCGACCCGGCGGACCCCTTCGAGCAATTCGTCGCGCAGATGCCCGATCGCTTCGAGGATCGGGGAAAAGATCTCCTGTAAATCCAGTCCTTCGAACTTCGCCAGTATCTCGTTGTACGCCTCGTCCAACACCGGGCCCAGAATTTCGAAAGGGTTGAGTTCGTCGATCAGCCCCACGACCGTTTCGTAGGGCGCGTCCACCGCGTCGGTCAGGGAACCGATGGCGGCGATGAGCCGGTCTTTCAGATCCAGAATCGCCGAGTAGGCACTGTCAAGGGAGGCCATCACCGTATCGAGGTCGATGGGCTCGAGGATGGCCAGGGCGGCATCGACAATGGCCTGCACCTGGTCGCGCAGCTCGTCGACCGTGATCTGCACCTCGCCGGTGATTCGTGCGCGCAACGCCTGCAACTGGGCGGCGGCGGCATCGAACATCGCGCCGGGATCGGGAAGGCTGTCGATCATGTCCCGGACCGGCGCGATGATGTCGTCGACGGCCGCTTCCAGCCCGTCCGGTCCAAGCCCGACCACGGTTTCCCGCAACTGACTGTGCAGGGCGCGGATGTCGTCGATGCCGGCGGCCTGAATGCCGCCGGAGATCAGGTCGCGAAGGGCTTGTTTGGTGTCGG
This sequence comes from Desulfosarcina cetonica JCM 12296, assembly GCF_001311845.1. Classification (GTDB taxonomy): domain Bacteria; phylum Desulfobacterota; class Desulfobacteria; order Desulfobacterales; family Desulfosarcinaceae; genus Desulfosarcina; species Desulfosarcina cetonica. Next base: position 1,790 of record NZ_BBCC01000255.1, on the reverse strand, counting down.
CGGTGCCCGTATCCAAATCGCCGGCGATGGAACGGATCCGGTCGGCCAGCTGGTCCATGGGTTCAGCCAATGCCCCCGAATCGCCAAGCTGGGATTCGATTTCGTGGGAGAGGTCTCCGATCCGCGTTGTGAGGGCACTCAGCCGATTGATGGGCTGGGAGAGAATCGAAAGCGGTTCCATGCGCTGCATCAGCGCGATCAATCGCTGTCGCCGCTCCTCGGCGGTGGAATCGGGGAGGCTCCCCACCGCGTCCAGCGCGTCTGAAACCGAGGAACGCATCGATTCCGCCTGGGTGTGGACCTCGGCGAGGGCTACCTGTTGCAGACGGTCGTTGAAGGCGGCCACCGCATCCTGCACCCCCGTGCGCATGGACGGCAGCGAAACCCCGTCCACGGCGTTCGCCAAGCTGTTCATAGCCGATGTCAGGGCCGATGCGTCGGCGGCGTCGATGGCGTCGAGAACCACCTGGCGGAATTCGTCGATCGGATCGAGAATCGCGGCGGGGTCCACCGCATCGACTGCCGCCAGGGCGGCCTCGTGAACCGGTTGCAGCGGGGACAACAGGCCCTCCACCGTCAACGCCGCGTTGAGCTGGTCCCGGACGCGGTTGATGGCTGTGGTGATGTCGCCGGTAAAGGTGGTAAGGTCGAGTCTGGCGAGCTGCGCGTCCAGTTCGGCGATGCTTCCGCTCAGCATGGCATGCACCGGCGTCGGCGACAGCGTCTGCGCCAGATAGGTCTGCAGATCGCTTAAGGGTTGCATCAGCGGGGCCAGCAATGCGCTGGGAGAGGTCCCGTCCAGCAGATCGGCGGCACCGGTCACGGCGCCTATCACCGGTTTGAGGACCTCGGAAGGCCGGAAGGCCCGCAACTGCCCGGCCATGGCCTCGTAAGCATCGTCGATGCCCGTCCCTTCCAGCAGGCGCGATGGCTGAACCGCGGATAGAAAATCCAGAATTTTATCGAGTTCGGTCTGCAGCCGGCCCAACACCTCGTCGTTGACAAACGCCACACCTTCGTCGAACTTCTCGGTCAGGTATTTTTCGACCTCTTCGTCAAAGTTGAGGGACTTAAAGACCGCCAGCGCCGCGGCGAGCGCCCCTTTGAGGATTTCGGAAAGGGTTTCGACGTCGATCTCGTCCAAGGCCGTCTGCATCTCCTCGATTTGCGCCAGGACTTCATCGAAAACCGGATCGAGTTCCACCGAGGCGATCCGGTCGGCGACGCTTTGCAATTGCCCTTTCACATCGTCGATGGTGTCTCCGATGGTGTCGGGAATGGCGTCGCGGATGGTGTTGAGAAACCCCTCCAGATGCTGGCGGTAGGCGCCGTCCGGCTCCACCAGATCGTCGCGCAGGGTCGTGAGGGCTGCGGTCGCATCGGCAATGGCGGTGGTCGCCTCCCCTTGCAGCGTGGTGATTTCGGTTTCGAGCTGTTCGATTTGGGGCGTGACCGAGGCGATCTGGTTTGTCAGGGTCGATGCGACGCCGTCGAGGTTGATGCCGTTGAGGGCGTTTAAGATCGCATCGCTCAAGCTCTGGAAAGCCGCCCGCACTTCGAGACCCGCGGCGTTGATGCCGTCCACCACCGGTCCGTTTTGGTCCAAGGCCGCTTCCAGCGACGTGTTGACGGCGTCGAGATCGAAGTCACCGACGCGTCGGTTGCCGAAGCGACGGCGTCCCGGATCGGTTCCACCACCAGCGCCGGGGAAACCGCTTCCAACCGGGCGGCCGCGTCGCGCAACAGCACTCGCCACGGTTCGAAAAACGCGAACAGATCCTGCACCGTCG
>NZ_BBCC01000254.1 GCF_001311845.1 Desulfosarcina cetonica JCM 12296 | reverse complement strand
GTCGGGGATGTGGCTTTTTACGAGTCCATCAAGCTCCATGGCTACTGCAAAAAACGCTGTCAGAGCGTGCTGGCCCGGATCAGATCCCCCAACCGCCCTCGGCCGTTTTGGGCCAGGTGCGAAAGGCAGTGCTGTACGATCATGGCCGTGGCCAGGGCATCGCCGACGGCGCTGTGTCGCCGGTAGATACGGATGCCCAGCTGATGGGCGATCTCCTCGAGGGTCAGTGAGGACGGATGCCGTTCCGGCGCGGCGGCGCCATGGCCGAGCAGGCCGGGCTTGCGTGGCAGGGCCGGCAGCCGTTTGGTCAAATGGTGCGCTCGCACAGTTGCCGGCTGTCGATGACCAGATTCTGCAAGCGGAACCCATAACAGGCCTGCATCAACCGGTTCAAAAAGGCGCTGTCAAACCAGGCCGGATGGGCGACGAGGATGTCGTTGCCGAGAAAATGCAGGAAGTCGTCCAGTACCGCCGGCCCGCTCGGTGCCGATGCCAGCATGGCCGGAACGATGCCATGGACCTTGATGGCCGCCACGGCCATCTCCCCGCCGGGGTTGACCAGTTGATCGAAATAGTGGCCGAGGTGAATGCGCTGGTCGCTTAGCTTGAATGCGCCGATGCTGACAATCCGGCTCTGTTTGATGTCCAGGCCGGTGGTTTCCAGATCGACGACGGTGTACGTGAAGGCGGCCGCGGGTTGGTTTTCGTCCAGATGGGCCAGGGCATGAAGATTGGCCGCGGCCAGGGGCGGCACGTCGCGATGGGCCAGGCGCAAACGCAGGAGACGATTGGCCAGCCGGGCGGCCATCAGCGTCGGCAGGATCATTTTAGCGCACCCCCCAGATCTGGTAGCGCGACGCCATGAGGGACTGCAACTGGCTGACGATGGAAAAACTTTCCTTCAACACCTTCCGTTCCATGGGGTTGAGGACCGCCGGATCGACGAAATTGTTCAGCGGTTTGCCCTGGGTCCGGGCACGCAGATGGTGGCTGATGCGGATGCAGTTGATGTAGTCGTAGGCATCCTCGATGGCGGCGGCGAAATCTGGTTCCAGCACCCGCTCGGCCACGATGGCCTTGAGACGCGCCATGGTATTGGTTTCCGCGATCCCGAGTTCCAGGGCCATGATGCGGGCCGCATCGACCACCGGTGCCAGGCCGCGCAGCTTCAGGTTGAGTCCGCCGCTGTGGGTGCCTGAGGTCTCGACCACGAAGTGGCGCATGAACCCCAGGGGCGGGCGGTTGTAAAGGGCGTTGCCGGCCATCTCGCGGGCGTAGTGCTTCCGTCCGGCGGCGGTGGCGGTCAGCCATTGGCGCAGCCGCTCGGCGCCGTCGAAGCCGTCGGTGATGCTGCGAAAATCGAAGAAGATCGTTGCCAGACGCATGTTTTCCGGTGACGGCGCATCGATCCAGCCGGCGAACATGTCCCGCCATTCATCCAAACCCAGGCACCATTTGGGGTTGCTGGCCATGATGCCCCCCTGGCAGCGGGGAATGCCGAACCGGGCCAGGGCGTCCACCACCTGCCGGGCCAGGGTGAGGAACCACTTTCTGGCCGCGGGCACCTGGGCTTCGGGAAGATCCTGGTAGACGAGGGCGTTGTCCTGATCCGAGCACAGGGTCTGCTCCCGGCGGCCCTCGCTCCCCATGGCCAGCCAGCAATACGGCACCGGCGGCGGTCCCCATGCGCCCTCGATCATTTCCCGCTCGACGACACGAATGAATTGGCGCGTGACCCGGTCGTTCAACTCGGCAATCAGCGCCACCATGGGCTTGACCTCGCCCATGCGCTGCATGGCCATCTCCAGCACCCGATCGATCTGGGCGCGTTTTGTCGACCAGCGCGTCGATGCTGGTGGCCTTGTTGATGTCGCCGATGATACCCACCGGCGAGGTGCCGGTGGCCAATTGAAAATCGTGTTCGCTGATGATGCCCACGGCCCGCTGGTTGTCGATTACCACCAGATGGCTGACCCCGAAGCGGCTCATGTCCAAAAGGGCGTCAAAGGCGAAGGCGTCGGGTGCGATACTGCGGATGGGGGCGCTCATGATGGTTTCGGCCGGCGTGCTCAGGTCACGGCCTTCGGCGATGATCTGGCTGCGCAGGTCCGTATCGGTGAGAATGCCCACCGGCAGGCCAACCTCGTTCTGGATGACGATGGAACCGACGCCGCGGATTTTCATCAATCGGGCCGCCTCCTGAACGTTGGTCCGCGGGGGACAGCTCAGCGGCGTGGTGGACATCAGCTCCCGAATCCGCTTGCCGGAGAGAAACAGGTCGAACTGGATCTGGTTGTCGCTGGTGAGCAGGTCGAGCTGTTCGTCCGCTGATTTGCGCACGGCCTTGAAATTGCGCGCCAGGGAGAAGCCGAAGTAGCGTTTGAAGTCGGCATGTGTGGCCAGTAGACGGTCCACCGTTGTCTTGGGGATCAGAAAAACGATCAGATCCTCCTGGGCGCTGATATTGAAAAGGGCGCTCTTGCCTTCCAAAAGGCTCACCGCACCAAAACTATCGCCTTCGCCGCGCAGGTCGACCAGGAGTTCGTCGCCGGATTCATCGGTGATCGAGATCCGCGCGCAACCGGTCTGAACCACGTAAAGGAAGCCGCTGGAGGCTTCGCCCATGTGGATGATCCGTTTACCCGACGGGTAAAAGGCGACTTGGACGGTGCTGACCACCTGCTCGAGGGTGGCGCGATCGAGGGTGTTGAACGGTATTACGGTGCTGAGAAACTCGACGATGCCGGGTAGCGGATATGCAGTCATAGGCTTCCTGGTCGATTGAAAAAACCGATTGGGATCGTGCGGTTTTTAGTGGGGATCTAAATCAATATAGAACAATCACCTTGACTTCTCAATGGGTTTGATGAAATCAAGCGGGATTGAATCCGCTTCTGGGTGAGTGTCGCGACCCAAATTTCATAAACCGGGCTTGGGTGAATCGGCCGATGGCCTTACGACGCTTCTATTTACCGCCGGCGATGGTCGGTGACGCGCAGCCGGAGATTACCGGCTCGGACGCCGGGCACATCTGCCGCGTGCTGCGGCTCTCCACCGGCGATACCGTCGAGCTTTTCGATGGCACGGGAAAGGGGTACCGGGCGCGCATCGTGTCGCTCTCCCCGAAACGGGTCGTTCTGGAAATCGAGGAAACCTTCGCGCTGTTGTCGGAGTCACCGGTGCAGCTTACCCTGGCCCAGGCAATGCTCAAGGACCGCAAGATGGATGATCTGCTTCGCCCGTTGACCGAGTTGGGCATCAACGGCTGGATCCCCTTTTACGCGGCCCGCTCGGTGCCGGTGGCCAGCGCCAAGGGCCTCGGCGCGCGTCTTGCCCGTTGGGAGAAAATCAGCCGCGAGGCGGTTAAGCAGTGCCGCCGTGGCTGCATGCCCCAGATCACGCCGATGAAGGATCTGGACGCCGTGCTGGCCACGGCAGGGGAATACGATCTAAAAATCATTTTCTGGGAAGAGACGCCCCGGCCGTTTGTGCCGCCCGAAAAAACCGCGCGACCGCCTCAGCGGATCCTGATCCTGGTGGGCCCGGAAGGCGGATTCGATGCCGATGAAGTCCGTCGGGCCAGGGCCAACGGTTTTCTCACGGCAGGCCTGGGCCCCCGCATTCTACGGGCCGAGACCGCCGCCGTGGCGGCCTGCACGCTGGTCCAGTATTGTTTTGGTGATATGGGAGGCGTCGTCAAAAGATAGGATTCGATCATGGAAAAAATCGATTTGAATACCTACGACAGTTACATCAAGGCGTTAACCGACATCAGCCGAGCGATTACCTCTGATCTGTTTTTGGAGGATCTGCTGAAATTGATCGTCATGGTGACGGCCAAGGTTACCGGTGTCGAGATCTGCTCCCTCTGGCTTATCGATGAAAGCGAGAAGACCCCGATCATCCGGCTGAAGGCCACGCAGTCCATTGATCCGGAGTATGTCAAGGATCGCTCGTTGCATTTGAACGAAGGGGTCGTCGGTTATGTGGTCACCAACAAACGCCCGATGGTCATTGCCGATGTGTTGCGCAACTCGCGTTTCAAGGAAAAGGAGATGGCCCGCAAGTTGAAACTGGTCTCCATGGTGGGGGTGCCGCTGAAACTCAAGGACGAGCGCATCATCGGCGTGCTGAACTGCTTTACCGCCACGCCCCATGCGTTTTCCAATACGGAGATCAACCTGCTCACCGCCGTTGCCAACCAGGCGGCCGTGGCCATTTTAAACACGGAATTGATGGTAAAGACACGGGTGATTCAAGAGGAGCTGGAGGCCCGCAAAATGATCGAGCGGGCCAAGGAGATTCTCATGCACCGCCGCAACATGAAAGGTGACGAAGCCTTCCGCTGGCTCCAGAAACGCAGCATGGATTCGCGTAAACCCTTGCGCCATATCGCCGAGGCGATCATTCTTTCCGAGGATATCTGCCGCTAAACCGGCGCCCGCCTTTAAGGCCGGGGAACAGCCCGTTGGCGAACAAACAACTTGGGGGAAAGCCACTCACCGTAACTTGCCATGGATTGTGGCTTTCCCCCGATGAGTTGCGCTCTTGGTTGATTCCATTTGGCGACATGCCCGCCGATACCAAAGGGCGTTCACGGTTGATGGCCGATGGAATGACTACGCAAGCTTCCCATAATAGATGAGGTTTTCGCTCTGATTGGCGATGTACAGGGTCTTGGTGATTTTGTCATACGCCAGCCCGTCGACGCGGTAGTTTCCTCTTCCCGGCGCCTTGAAACGACAGCTTACACGGAGGGACGTCTTATCAAAAACGATGATTTCATTGGCGAAAGGGTCGCCTGCGAAGATAAGGTTGCCGCCATTGTGGGTCAGTGCCCGGCAGCGCCCGCCACCGGGTACGGGGAAGCTGCGCAAAACGGCTCCCGTGGCGGGATTGATTTTATGGATGCGCGAAATGGTGGAATAGTAAAGGTGTTTTCCATCATAGGTCAAACCTTCGCCACGCCCTGATGGGGCGCTGATCGACCCCACCTGCGCCCCGGTTGACGGGTTGATGGCATTGATCGAGCCGGCACCGGTGGTGACATTCGCCACCCGAATGGCTTTCCCGTCCCACGTCATGCCGCCAATCGTATCGTTGTTCCTGGGATCAATCGAACGTATGACCGCTCCGGTGGTCGGATTGAGGAAGTAGATCCGCTCCGAATACGGTTTTTGGGTGAGAAAAAGCAGCTGCCTCACCGGGCGGAACCAGGGGAAACGGACAGCGGTGGTGTAAAAGGTCAGCGCGCTGCTCGATCCGGCGTTTTTCTGCGGAAATTTGATTTTCCCCTTGACCTTGAACCTGCAAAGGGCCGGTGTCGCGTTGAGCGCCCTGTAGGCGTTGATCCGGCCTTTGCCCAATTTGCCATTGTATCCTGGATTGAGGGCATTGATATTGTCACAGTTGTTTTCAATAATTGTTCTCACTTCCAGGTGGGTCAGGGTCGGATTTCGTGACCAGATCAGCCCCGCCAGCCCGGCCACCAACGGGCACGCCATGGATGTGCCGTCTTTGCTTCCATAGGTGTCATTCGGCACGGTGGAATAAATGTTAACCCCGGGCGCGGAGACATCCACCGACGACCCATAGTTGGAAAATCCGGCTTTGACGTCTTTGTGGTCAGTTGCGGCAACAGACAGCACCTCGGGCATGACGCCGGGGTATTTGGGGGTGACATCCGTATCCGTGTAATCATTGCCGGCGGCAAAACAGACAAGGATGCCCTGGGTGTTCGCAGCGATAATGGCATTTTGAATCGCCGTCACATTGCCGCTGGTTCGCCAACTGCAACTCATGACCACATGCCCATACCGCGGGGCGATGGATGTGACGAAATTAATGGCATCCGCTCGGTTCTGGTAAGCGCCGCCATGAAGGTCGATACGAATCGGCAAAATGCTGCAACCCGGTGCCAAGCCGAGGATCCCGGTGCCGTTGTCAACCCCCGCCGCGATGCCCGCGCAGTGGGTCCCATGATCCTCCCACGATTCGGTTCCAGGCTCGGGGACCAGATCGGGATCGGCGAAATCCCAATCCTCGCCTGTCGGTCGGGACAGGATGTTTCCCTGAAGGTCCGGATGATCCAGATCCACACCCGTGTCGAGAACCGCAATCACGATCCCCGCATCGCCCCGTTCGATATCCCAAGCGGCCGGTGCGTCCACATCCGCGTCACTGGTTCCGCCGGTTTGCCCGGTATTATGCAGGTACCATTGGTTGTTGAAGCTGGGATCGTCCGGCATGTAAAGCGCATCGTTATAGCCGACATTGGATGGTTCGGCGAAAAGGACATCATCGTTTTTGTTGAAGGTTTCAATGGCATCGAAGATATCCATTCCCGAAGGCAATTGAAGGGTATAGTAACCGGGGGTTTGCTGTTTCCTGAGGATGGTGCAGTGATGACCGGCAATTACCTTTTCCTGGGCTTCCGGGCTGACACCCGGCTTGAATTGCACCGTGATTTCGCCGGGCAGGAAAAAGCGTTCGTTGCCTTCGTTGTCGACAACAACAGGCATGAGACTTCCGATTCCCGGCTGTTTGGCAACCGATTGGACATCGGCGCCATCCTCCAGAAGCTGGTAGCACCCATAGCCCCTTGATGGGGTCGAATCATATAGGGGGGTCATGATTCGATTCTTCTCCAAGCTCCTGGTCGCCGAGAGCATGTCTGCGTCAGCCGAGAATTTGACCATGACTTGTCCCGTCTTGGGAGTAAACGTAAATTCCTTGCCGCTGAGTTTGTCTTTGTATTTCATTGCCCGCCTCCTTCTTGAGAACGCCTGAATGCCGTTTGAATGCCACAACCGCGCGTATCATGACTGCAAGCAAGCCTCCATCGGCCGAGTGGAACGTGACGATCTCACCTCCTTTCCCTGGCGATATGCGGCATTGACGGCAACTGTGAAAGCCAACCGGATCCGTTCTGGTGTGTTTAGGATGAAGGGAAAATACGCCAACAGGAAAGCTGTGAAGCAAGCACCATGAACAGAAAACGCGGATGGAAGCTGGCTTGTGTGTGAATTCAACCTGACACAGGTTGCACCCAGCGTCAGTGATGGAGATCACAGGAATGACACATCCATGGTGAAAAACGTGACAATGGGTCATGCTGGGGGAAGGTATGCGTTTACGGAACGCTGATTCTCCTCCCTCAATGGGTTCGGCATCCCATAAAAGCAAAAGCCCCCTGCCGGGATCCGGCAAGGGGCTGTTTGTTCGTCAGAAACTTTTTAGAAACGATCGGGCAAAGGCGTCTATCCGCGCCACTCGGTATCGTCGACGGTGGTCTTGAAATCCGCG
>NZ_BBCC01000253.1 GCF_001311845.1 Desulfosarcina cetonica JCM 12296 | reverse complement strand
CCAAAGGGGCGCCGTCACGGTGATCGGCGGTGGGGACTCGGCCGGCGGCCGTGGAGAAGGCGGGGCTGGCCGAGCGCATGACCCATATCTCGACCGGCGGGGGGGCCTCCCTGGAATTTTTGGAAGGTAAGATCCTGCCCGGCGTGGCCGCCCTGACCGACCGCTGATGCCGGGTATTCCGTCCAGGGGCTTTTTGCAACATGGTGCCAGGTGAGAACGTGGAGCGCCGGCTGACCCGATGGCGCTGGTGGCTGGTGGCCGGCGTCATGATCGCCGGCGGGGTTGTTTTTTTACGCTTTCGCCATGAAATCGCCACCGGGTTGATGACGGCCTATCACTGGCTTACCGATCGCGATCAGATCGCCCGCGTGGTCGGTACCTTCGGCCGCGGCGCGCCCCTGGCGTTCATGGCCCTGCAAGTGATTCAGGTGGTCCTCGCCCCCATTCCGGGCGAGGCCACCGGATTCATCGGCGGATATCTCTTCGGCACGATAAGCGGATTTCTCTACTCCAGCCTGGCGCTGGCCGTGGGATCCTGGATCAATTTCATCATCGGCCGCTATCTTGGCAAACGCTTCGTGCGGCGCTGGATTCCGTCGGACAAGCTGGCGCGCTTCGACCATCTCCTCAAGCGGCAGGGCATCATCGTTCTTTTGATCCTCTTCATCTTTCCCGGGTTTCCCAAGGACTACCTCTGTCTCTTTCTGGGAATCACTGCGATCCCCCTCAAAGCCTTCATGCTGATCGCCGCGTTGGGCAGGATGCCCGGTACCCTGATGCTGAGTCTTCAGGGACAATTCCTGTACCAAAAAAACTACGTGGTTTTTGCCATCGTTTTGGCGGTGACGGGGGTGGTCGCGTGGCTGAGCATTCGATACCGGGAACGGATTTATGGCTGGATGGAAAAACTCAATGGAAAAACCATGGGTGATCGTTGACCCCTTTTCACAATCATGTTAATTAAAGAAAAACAGTACGATCCGCGTTTTCTTACCCAACTTCCAAGTAATCCTCCAGCCGAGGGGAGTTCCGGTGGCCTTTTGGAGCGTCAGAGAAGAACTGAGCCAGTTCAATCGCCTGCGCCGATCCTATTACGAACTGTTCAGGGACGAATTGGACCAGTTCATGCTGGATTATGCCCTGATCCAGTCCTATCAACAGTTTGCCGAACGTAAGCTTCCCTATCCGTTCATTGAAAAACGGGAGCTCAAACCCCGCGCGAGAATTCCCGGAATCGAATACGAGTGCCAGAAAACCTTTCTGGTGATTTTTGTCGAGGATGTCATCCCGGCGATTCATAAAAAGTATATCCGTTTCTTCGATGTCAACCGGCCCACGAAGACCAACCTGCTGGAATCCAAGGCCTTGCCGTTGCCGGAAAAGTTTGACCGGACCCATAAATATCTGGACTCGGTCCACTTCTATGACTTCATGAACGTGCTTCTGCCGGTGGATTACGCCTTGCTCATCCAGCGTGATCCGTCCAGCCATGTGAGTAACCGATACAGCCTGACCCACTATCATGTGAGAATTGACTGGCCCATCGCCGACGCGGCCGAAGACCTGGCCCAGAACCTGAGGTATATTTCCAAGGACCTGTATGAGAAGGGTGACAAGTATGCCGAGCTGGTTCAACGCAAACTCTTTGAGTACTACGGCATGCCGTTTATGATCGGCGGGCGGCGGACCGCGGCCATGGTGGCGGCCCAGTATCTCAAGCGAATTCCCTGCATTGCCACGGTCTATGCCGGAAGCAGCGAATCCCGTGCGCTCTTCCGAATATCCGAGCGCGGCGTATCCAAGGCCGCTTTGATGCGCTTTACCAATGATGAAATCCGCCAGATGGCCGAAAACCAGAAAATGCCCCTGCGGTCCTTCCGGAAAAACTATGTGGTTGCCGACAAGGGGCGGGACAACGTCTGTATCTTCCAGGCCTCCTACGCCTATACGGCCCATTCCCGTCCGCCGGAAGACAACAAGCTCCGTGAGATCAACCCGGATGTCAACTGGCTGACCGTTGGGGCCGAACACCTGCTTCCAAAACCGGGGGTCAAGAAGTACCCCCCATCAACCTCAACCTGATTTACACCTGACCGTTTAGACATTCATATCGGCCCACGCGTTGGATTGCGGTGCCTGCCGACAGGCGTCGGCGGATGGTTCAAATCCCCGGATGGGCCAACCCGCTCAGCCCCGGCCGTTCACGAAGGGACCTTTCCGACGACAGGATGAAAAGGAATCCCATGGATAAATTGATTCAGCATTTGAAAAAAGAGTGGAAGGTTTATGCCATGGCCATCTGGATGGCCGGTATAACCGTTTACCTGGTCTGTCTGCAGAACCGGATCGAGATGCTTCAGAATACCTGTTTGAAGATTCATTCCATCGTGGACGCCACGGAAAACATTCTGATCAGTACGGACAGCAACGTCGCTCAAACCAAAAAACAGATCGATGAAATGATGCCTAAAATAGACAATGTCCACGCCCGTGTCATGCGGCGTTAGATCGTGTCCACCCGTAAATGACCCATTCGCCCGATATCTTCGTTGCACGCGTTTTTCTGAACGAACACTGTATAAGGAGGCAATCCATGGAGCGGTTGCAGGGATTTCAAAAGCGATATCTTCGGGGACTGGCCCATGGCCTCAAACCGGTGGTGTATGTCGGCCAGAGAGGACTGACGCCTGCTTTGGTTGGTGCCATGAACGCAGCCTTGGATCACCATGAACTGGTTAAAGTCAAGTTCATCGAATTCAAAGAGAAGGAGAAGAAGCAAGCCATGGTGGCGGAGATCGAGAAAACGGTCAGCTGCGAGATGATCGGACTGATCGGCCATATGGCGACCTTTTTCAGGCGGCAGGCGGATCCGGAGAAACGCAAGATCGATTTGCCCCGGCGGGCGTCATGAGGATTTCGGATGGCTTGAGGCGACCGCTGACGGTTGACTTCAATCCGCAACAGGCATAGATTGAGACGTCGCTTTTTAGGAATCCTTCATCCATGCAACGCCACGCCGTTGGAACCCCCCGATAGAGGAGTCTATTGATGACACATCACCACGATCATGGACACGATCACGATCATGAGCATAGCCACGACCACGGCCACGATCATCACCATCACCACGGCCATACCCACAGTCATGATGCACCACTGTCATTTTCGCAAAAACTGGAAAAGCTGTTGACCCACTGGATTCAGCACAACGATCATCATGTTGAGGATTACCGTCAGTGGGCCGAGGAGGCCGGGAAAAACGACCAGGCCGCCGTGGCCGAACTTCTCAAGGCGGCTGCGGAACTGACCGAAACGGTCACCCAACGCTTCCGCGAGGCCCGCGGACAGATCAAATAAGCATCTTTTTCTATGATGTTTCGCCGTCCGGAATGGGGCTGCCCATGACCATCATCCAGATGGGCAGGGCGCTGTTGCCACCGGTGGCGGAACGGCCGATGGGGGTGTTGTCGTCCCGGCCCACCCAGACGCCGGTGACAACGCGCTCGTCAAATCCGATGAAGAGGCGTCGCTGCTGCTGTTGGTGGTCCCGGTCTTGCCGTAGACAACGCGGTCCAGGGCCCTGGCGCGTCTGCCGGTGCCCTCGGTGATCACGCTGCGCAACATGGCCTTAAGGGACGCCAGGACCTCGGGGTTGATCACCTGCTCGCGCTGGAGCGTCGGCTCGATCATGATGGACCGGTCCTTGTCGATGATGCGGTCGATACACACCGGCTCGACCCGATACCCGCTGGCCATGGCCGCATAGGCCCTGACCAGCTCCAGCAGGGTGATCTCGGAGGCCCCCAACACCGACGGGTAGACGCGATGGATATCGCTCTGGACGCCCAGTCGATGGGCCGTGGCGATGATCGTATCGATGCCCACCTGTTTGGCCAGATTGACCGTGGCGGCGTTCATGGATCGGCTCAGGGCCTTTTCCAGGGTGACCAGTCCGTGATAGCGGTCATGGTAGTTGCGCGGCGACCAGCGCTGGTGGGTCCCGTCGACGCCGTAGACCCGTCGGACGTCTTCGATCAGGCTTTGGGGATTGTACCCCTGTTCCAGGGCCGTGAGATAGACGAAGGGCTTGAACGCCGATCCGGGCTGGCGTTTGGCCAGCGTCGCCCGGTTGAATTGGGAAGACCAGAAATCCGTTCCCCCCACCATGGCCCGGATTCGTCCGCTATCCACCTCCATGCTGATCACCGCGGCCTGAATGGATGCTTTGCCGGGATAGCGCCGGTTTAAATCTTTGATGCCGGCCGCCACGGCTTTCTCGGCCCGTTCCTGGAAGCGATGATCGAGGGTGGTGTAGATGGACAATCCCGAGGTATAAAGCCGCTCGCCGATACGGTCCTCCAGGATCTGCCGGCAGTGGGCGACGAAATAAGGGGCGTTGTACTCGCGGCTGGAATGGCTTCCGCGAACCGGCAGCGGCGTCTGAAGGGCCGCCTGATACTGCATCTCATCAATAAACCCGACTTCCCGCATGCGGCTGAGGACCTGGCCTCGGCGAACCCGTGCGGCCGTTGCATTGGTAAACGGCGAATAGGCGGATGGCGCTTTGAGCATGCCGGCCAAAAGGGCCGCTTCGGAGATGTTCAGCTGGGTGGCCGGTTTGTCGAAATAGGTATGGCTGGCCATGTCGATCCCGTAGGCCCGGGCGCCGAAATAGGCCTTGTTCAGGTACATCTCGAGGATTTCGTGCTTGTCGTAAAGCTGTTCGATCTTCAAGGCCAAAAGGACCTCACGTACCTTGCGGGAGATGGTTTTTTCCGGCGTCAGAAAGATCATCTTGACCAGTTGCTGGGTGATGGTGCTGGCCCCCTGATTCATGGTTCCGGCCTTCAGATCGGCGGCCAGGGCACCCGCGATGCGAATCGGGTCGACGCCACTGTGTTTGAAATAGCGTGTGTCCTCGATAGCCAAAACGGCCTGGGTAACGGCCTCCGGAAGCAGCCGGTAAGGGATCAGGGTTCGGCGCTCGATAAAGAATTCCGTCAGGCGGCGGTTGTCATCGCTATACATCACCGATCCCCGGTACGGCCGGTAATCGGCAAGGATATCCACATCCGGCAGCGACGAAAAACACCACAGCACATAGCCGCCGGTCAGTCCGACCGTCAGCGTGAGCATGATTGCGGCGAAGCGCATCAAAGGACCGGAAAACAGCCGTTTTAACAGGGACGGTTGCTTGATTTTCTTCCTGGACGGCGGGATCACGGGAATCGGGAGCGGTTCGTCGGTGCGCCGAATCGCGGGCGGCGCCATGGCGGCGGCGTGCAATTCTCCCCTCAGGGCCTCCAAGACCAGCGTCAGGATGTACCGGGGATCCACGGGGGCCAGGACACATACCTCTTCCACCCCGGCCGACTCCCGCACCATGGCCGCATCCGGCGCATCCACCAGGGTGATCAAGAGCGCGTCCATCGTCCGACCGGCCAACCGACCGCGAAAGGTCAGGTCCGCCGGTAGGGTGCTGATCAGATCCAGAATGACGATGGGGGCCGGAATGCCTTCCAGGGCTTTTTCCATTTCCCATGTCCCGCTGCAGTATCTGGCCTGAATCCCGTGGGTCGCCAAGGTCTTGTGGATAATGCGCCCACGAACCGCGTTGGGTCCGTAGATGAAGATCTCACGCTTCATGATGCCGCATCCTGATTGATGAGGTGCTTCAAGGCGCCATTGGCCGTGGCCATCAGCGGGTCGCTGGCCAGGCAGACATCGCTGACGCCAACCGGCAGGCGGATCTCGCCGAGCGCCTTTCTGAACGCATCCAGGCTGCCGGGAACCATGACCGTACCACCGCTGAGCACCATGGGGAGGGATTCCGGCAAACAACTGATATTCTCACAGGAATTGAGCTGCTTTTCAAGGCTGAGGCACAAGCGTTTGAAGAGATCGGCGTAATAGATCTGCAGGGCGGTTTCGATTGGGTCGGCTGGCGGACGATTCAAGTCCAGGCTGCGTTCCTTGACGGCCTTCACCCGGGAGGCCGGCCGTTCGATGGCCTGGGCGCTCATGGCGTCGATGGTGTCGCCGCCGAATTGAATGCTGTACGCGGCCACGGGAATACCTATGTAGGCGAGGCAGATATTGCACATCCCCCACCCATGCTGATGCCAATTCCCGAGCCGTCCGTGCTGGACAACTCCGCCAGAATCACCGCCAGGCCTTCATTGACCGGTTCTGCCTGGTAGCCCATCCGTTCCAGGCACATGCGGATCATGGCCTCGTGATAGACCACCGCTCCGTTGCGGCCCTGGGGCTCGCCGGGAATACTGAAGCCAACGCGGGTGCCGCCGGGACCGGGGGGCGGCAGGAGTTCCTTGAGCATATGTTCCAGGATCAGCATGCCATCCTGCTCCCGGGGGTTGATCAATCCGCCGGCAATCGGCCGGCGCGTGTTGCGGCCGAAACTCCGGGCGATGGTTTCGGCCGCTTCGCCGGTCATGTACAGAACCTCATTGCGTTGGATGAATCCCATCTGCTTGCGTACAAGGATCTCCTTGACGGCCGGATTGAAGGGGACCGTGAAAAAGGCATTGGCCTGTCGACGCAACGGGCGCGCATGATCCATCGGCAGGCTGACGGCGATGTTCACCGTGCCCACATCGAGCCCCATCGCCGGTATGGCGGTGTTGACCTCCGCCGTCGGCGTTGTCCCTTGAGCTGTGGGGATGGCGCCGTTTCTTTGTTTTTTTTTCATGAAGTGGCCTTCCTATCCGGAATGAAACCGTCATCCAAGGAGTCCCGCATGGACCGCTGGATCCTGAGGGGAATGGATGATCCGTTTTTTCCGTTCCAGGGGATCGTCTGACACAAAGTACTTATCGGAGGGAAGATGGGGAGCTTGAGGGAAAAAGAGAACGCCGGAGGGTCAGCCAGGCCGGCTGCGATCGGCCGTCGGATCAACGCGCACTATGGGGTTAACCAGTTGATTTTAAAATTGTTAAGCGTAATTTGTCCATGCGGTCCGGCAGTTGGAACGATCACTGCCAGGTGAAGATCGCCGAACCACAGATCCGGCGGCAGGCCTTGGCGATTCCCAGAACGGCCGGATCCAGCACGTTCATCAGCAGCATGCTGGTTCCTGCAGCGGCCAGCATGGGCAGAAAGGCGGATTGATAGCGACGCCGCAGGTCGTTGTCGGGCGCTCCGGTGGTCAGGTTGGAGAGGCCGGCAATGGTTTTTACCGGAAAGCCCAATAGATCGGGTAGGGTTCGGATGACCTCCAGCACGGCCATGTTCTGGCGGTTGCCCTCCTGCCAGGCCAGGGGGGCCACGATGGGATCGAATATCAGCCGGCCGGGGTCGATGCCGGCGGCCTGGCATTCGCCGAAAAGGGCCAC
>NZ_BBCC01000252.1 GCF_001311845.1 Desulfosarcina cetonica JCM 12296 | reverse complement strand
CTTCACCTGCCGGTAGGCCGAACCCCTCGTACACCGAGGCCACCACGGCCATGGCCGCCCGGGCATATTGACGGACGAATTCGGCGTCGCTGATGTGTCCGGTGAAGCTGACGTGCTTACCGATGCCCAGGCGACGGATCAAGCGGGTGATACCGCCGTTCTCCTTGGGCGTGCCGACCACCACGAGGCGGACCGGACGCCTGCGGGCCACTTGGGCCACCGCCTGCAGCAGGTAGTAGAGCCCCTTGAGGGGAACATCCGAACTGGTGGTGACGATGATCCGCCCCGGTTCCCGTGGGATCTCCGGGATGGGATAGAACAGGCGCGTGTTAATGCCGTTGGGCACCACATGAAAGCGCTGGTCCGATATGCGAAACTCCCGGGCGATATCCTGACGGGCGGATTCGGAGACGGTGATGATGTGTTTCAAGGTCCGCGAGACCCGCTTTTGCATACCGATGAACGAGAACCAGCGCAGCTGCTTGAGCTTTTTCCAGTACGAACGGACTGCCTGCACGGCGATTCGGCGATCGATGGTGATCGGGTGGTGGATGGTGACGATGGTGGGGATCCGGCGGGCCATGGCCCAGACGCCATAGGAGAGGCTCTGGTTGTCATGAACGATATCGTAGCGCTGCATGCGGGTCCGCAGAAACTGCCAGGCCCGGATGCCGAAGGTGAACGGCTCCGGGAATCCCATGGTGGAAACGCCGGCCCACTCCATGAAATTCACCGGATCGGAAAGTTCCTTCAACGTTGGCATGCGAAACAGGTGGTCCGGATTGTACAAGTCCAGGCAGGGTAATCGATAGACGGGGATATCGGCATCCAGCATGGGGTCGGGCGGACCGGAAATCACCTCCACCCGGTGGCCGATATCCTTCAGGGCGCGACTGAGGTTTTTCAGGTAAACCCCCTGGCCACCACAGTGGGGATTGCTCCGATAGCTCAGAAGGCAGATGCGCAATGGACGGTCGGGATCATTGGTCATGGGGAAATGCAGCCTGTCCGGATTGATGGCACAAAAATGGACCCTTACCGCCGGCTGCCCATGCCGTCAAGCATTTTCGCCACGCATCGGGGCGTTGTTCCCCGTTTCGGATCCCATGGTCCGGACGATCCTTGTTTTCGTATTCGGCAACCCATTGGCGACTTTAGTTTGTCGATGACGGGCCGATATCAGGAACATGATAATCGGCTGCAGCTTCCCGGGATAACCCGTAAAGCACCAGAAAGCCAATCATTATAGATTATTACGGAATAGATCAACACAGAGAACTCAGATCCAAATGGAAGACGTTCCAAAAGAAACTTTGTTGATTGTGGATGACGAGGAGAGCATCCTCGAAGTGGCTTCGGAATATTTCATGGCCAAGGGCTATCATGTCCTCACGGCTGAAAATGGCCGATGTGCCGCCGACATCATTGCCACAGAGAAAATCGACTGCTGTTTTACCGATATCAACATGCCCGAAATGGACGGCCTGGAGCTGGCTGAACATATTCGCAAGGTGGACAACACCATTCCGGTCATCATCATGACCGGCTACCCTTCGTTGGACAATACCATCCAGACACTGAAGAACGGTGTCGTCGATTTTCTGATCAAACCGGTCAATCTCAATCAGCTGGAGCTTTGTGTCAAGCGGGTCCTGCGCGAGCGCCGGCTTTTCATCCGCAATCTGTTCCTGGCCAAGGAGGTCGAGGGAAAACAACGGATCGAGAAGCTCAACCGCGAATTGACCTACAAGGTCGATGAACTCAACACCCTCAACCGTATCATGACCGATTTTACCACCATTGATTCCAGTGTCGACTTGTTCAAGCGGGTGGTGGATCTCTCCACCGAGCTGACCCGTGCCAACGAGGCGGTCTTTTATATCATTAACGAGGCGGTCAACCAGCCGGTTCCGGTGGCCCGTTCGCTGGCCAGGCGCAATGGCCATGGCGCCGCCGGTGATCAGCAACCCGACCCTTCCGATGCGCTTGATCTCGGCGGCTTTATCATGGAAAATCGGGAGGAGGACAAGCCTCTGCTGATCCAAGACACGGCCAATGTCCCCGGGCTTCCCGAGGTGCTGCGCTCACTGATGCTGGTGCCGCTTAACATTCGCAACAAGGTGTTTGGTATCCTGGCGGTGTCCGCGCAGGACGGGGCGGTTCGATTTTCTGAAAAAGACCTCTACTATATGTCCTTCATGACCAATAAAGCGGCTTATGCAATTGAAAACATAGCGCTTTATGAAAATATTTATGAAAACTTGTTTGCCACCCTATACGCATTCGTACGGGCCATCGAGGCCCGCGATCCGTATACGGAGCAGCACTCCAACCGTGTCACCCGCATCGCCACCGCGCTCTGCAGGGCCATGGGCGGCAGCCAGGAGGAACAGGATATCCTGCATGTCGCCGGTCAACTGCACGATATCGGAAAAATCGGCATTCGTGACGATATCCTGCTCAAGCCCGGACGACTGACCGACGAGGAGTTCCGCATTATCAAGGAGCACCCGGTGATCGGTGCCAATATCGTGGAGCGTCTGGGCTTGTGGGACCGCGAAAAGAACATCATCCGTTGCCACCATGAGCGCTACGACGGCAAGGGCTACCCCGACGGTTTGGCCGGTGCGAGGATTCCCATGCTGGCGCGGATCCTGTCCGTTGCCGATGTCTACGATGCCATTGCCTCCGACCGTGCCTACCGCAAGCGCATGGAGGAGGACAGGATTCTGGGGATCATGTATGGGGGATCCGGAACCCAGTTCGACGCCGGCGTAATAGATGTTTTCCGCTCGCTTTACGAAAAAGGGGATATCGCGCAGATTCTCGCCGATGCGCCGTGATGATCATCTGGTCCCAACCGCCCGAATGATCCGGTAGCGGCACCGGCCGCCGGATCCCCGCTATCCATCTGCACACCGCCTTCGTAATCGCCGTTTTTGCCCGTTTTCCCAGTCTTGCCGCCTCGTTCCCGCCGCTGGAGAACCACATCCATCGCCGCCGCAGCCTTCCAGGGCCATCGCATTTGGATCGATTTCTATTTTTGCGGGCAAGGCCTGCTCCAATTTCCTGTGATATCAATATCTATCGTTGCTTGTTGGTGGAGCTGGCCTTGCCTGCGACCATTATTTTGTAGAGTAGGTTCCAAATGCGATTGCCCTGCGCAGCCTTCAGCCCACTCTTTATCATTTGATTCGAATGTAGTAAGAGCCGGACCATTGCCAAGTGAACGCTGACGGATTCGTAAAAAACCCGATATCGGCGTTACGCGTATCCTTCGTCACTGCGGCGTACGCCAAATACGCCTCATTCCTTAAGGATTCGCAAGCCTTGATCTCGGGCTTTTTACGAATCCGTCGGGAATGCGACTTTTTACGAATGCATCAACGCTTGGCAGCGAATGAAAAAAGGAGCGATTATGCCGGCCTGGTCGGAACCCAAGGATTTGAAAACGTGGTTCTTGCAGGGATTCAGCTTACGGGGCGGGGTCCTGGTGTTGGCGGTGTTGGCCGTCCTGCTCTCCGAAGTGCGCTTCAACTGGGTGGAAATCATGCTGGGCCGTTACCTGGCGGCCACCAACAGTTATCGTCCGGAGTCAGGCAATGTATGGGAGGAGGGGCACTTGCGGCAGGTGGCCACCCAGACCCTGGAGAAGATGGTTACCGACCAGTTGGCCGCCCAACGCGAGGCTCGCGAGGCAACCTCCATGTCCCAGTTGATCGAAGGCGTGTCCGATTCCCGGGGGAGCATGCTCTCCGCGGAACGGTTTCGCGTCCTTTACAGTCAGCTTCCCGAAGCGACGGAGCGGACCCTTTTTCCGCCGATGCGCTTGCTGAGCATCAGTGCTGACCGGAGCTGGGATCGGGTCTACCTGGAGCGGGAAAACGGCAAGGTGGGCATTTACCTTCTGGACCGTTCCAACAATGTGCTCAATTATACGACCACCAGCGGCCAGGAACTCGAATCCACCGGCGGCAGTGCGCCGGCCGTCAGGGGAACATTAGAGGCGCTGCCGGAGTTTGCCGGACGCATCTATCCCGCCGATCGTTTTTTCAGAGCCTTGGAAACGCTTCCCGTGGAGGTCCAACGGGCCGTTCTGCCACAACCCGCAGCGGTGTTGGCGATCGAGGGTAGCCCGGTGCGCGTGGGTATCAGCGACGAGGTCAATGCCGACACGATCCGGATCGCCATCGAGATGCAAACGCCCGAGGGCCGTCAGATTACCACGGTGATGGGGCAGGAGTGGGCTGTCTGGCAGGTTCGCGTGCTGCTGGAACCCCGGCTGGCCAGCCCCTCGCCGACGGTTCCGCAATCCTCGGTTTCGATTTTCGGCAATTCCTTTTCCCCGTCTGCGTCCACCCAGCCGGACGACCCTGCCCAACAGCCGAAAAAGCGCCGGCAGCGCCCCTGGATACCATTTCCCAAGGATAACCGATGACACTGCCCGTGCGCCTTATCCGTTTTGCGTTGCCGGTGTTCTATGCCCTGTTGGCACTGGCAGCCGTCGCCGCGCTGGGGGTACTTTGCCTCTTCCTGGTAGCGGTCAGGGATCTTCCCCAGGTGCCGGATCCCATCAGCCGGATCAACGATACGCCGGCCACGGAGATTTTTAGCGCCGACGGCCGTCGGATCCTGGCCATTGGCGGCCGGGAGACCGTGGCCCTGGAGGATGTTTCCTATGTTTTCGTGCAGGCGATCCTGGCCACCGAGGACCACCGTTTTTGGGATCACCACGGAATGAACAAACTGCGAACCCTCAAGGCGCTGTATGTGACCCTGTTCGAACCGGGCAAGGTGCAGGGGGCCTCCAGCATCACCCAGCAGCTGGCCAAGAACCTCTTCTTCAGTTTCGAACGCACCTACACCCGGAAATTCCGGGAACTGTTGGTTGCCTTCCAGATCGAGGCCCAGTTTTCCAAACAAGAGATTCTGGAGGCCTATATCAACCAGATCCCCTTTGGCGTGGGTGCTTATGGCATCGGTGAAGCGGCACGGACCTTTTTCGACAAGTCCGCCGGCGAACTGACCCTGCCGGAAGCGGCCCTTCTGGCGGGTCTGCCCAAATCCCCCACGCGCTACAACCCTTTCCGTTATCTGGAACGGGCCAAGGCCCGCCAGAAAGTGGTGCTCCAACGCATGGTGAAAACCGGCATGATCACCCCGCAGGAGGCCGCCGATGCCGCTGCGGCACCGCTGGAACTGCGCAAACAGGCCCGCGCCATGCGCGTGGACAGTTATTTCCTGGATGCCGTGATGAAGTCTTTGGAGGAGGAATTCACCCCGGAAGTGGTCTACCATGGCGGTCTGCGGGTATTCACCACGCTGGATGTCGGTTTGCAGCAGCTCGCCGAGACCGCTTTGCAGGAAGGCATCGGCCGGCTTGAAAAGAACATGAAAATCGATAAACCCGCGGATGCGGCGGCTGAGGATGACGATAACGGCCTGCAGGGCGCCCTGGTGAGTGTGGATGTGGCCACCGGTGCGGTCAAGGCCCTGGTCGGCGGACGTGATTTCTTCAAGACGCCTTACAATCGGGCCTTGCAGAACAATCGCCAGCCCGGCTCCGGATTCAAGCCCTTTCTCTATTACAGCGTGATGGAAAACCTCAACAAAACGCCGGCCGATGTGGTGGAGGACCGGCCGGTCTCCATCGCCGTCAAGGGCCAAGCGCCGTGGCGTCCGCGCAATTTTGAAGGCCGCCATAAAGGCCCCCTGATCATGAAGCGGGCTTTTTCCGAATCGATCAACACCGTGGCCGCCCAACTGGTGCAGGAATTGGGACCCGCGGCCGTGATCCAGACGGCCCGCCGGTGCGGCATCAGCAGCCCCCTCAAGCCGGTCTATTCGGTGGCCCTGGGGACTTCTGGGGTCAGCCCCCTGGAGATGGCTTCGGCCTATGCCACTTTCGCCTCGGGCGGGGTCCGCCATGTGCCTTTCTGGATTCGTCGGGTTGAGGATGTCAACGGCCAGGTGCTGGAAGAGCACATCGTCACCGGCGAACGGGTGCTCAACGAGTCGGTGACCTACCAGCTGGTGGACATGATGGCCAGCGTGATCGACGGGGGCACGGGCAATGTGGTCCGGCGCATGGGATTTACCCTGCCGGCCGCCGGCAAGACCGGAACGACCAACGATTTCCGTGACGCCTGGTTCACCGGCTTCAC
Source organism: Desulfosarcina cetonica JCM 12296 (assembly GCF_001311845.1). Lineage (GTDB taxonomy): Bacteria > Desulfobacterota > Desulfobacteria > Desulfobacterales > Desulfosarcinaceae > Desulfosarcina > Desulfosarcina cetonica. Next base: position 1,252 of record NZ_BBCC01000252.1, on the reverse strand, counting down.
CCCCACCATCAGTACCTCGGTCTGGGTGGGCTTTGACAAGGGGCAGGGCATGCACGATAAGCGCGGCGTCGGCATCACCGGCGGGCGGGGCGCGGCTCCCATCTGGGCACAGTTCATGAAACAAGCCACCCAGGGGGAACCGCCGCGGGAATTCAAGGTGCCGGCCGATATCTATTTCAAGAACGTCAATCCCGAGACCGGATCCTGGGCCGGGTTCTGGACCGGCGACCCGGTGCGCGTGGCCTTGAGAAAAAACCAATGACGCTCTGGTTCAAACATTTGGCGGTGCGTTTGTGGCTGGCGCTTTTCATCGCCAGCCTGACGGCAATGCTGCTGCTGCCGGCCCTGGCCCGGTCCATGGGGCCGGCCTGGATGATCATCCCGGTCGTGATCTTTTTTCTTTTCAGCTTCTGGCTGGTGGGTTGGGTTTTCGCCGCCATCGGACGCCATCAGATGGATCGCCTGCTGGGTGAAGCCTCCGTGTGGGAGCGGGCGGGAATGAATCGGGAGGCCCGTCAGCTTCTGGCCCGCGCCGAGGGCACGGTGGACAGCTTCTTCTTCTCGCCCTTTTCGCGTCGCCGGCCCGCCGGTCGGCTGCTCGCCCAACTGGCGCGTTTGAGCTGGCCAGCGGCACCGCCGAAAATGCGTCGGAATCGGTTGTCGCCGCCTATCTGCGCGTTTCCCCCCGTGATCGCGAAGCGGCCGCCAAATGGCTGGAAGGCCTTTTGGCGGGCCGGGCGGTGACGCGTTACACCCACGACATCGCCGTCCAGATCGGCGCGGCGCATCCCGATGACGTGCCCATTCAGCGCATGCTGGCCCAATTCTATCTATCCGAGCGGCGGTGTGATTTCGTCGCCCTGAATACCTACCGAACGGCGATGCGCGCCAATGAAGCCCCACCGGTGGAGCTGATTCACGGTGTCGCCGATCTTTTTCTCGCCAATCAGCGGGTGGATAACCTGGCCCTTCGGGTTTATCTGGAGAGCTATCAGCACGGCAGTCGCGATTCGCGGATCCTGCCCGGCTTGACCGCCTGCTGCCGCCTGATTCATCCCACGCCCTTGACCCTACCCGACTTGGAAAGCGCAGAAACGATCCTGGCCGGCATCGATTCCGCGCGGCGGAGGGCGATGGCCGTCGATTTCATGCCCGATATGATTGCGGACCATGCGGCGCGGTCGCCCCGGCGGCACCGACGGTATCTTGCCGACCTGGGCACCGGCGTCAAAAGCGCCCTTGGCGCGATGCG
>NZ_BBCC01000251.1 GCF_001311845.1 Desulfosarcina cetonica JCM 12296 | reverse complement strand
CACCTTGAACCAGATTAATCGGACGCCGAGGGAATACTAACCAGTGCCCATCCAGAAATGGCCAATTTGCTCGATATCCATATTATAGCCAACATCGGCATGTTCACACCATGGCGGCATCCGCCGGACTTTCAATAACGGCGAGTGATTATGATTTCATATTGACATTGAATGCTTAATTCGCTACTAAGTTGGGACTCCAAACCCAAAATTTAAACGGCAGTTCGCCGAAATTACTAACAAATCTGTAAAGGAGGATTGAGTAACATGCCGACAGTCGAATTTGGTGGAAAAAGCTTTACCGTTGACGAAGATGGTTTCATTGATGATTACACCAACTGGTCCGAAGAATGGGTTCAGTACGTCAAGAAAGAAGAAGGTATCGACGAGCTGAATGAAGAACACAAGAAGGTCGTATCCGTGCTTCGCGAATACTATGAGAAAAACGGCATCGCCCCCATGGTCCGCGTTCTTTCCAAAGTGACCGGCTTCAAACTGAAACACATCTACGAGCTGTTCCCCTCCGGCCCCGGAAAGGGAGCCTGTAAGATGGCTGGTCTGCCGAAACCCACCGGCTGCGTCTAATCCAGCACCCGATCCAGATTTAAAAGGCTCCGCTTGAAAACAAGCGGAGCCTTTTTTTTGGCTTTTTAGGCCGAAGGGGTTTAGATTATGCGTCTGACAATTAAAACCCACGCCCAAACCGAGATGATCGATGTGACCGCCCTGATTCAGCAGCAAGTGGTTGACAACGGCCTGGCAAACGGCCTGTGCATGGTCTTCGTGCCACACACCACCGCAGCGGTGACCATCAACGAAAGCGCCGATCCGGCGGTGCGCGAGGATATCCTCATGGTGCTCAACCAGATGGTTCCCTGGAAAGCGGCCTATCGCCATATGGAGGGCAATTCACCGGCGCACCTCAAAGCCTCCATCATCGGTGCATCGGAAACCGTGGCCGTGGAAAACGGGCGACTGGTGCTGGGGACCTGGCAAGGCATTTTTTCTGTGAATTCGACGGCCCGCGAACGCGGAAACTGGACATCCACCTGATTGGGGCATGATGCAGCAAAACATCCGTATCGCCGCCGTAGTCTGCCGCTGCCCGGTGGGGGCCGTGGACCACAATCTGGAAAGAACCCGCCACTGGGCGGTTCGCGCCAGCCAACGCGGTGCCACCCTGGTATGCTTCCCGGAAATGAACCTGACCGGCTACTGCCACCACCGGAAGGCCCGGCATTACGCCATCCACGCCCACGGCAGGGAGGTCCGGTCGTTGATCCAGCTGGCCCGGGAAACGCAATTGGCCCTTTTGGTCGGGTTCGCCGAAAAGACCCACGAGGGTTCCCTGTATGCCAGTCACATGATCATCACGCCCCAGGGACGCACCGGAATCTATCGCAAGCTGCACCTGGCCCCTCCTGAAGCCGCCTGTTTCCAGGCCGGCGACCATCTCCCGGTATTTCACTGGGCGGGCGTCCGCTTCGGTATCCAGCTGTGCTACGATGCCCATTTTCCGGAGTTGTCCACCCGCATGGCCGAGGCCGACGCGGATGTCATCTTCCTGCCCCACGCCTCTCCGCGCGGTCAGGCGGCGGACAAGCACCAGTCCTGGATGCGCCACCTGCCCGCCCGGGCCTTCGACAACGCCCTGTTCGTGGTGGCCTGCAACCAAATCGGCGACAACGCCAACGGCCTCCATTTTCCCGGCAACGCGGTGATTCTTTCACCTTCCGGTGAAATCATCGACACGCTTTTGACGGGAAGCTCGGGCATGCTGGTCGTCGACCTGAAAGCCACCCAGATCGCGCATGTGCGCAACCACCGGATGCGTTACTTCCTGCCCAATCGGCGGCCGGCTCTATATCGGCAGAAAACACTCACGCAGGACCTTGATTCGGAAATCGGTACTGACGCGGCCAACCGCCCATACCAGAAGCGGAATGAATCATTGATGGACTCGTAAAAAGCAGCCTACCCCGTCTTACGGGGAAATATCCAGGTTCAGGAAGTCACCCATTGTGGGTTACTTCCTTAGAAGCCCGAGATCAAGGCTTGCGAATCCAGAGGAATGAGGCGTAACGCCGATATCGGGCTTTTTACGAATCCGTCAATCATTCGTCAGGGAGCAATTGGTACTCGCTCCCCGCCTTGACCAGTCGAATGCCGAACTGGCCGATCGTTGCCGCCAAGGGACGTCCGAAAATAAAATCGAGCATCTCGGCATCCGTTCCCTTTTCGACCATCAACTGGCGCAGGTGGGCATCGAAACGCAGAATCTCGAGGATCGCCGTCTCCTCTCGATAGCGCCCGTCCGCATTGCCCCGGGCCACCAGCGCGGACAGGCGATCATAGGCGCACCGACGCTCGTGGTCCTGGACGAGTTCCCACAATCCGGGCACTTCCGCCAGCAGATCCTCGCGGGTCAGCCGATCGACCGCATACACCGCCTCGATGCCCCGCGTGTCGCGGCAATCCAAAACGCGGCATTCCAGGGGTCGTGACGCATAGATCCCGCAGCCCCGCTGATCACGATCGTAGAAGCAGCAGGTCCAGCGGCCGTCCCGCCCCCTGATCTTGACGATCTCACGTTCCAGGGGCACCAGCGTGCCGGCCACATTGTCACGCACCCGTTCCCCTTTGCGCAGGGTAAACAGACAGCGCGCCGGGATTTGCCCGTCGACGACCAGCGGTTTGTCGGCCAGGTGCAGCGACGGACCGCCCTTCTCGCAACAGGTGCCGCATCGCCGGCAACCGGTTTGCCCATGGGGTTCTATGCCGGTTGCCGTCATCGGGTCTCCTCCGTGGGATGGGGGATAAGCGGATCGGTCACGCGAAACAGTCGTCGCAGATCTTCGACCACCAGGTAAAAGCTGGGCACCAGAATCAGGGTGATCACCGTGGCGAAGAGAATTCCGAATCCCAGGGAAAGCGCCATGGGAATCAGAAAACGCGCCTGCCGGGAGGTTTCGAAAATCATCGGTGCCAGCCCGCCGAAGGTGGTCAGGGTGGTGAGCAGAATCGGCCGGAAACGGTGAATCCCGGCGTGGTGGATAGCATCCCCGGCAGACTCTCCCAGCATCCGCTGACGGTTGGCAAAATCGATGAGCACCAGTGAATCGTTGATCACCACGCCCGACAGGGCCACCACGCCGAACATGCTCATCACGCTCAGGCTGTAGCCCATGATCATGTGGCCGACAACGGCCCCCACGATCCCGAAGGGATCGAAACCATGATGATGATCGGCTGGATGAAGCTGTTGAAGGGAACCGCCAGCATGGCATAGATCACCAAGAGGGCAAACATCAAGCCCACCATCAGGCTGTGCATGCTTTCCCGCCGATCCGCCTGACGGCCCTCGAAACTGTAGGTCAGTCCGGGATACTTTTCCTTGAGGGCCGGCAGGGTCTCGCCAATCAAGGCGCCCATGACCCGGTCGGCCTGGCTGCGCGGATGGACATCGGCGGTCACGGTCACCACCCGCCGGCCGTTGCGCCGGTCGATGGTCGTGTAGGCCCTTCCCTGGCGGACATCCACGGCTTCAAGGAGCGGGATCTCCTTGCCCGCCGGCGTGCGCAGGATCATCTGCTCCAGATCGTGTTCCGAAACGCGTTCGTTCTTCGGCAGGCGGACCATGACCTTGACCTCGTTGCGCCCCCGCTGCTGGCGCAGGGCCTCGGCGCCGTAATAGGCATAGCGCAATTGACGGGCCACTTCCTGGGCGCGCAATCCCAGGCTGCGGGCTTCCGGCCGGATTTTAAAGTCGAGCTGACGTTTACCCGGTGAGTAGCCGTCGTCGATATCGCTCACATTGGGAAAAAAGCCCAGGGTCTCGGCCACGTCGGCACTGGCCCGGGCCAGCACGTCCACCCGCCGATGACTCAATTCGACGGCAATGGCCGCCCCGCGGCCCGGCCCGCCGGCATCGGATTCGAACTTGAGCGACTCCAATCCGGTCATCGCCCCCACCCGCTCCCGCCACAGGTGGTCAGTTGGGCCGTGGAGATGGGGCGCACGCCCGGCGGGGTGAGATAAATCCGCACCTCGGTCTCGTTGGCGTCAACCACCGCATAGATCCCTTCGGCCAGCTTATCCCCACCGTTTTCCGCGACCAGTTGGCGGGCCGTGTCCACCAGGCGCCGCTGGACCGCCTCGGTCCGATGAACCGCCGTGCCGTATGGCAGTACGGCCGTCACCAAGGCGTAGTCGGACTCGATCTTGGGGAAAAGCTCGAATCCCATGCGGCCGCTTTGAATAAAACTGATCGTCAGCATCAGCACCGCGGCCCCCAGGCTGATCACGATATAGCGGTTGCGCAAGGCCAGGCCGAGCAAAGGGCCATAGCGGGTGTGCACCTGCCGCGAAAACCAATGGCTGAAGCGTTCCTGCTTGTGCAGGATCCATCCGAGAAGACCGGTTTCCGGACGGAGTTTGCGGTGGCCGATATGGGCCGGCAGAATCAAGAGGCTTTCGATCAGCGAGACCGCGAAGACCGCCACCACGACCACGGGGATCTGACGGAAGACCTTCCCCATGATGCCCGAAACGAAAAAAAGCGGGGAGAAGGCCACAATGTTGGTCAACACACTGAAAGTCACCGGCATGGCAATCTCGCGGGTACCGGCGATTGCGGCCCTCAGCCAGGATTTACCGGCTGATGGTGATGATACATGTTCTCGCCGGCCACGATGGCATCGTCCACCACGATGCCCAGGGTGACGATAAAGGCGAACATGGACATGACGTTGATGCTCACCCCGGCGGCGGGCAGGAAAAAGAGTGAACCGAGAATCGAGATGGGAATGCCCATGCTGACCCAGAAGGCCAGGCGCGGCTCGAGAAAAATTGCCAGCAGGATGAACACCAGGGCAAGACCGAAATAGCCGTTGCGCAGCATCAGGTCCATGCGCTGACGATAGATGTCGGAACGGTCGTTGCGCGGCACCAAATGGACCCCCGGCGGCAAATCCGGACGGATCACCGCCATATTGGCGCGCACGGCGTCGGATACCTCCAGCGGCGTCTGCTCCCCCACCCGGTAGACATCGATGAGAATACAGCGCTCGCCATTGTAGGTGGCGAAAGTGTCGGTGTCTTCGAAGCCATCTTCCACCTCGGCGATATCCCCCAAAAGAACCTGGGTGCCGTCATTGGCCGTGATGATCGGAATGCGGGCGAATTGAGGACCGAAATCGCGCCGTTCGGTCATGCGCACCAGGACATCCCCGCTTTCGGTTTTGATGGACCCGCCGGGGAGTTCCACGGCCGCCCGCCGGATCGTCGCGGCCACCCCTTCCAGGGTAAGGCCATAGGCCCGCAAGGTGGCCTGGGGAACGGAAATGCTGATTTCGTAATCGCGGATGCCGGCAAGATCCACCTGGGTGATACCCGGATCCTGGAGCAACCGGTCGCGAACCATCTCGGCCGTTTCCCGCAGGATCCGCTCTCCGGGGTTGCCGTACAGCGCCAGGGAAACCACATAGCGACGGCGCTGGTTGATCGTCACCCGGGCATCCTCGGCCTCGTCGGGAAAGGAAGTGATCCGGTCCACGGCGTTCTGGATATCCTGGGCCACGCGTTGGATGTTCTTGCCCTCGACGATTTCGACCGTGACCGTGGCGGACCCCTCACGGGCCACCGAAGTGACCTCCTTGATGTCGTCGAGCCCCTGAACGGCCTCTTCGATGGCCAGAATGATCCCCCGTTCGACCTCTTCGGGACTGGCGCCGGGGTAACTCATGGCGATGGTCACCATATCCAGTTCGAAATCGGGAAACACCTCTTTTTTGATCTGACCGGAGAAAATCAGCCCGCCCACCAGAAAAACGACCATCAACAGGTTGGCCGCCACGGTATGCCCGGCCATCCAGGCGATCGGCCCTGACTTTCGGCGATCCCCTTCCGATTCGGGTCCCAGCTGGTCTCTATCCATTGGCGCCCCCGGCTGCGGGTTGATCCGGCTGGCTTCCTGCACCGCCATCCGCCTCCATGAGCGGCATGCCGTCCACCGGCATGGGCAGATCCGAGACGATCAGCCGCTGGCCGGGAGCAATGCCGTTTTTCATCAGCACATAGTCGGCATCCCGCCATACCGTCTCCACCGGTGTAATCTTCAGATGATTGTCTTTTGAGAGAAGCCAGATGGTGTTGTTGTCACGCAGGGCGGTTCTGGGAATGCGATAGACATCGGCAAGCCGGCGGCCCTTGATTTCCACGCGCACATACTCGCCGATCAACAGCGACGGTGTGCCCTGGCCGGTTGGGGCATTCAATCCGAGCGGATCCTCGACCGAGACCAGAATCCGGGCCATGCGGCCCTCGGTTTCCAAATCGCTGAGCAGACGGGCCACGGTTCCGTGGCGCTGGCTGCCGCGGTAGAAAACGGTCGCATGCGCACCCTTTTCCGTCTGCGTCCGCGGAATTTGAATCCAATCCAAACGCTCCACCGGCAAGGATACCTGGATCCAATAGGCATCGGTTCCCACCAGTCGGCCAAGGCATCCTGGGTGGACACCTGGGAGCCGACCGACACATGCTTGACCCGCACCACGGCGTTGAACGGCGCCCGCACATCGGTGCGCGACAGATCCAGACGGGCCTGGGCGAGTTGGGCCCGCGCCGACGCCAGATCGGATTTCGCCTTGGCCAGATGGGGCTTCCGGAGGGCCAGCTCGGCATCCTCCTTATCGCTTGCCGCGTCAGGCTTGAGCAGGGCCCATTCCCGGCGGGCCACCTCCTGATAGCCCATCTCGACCTTGAGGGCGTATTCGGCATCGACCACGGCGCTCTCCTGGCGGGCAATGGCCAATTGATAATCCTGGGGATCGATCTTCAAAACCTTCTGTCCGGCCCGGATCAGCCCCCCTTCGACAAATTCCGGATGAACGGATTGGATCTGACCCGCCACGCGCGATTTCAGGGTAATGGTTCTGGCCGGGATGACCACGCCCATGGCGGAAACGGTTACCTGGTGGAAATCGGGAAAGAGCGGTTGCGTGCTCACCCGCAGGACGGTTCGCTGCGGCGGACGCTTTTGCGCCTGGGGGGCCGACCGCTTGATGTAGCCGGCGCCGGCGAGTCCGAGGGCAAGAATGATGATACAGATCACCGGGGTTCGCAGGCGGGATACGACAGGGGGATCCGGGAGAGCATTTTTTCCGAAGGTCGGGTATCGGTTCGTTCATTTAAGGTTTATCCTTGGTCCTCAACAACGGTCTGGGGCGCAACCATCTCATCGGGCAGTCCGCGCCACCCGCCGCCCAGGGCGCGGTGCAGGGAAATCCGATACCGGATCAGCGTCTCCTGCTGCGCAATCAGGTCCCGCTCGAGATCCTGAAGGGCGATCAACTGGGTCAATACGGGCAGGTAGTCACTCAGTCCGCGCCGATAGCGCTGGACGGCCTCCTCGAAACCGTGACGCGCCGCATCCATGACGTTTTCCAGCCCCTTCAAATACTCAAACTGCCGGGCTTCGTTCTCGAGCGCATCCTCGACCTCCTTTACGGCCGTCAGCACCGTCAGACGGTAGGCCCATAAATTTTCGTCCACCTGGGCGTCGGCATGGTCCACCGCCGCCGCCAAGCGGCCACCGTCAAAAATCGGTGCCGTCAGGCGCGCGGCCAAACTGAGCAGCCAGGTATCGAGCAACTGCTCCAGGTCGGCGGGTCCGAATTGCGCGTCGGCGTTCAACTCCAGTTTCGGTAATCGGTTGGCGCGGG
>NZ_BBCC01000250.1 GCF_001311845.1 Desulfosarcina cetonica JCM 12296 | reverse complement strand
TCGGCCAGCACGGCGGCAAGCAGGGGATCATCCCCCGCCTGCGGGACCCCAAGACGAATCGTGGCCAGCGTTTCCAGCGCCAGGGTGTCGCCAAAGCGTTCCATCAGGGTATCGACCACCGCCGCGCTGGTGGTCACCAAGAGATCCGGTGAATCGGTATCGGCCGCCGCCAGGGTGGCCCAGGCGCGAATGCGCTGAACCGTCTGACGGGCGCCGGGGTCCTCGCGCCAAAGTTCCGCGCCGGTGCCGTGCCGGTTGAAGGCGACGTCATCGGCTCCGTCCAGGGAATCGAGGAATTTCTGTTCCATGGCCTTGAAACGGCTGAGGTCGTCGTCCAGATGATCGGTGGTGCTGTCATTGTTCTGGGCCACGGCCAAAAAAAGGCGGGCACTGAACGGCACCTCGGCCGCATCGGAACCCGCGTCCGGTCTGCCGTACTGCTGGATATCCGTCCGGAGCTGATTGATGGTGGTTTCGTCGAAAAACGGCACCATACCCTGTCGGGAGCTGATGAAACCGGCGCCGGCCGTCGATTTTCCGGGATTCAGGCGCGCCCACCGGGTGAACTCGGCCAGGGCTGCGGCCAACCGATCCTCATCCCCGGACAGGGGAACGCGAATCGCGATCGTTCCGCGTTCATCCAGGGCGGTGAGGTTTTCGGAAACGCCGTCGGCCATGGGCTGGTAGATAACGAGGGGGCCCACCAGGGCCGCCAGCGTATCGGCCAGGGCCGTCGACAGGTAGGTGAAGGGCATGTATGCAGGTGTCATAAAGGGTAATTTTCTCCCAGAGGTTGACGGATTCGTAAGAAACCCAATATCGGCGTTACACGGATCCTTCGTCACTGCGGCGTACGCAAAAGTACGCCTCACGCCTCAGGATCCGCAAGCCTTGATCTTGGGCTTCTTACGAATCCTGAGGGACGGCAACTTTTTGCGTGTTCCACAAAAATTCTGCTTGGCCGTTAGCGTCCGCTTTCAGAAGTCCCGGCCTTGCCGTCGCGCAGGACCACGCCCATGGCGATCAGCTGCTCGCGCAGGCGGTCGGCCAGGGCCCAGTCCTTTTCCCGCCGGGCCTTTTCCCGCTGGGCGATCAGGTCCTGAACCGCCGGATCGCGGGGCGCATCTTCGAAATTGAAAATATTGAGCACGGTATTGATGCGAGCCAGGGCCTCGAGCACCTTCTGCGCGCCAGCGGCATCGATCTCTTCGTTCAGCACCAAGGTATTGATGCGCTTGACGACGATGAACAGCGCGGCCAGGGCGGCGGAGATGTTCAGATCATCGTCCATGGCCGTGGTGAAGCCGCTCTTGATGTCGTAGCACAGCTGATCCAATTCAGCGTAGGGTTTTCCGCCGCGGAGGTCCTTGAGCGCACGAACGCAGGCATCCAGGCGTGCCAGGGTCTTGCGTGCCCGGTTGATGCGCGCCTCCGAAAACACCACCGGCTTGCGATAGTTCACCGACAGAAGCCAGTAGCGGATCGTGCGGCCGTCGAAGCCCATGTCCAGGAGGGCCTGCACGGTCAAACCCTCGCCTTTCTCATCGACTTTTTTGCCGTCCACCAGGACCCGATCGCAATGCACCCAGTAACGGGCCAGGCTCTTGCCGGTCAATGCGCCGGCAATGGCGATCTCGTTCTCGTGGTGAGGAAAAACCAACTCCCGGCCGGCGCAGTGGATATCATAATAGTCGCCCAAATGGCGCATGGACATGGCCGCGCACTGCAGGTGCCAGGAGGGGCGCATGTTGCCCCAGTCGGTCTTGGTGTAGATGCCGCGCTTGAGTTCCGACAGGCGCGTGCGTTTGAGCAGGGTGAAATCGCGGGGGTTGTCCTTTTCGTACTCTTCCAGGTCCACGGTGGCGCCAATGCGGATTTTGTTGATATCCACGCCCGACAGCTGGCCGTACGCCTTGTAGCGGGAAATATCGAAATAGATCGAGCGCAGTTTCTCGTAGGCATAGCCCTTCTTGATCAGCCGTTCGGCCAGGTGCACCATGTCGTCCACATGCTCGCTGGCCTTGGGGTAATGATTGGCCGGCTGGATGCCCAGGATGGCCAGATCCTGGTGAAAGGCCTTGATGTGCATGTCGGTGAAAGCTTCGAGGGACATCCCCGCGGCCTCGGATCCGTCAATGGTCTTGTCGTCCAGGTCGGTGATGTTCATCACCTGATTGACCGCGTATCCCCGGTAGGCCAGGTAACGGGCCAACAGATCGGTAAAGACGAAGCGCCGCGCCTCGCTCACCTGCAGGCGGGCATGGGCCGTGGGGCCGCAGGCGTACATGGCCACCTTGCCCGGGTTGGCCGGCAGGAAGGGCTCTTTCTTGCGCGTCATGGTGTTGAAGAGCATCAGGTCGATCTTCTCCTGCACGTCAAACAGCGGCGTGGAGAGGTAGCGCTCCCCACCGTCGGGAAAGATCACCACCAGGGTCCCGCTCGTAAGGCGGCTGGCGATATCGGCCGCCACCACCATGGCCGCCCCACTGCTCATACCCACCATGAGCCCCTCCTCGCGGGCCAGGCGGCGGGTCATGGCAAAGGCCGGCTCATCTTCCACGTTGATCTTCGCATCGAGCTGTTTCTTGTCGAAAATCTCGGGCTGATAGGCCTCCTTCATGTTTTTCAGCCCCTGCAGGCGGTGCCCCAGATAGGGCTCCACACCGATGATCTGGATGGCCGGATCGTATTCCTTCAGCCGCCGGGAAAGGCCCATGAGGGTTCCCGAGGTACCCATGGTGGCCACCAGGTGGGTCAGGGCGCCGCCGGTCTGCTCCCAGATCTCCACCGCCGTTCCAAAGTAGTGGGCCTGCCAGTTGGCCGGATTGTTGTACTGATCGGCCATGAAATAGGTGTCGGGATTTTCGCGGGCCAGGCGGTAGACCTCCTCGATGGCGCCGTCGGTACCCAGGTGGCCGGGCGTGAGCAAAATATCGGCCCCGCGTGCGCGCAGGATCTTCTGGCGTTCGACGCTGGCCGCCTCGCTCATGGCCAACAGCAACGGGTAGCCCTTGACCGAACAGACCATCGCCAGGCCGATGCCGGTATTGCCGCTGGTGGCCTCGATAACGGTCTTGCCGGGTTTGAGTTCTCCCGAACGCTCGCCGGCTTCGATCATCGACAGGGCCGGCCGGTCCTTGATCGAGCCGCCGGGATTGAGGTACTCCAGTTTTGCCAGGATGCGCACCTTCGGGTTGGGATTGAGGTGGCGGATTTCCACCAAGGGGGTGTTGCCGATGTAATCAAGAACGCTGTGGCTCATCATAGAAAGGTCTCATTGTAAAAAATACGCCGCCAAGGCGGCTTCGATCTGCCGAGTCACCGCGGCCGGTTCTCGCCCGGCATCGACGACGACGAACCGCTGGGGCGCGTTTACCGCCAGGTCGAGATACCCGGCGCGCACGCGTTGATGAAAGGCCAGGGTCTCCTTTTCGAAACGCGACTCGCTGGCATGAACCGCATCGCTGTGGATGCGCTGCCAGGCGCGCCGCAGCCCGATTTCAGGGTCCAGGTCCAACAGAAGCGTCAGCGACGGCTGCATCCCGTCACAGGCCAGATGGTGCAGTTTTCGGATCAGCGTCCGGTCCAGTCCCCGGGCGTACCCCTGATAGACCAGGGTGGCATCGAAAAAACGGTCGCACACCACCACCTTACCAGCGGAGAGCGCCGGCCGGATCACGGTTTCCAGATGCTGGGCCCGATCGGCCACATACAGCAAGAGTTCGGTGGTCGCAGCCATGTCATGGTTGTCCGGATGGAGCAGAATCGAGCGGATCTGTCCGCCGATGGCCGTTCCACCGGGCTCCCGGGTGGTCAGTACGCGATGGCCGGCGGCCTGCAACCAGCCGGCGATGGCATCCACCTGGGTGGTCTTGCCGCTGCCTTCGATCCCCTCAAGGGTAATGAACATAGGATTCTCTGTCTTGACAACCGCCGGGAAAATAACAATCGGCCATGCGTCCCGGATGGTCGCAAGGGCCGGGGAACACCGGTACGATTAGGCGGGGGACGGTCGCCGGTTCCGTTTGCCAGCCTGCGCCGTCTCAGCCGCCGTTTCCCCCATGAGATCCCGGTCCTTTATAGAAATGGCGCTCCAGCAGCCGGTGATAGGGTGTCCAGGATCCGTCCGACGGATCCTTGGCCACGTATTCGCGAATGCTGTTGACCCGTGAATCCATCTCGTCGATGTAGTTGAGCAGCACCGCCTCGATGGTCTTGGGCGGCTCGGGGGAGCCGAATTGCCGTTCGCCGTGGTGGCTGACGATCATGTGCTTGAGCAGGTGGACCTGTTCGGGCGGCATATCCGGCACCTGCCGGAGCTTTTCGTCGAGCAGGGACAGGCCGATGACGATGTGGCTGAGCAGACGGCCTTCGTCGGTATAATCGATGCGCCGGGCATAGTCCAGTTCGCGGGTCTTGCCCACGTCGTGCAGGATCACCCCAGCCAGCAGCAGATCGCGATCCACGCCGCTGTAATGACCGGCGATCATCTCGGCCAAAACGGCCATGGAGAGGGTATGTTCCAAAAGGCCGCCAAGGTAGGCGTGGTGCATGAGCTTGGCCGCCGGTGCCCGGGTGTAGGCGGCGACAAAGTCGCTGTCGGCCCAGAAAACGTCAAAAAGCCGTTTCAGATGAACGTTTTGCATGCGACCGGTCATCTCGCGCAGGCGATCGAACATCTTGCCCACGTCCCGGCTGGTGGCGGGCAGGAAATCGGTCGCATCCACCGCGTCGTCCGGCACCTTCAGCATATCCTTGACCACCACCTGCAAGCTGCCGCGGTATTCCCCCACCTGGGCGCGCACCTGCACGAAATCACCTTCGCCCACGGCGGCGGCGATGCGCTCCACCTGATCCCACACCACGCCCTTGACCCGCCCCGAACGGTCGGCCAGGGTCACGTTCAAAAAGGGATTCCCGTCCTTCTTGTGGCTCATGCTGCGTTCGACCAGCAAGAAAACCGCGTCGATGGCGCTGCCCGCCACCAATTCCGCTACCAAGGGTTTGTGCATCGCTGTCACCATGCCATCGCGAATGGATTGTTTCCGGCCCCCATCAGGGCAGCACCGGAATTTCCCATTGGGCCAGCTCCCGGAGTGTCGTAATCGGTCATATCACATTTGATGGGCGTGATGGAGATGTACTGTTCGGCCAGGGCGGCACCATCGATATCCGGCTGATCATACGCGTCCTGGCGGTCACAGCCTTGCCAGTAATACACCCGGTCGCGCGGTCCCGGCGTTTCTCGAAGGCCTGATCAAACACCGCCGTGCCCTGGCGGCTCCAGCGCACCCCGCGGATCTTTGCCAGAGGCATATCGGGAAAATTGAGATTGAGAAAGGTTCCCGCCGGAATCTCCCGCGCCAGCATCTGCCGGGCAAAGCCTTCGGCGAAACGCGCGGCATCGTCCATGTGATCACGGCCGGGCGCCTTGATGGAGACGGCCAGGGCCGGGATGCCGGCCAGGGCAGCCTCCTTGGCCGCCGCCACCGTACCGGAATAATTAAGGTTGACCCCCACATTGGCACCCGGATTGATGCCGGAAAGCACCAGGTCGGGACGGCCGTCGAACAGTTCGGCCAGACCCAGCTTGACGCAATCCGCAGGCGTGCCACTCACGGCGAAACTCTCCGGGCTGCCGTTGACGCGGGTGGTCTCGAAGCGAATGGGCTGGTGCAGGGTGATCCCATGTCCCACGGCACTGCGTTCACGATCCGGCGCCACCACCGTCACGCGATGATGCGCGGACAGGGCACGGTAGAGCGCCCAAAGCCCCGGGGCATGAATTCCGTCATCATTGGTCAATAGGATTCGCTTCGTCATTTTCGATTTCCGAGCTGCCCGGATGGATGATGTCGCCGTTCCATCCAGGGCCAAAACTATTGTTGCAATTTCTTTCAGGATCGCTTTATAGTGAATTTCTCATTTATGTGCAAGCGGTTATCCTAGACTCGCCCCGGTGGAAACCGTACCGATACCTTCTTTACCCAAACCCAAAAGCTTAGAATCAACCTGATGCGCCCGTTCACAATCAGACCATCCGCGTTTGCCCGTCCATCGTCCCCTGCCCTAGCGCTGCTGCTGTCCCTGCTCGTCGGCGTCGCGTCCATGACCGGGCGGGCCGTCCTGGCCGCCAATTTGGAAGAGCGCCTGACCGGTGACCCCAAGGTGCCCTGGCAGATCAGCGCCGATACGGTGGATTACGATGCCGCCACCACCACGTATTACGCCCGGGGCAATGTGGTCATCGAAAAACAGAACACCCGCCTGGTGGCTGACCAGGTGGCCTTCAACCGGCAGGCCATGACCGCCTCGGCCACCGGGCATGTATTGATGACGGTGGGCGAGGATGTCCTGACCGGCGACCGGCTGGACATGGACCTCAACCGTGAAACCGGCGTGCTCAACGATGGCGGTGTTTTTTTCAAGGATTCGCATTTCTACATCCGCGGCCAGCGCATCGAAAAAACCGGCAAGGATACCTATCAGGCCGAACGGGGATCGCTCACCACCTGTGACGGCGATCGACCGGCCTGGGTCATTACCGGTCGCAAGGTCAATGTCACCGTCGAAGGCTATGGCAGCGCCCAGCATGCCATTTTCAAGGCCCGCGATATGCCGGTCCTGTATTCCCCCTACCTTATTTTTCCGGTGAAGACCAAACGCCAGACCGGGTTGCTGCTGCCCGAAATCGGCTATTCGGACCGCAAGGGCTTCTATTGGGATCAGCCCTTTTTCTGGGCCATCAATGACAGCAGTGATGCCACCGTGTATGTCAACCCCATGCAGGATCGCGGCACCAAGGTCGGCCTGGAGTATCGCTATGCCTTGAGCGATCGCTCCTACGGCGCGATCATGGCCGACGGGCTCAAGGATCGTCAGATCGATGACGGCACCGAGGCGAACGACAAATGGGGCTACGGCGGCGATGCCTACACCCGGCCCAACACGGATCGCTACTGGCTGCGTGCCAAGGTGGATCAAGAGCTGCCCGCCGGCGCCACGGCGCGACTGGATCTGGACATCGTCAGCGACCAGGACTACCTGGTCGAGTTCCGCGAGGGCCGCAACGGGTTTTACGCCACCCGGGACTACTTTTTGGATGCCTTTGGCCGCGATCTGGATACCTATGACGAAATCGAACGCACCAACCAGGCGAACATCAATAAAATCTGGGATCATTTTTCCTTTAACAGCGACCTGTTGTGGACCGACAACGTGATCAAACGTCGCTGGAGGGAAACGGACGACACCCTCCAGCAGCTTCCCCGGCTGCAGCTCAACGGCACCAAGCAGCAGATCCTGGGCAGTGACGTGTACTGGGACATGGATTCGGAATATGTCTATTTCTACCGCGAGGATGGCGATCGCGGACACCGCACGGATATTCATCCCCGGGCCTATTTGCCGATGAGATGGGGCAACTACCTCTCCATCGAACCATCGGCCGGCATCCGCCAGACCACCTGGGTCATGGATCGTTGGTCGGATGACGACCTGGCCAAAACCAGCACCCGCGAGATCTACGATCTCGAGCTGGACCTGTCGACCGAGCTGGCCAAGGTCATGAAGTCCCCCCTGGCCCATGTCGACCGCATCCGGCACAGCATCAGACCCAAGGTGGTTTATGCATACATTCCTGACCAGGACCAGTCGGACCTGCCCTACTTCACCACCACCGACCGGATCGATGAAGCCAACCAGATCACCTACTCCCTGACCCACACCTTCACGGCGCGAACCACCCGCAAGGCCCCCCCTCCAACGCAAGGGATGCAGGATACCGGGACCATTGATCCAGAGCGGCTGTCCGCCGTGCAGCGGCCGCGGTC
>NZ_BBCC01000249.1 GCF_001311845.1 Desulfosarcina cetonica JCM 12296 | reverse complement strand
TTTTCCGCCGCCGCTTTGCGGACCAGCGCCGCCTTGGCTTCCTGGGCCTGAATCTGAACGGCCCGCATGTCTTCGGCCCGGGCGGGAAGCGCCGTAACCAGTGAAACGAGCAGGATTGGCAGGATACGTCGGATCATTGGCTTCATTGGCGCACCAGCCTTCCCAGCGGCAGGTTGAGCAGCTCCACCGGCTTGCGTTTGGCGGCGATATCGATGGCGGCCTGAATATCCGGGTTGTGCGTGGCGGGGAGCGCCTGCCAATCACCGCTGGCGACGTTGTAAACACCGCAATGGCGGCGATCCAGGCTCTGGTAGAAAAGGCTGATCCGGCCCAGCCGGAAGATATCGACCAGCACGGGCTGGCCATCGAGGGAAATGCTTTCCTGGTAGGTCTCGATGGTGACGCCGTACTCGGCCTCCACGAGAAGGGCTTCCATCACCTTGCGGTATTTCTCACTGAGCAAGACATCGGGATCGCCCATCATGCTCTCGAGGCGGGCGATGCGCGTCTCCCGTTCCGCCTTCAGAAAAGGACTGCCCCCGGCAACGGAGGTCTTCAACACCCCGATCGTCTCATTTAGGAAGGGTTGGATGCGGGTGGCGATCTGGTCGATATCGGCCAGTTGTTTCTCTTTGGCGGCAATCCGCTCACGGGCCTCGGCGATGGTCTGGCCAAGCGCCTCCTTTTGGGCCTGCAGCTGTGATTGTGCCGCCTGCAGCGCCTCGAACCGGGCGTTCAAGTCCGCTTTGTCCTCCCGCCACTTGGCCTCGGCGCGCTGGGTGGCTTGCCGGGTGTCGATGGATTGGCGCACCGGCTGTTCGATGCGATTCTCGGTGTCACCGGCCAGCGCGATCACCGTTGTGGGAAAGAAAAGCAAGCTGGCCAAGATGAAGAAGCGGATCCTTTTCCTGCACATGGGCCAATCTCCTGAGCCATTGTTGATGGACACGTCAAAAGTCACATTTCAGACAGATGGTGACCCAGGGCCACCCTGTAAGCAAAAAAAAATCCCGGACCGTAAAAAAATACGATCCGGGATTTCCCAGTTTTATCCGCAGATGAGAATTCAGATGATAGGAACGCTGCCGTCCACGCTGCGTTTTCCCATATGCCCAGGCAGGTCTTCTGACTTTCGGATCATCCTACGACTGCGTCTTCCCAGCCTTTCGGCCAGTGACAAGGTGCAGCATTCGTCCCCGATTACAGCGGCGGGCCCATCCCTGACTTGCACAGGGTTCCCTATTAAGCTCAATTTCGAGCGCCTGAACTGCATGCATAAATAGCCGAGTGGATGAAAATGTCAATAGGGAATTGGTTGCGGCGCCGGATAACCGCATTGGGACCGATGCCTATTCTAAAACGGCCAGAAGCCGCTGTCGTTCCAGATGCGTTCCTTGAGTTCGGTGTCGATGGCAGCCAGAAATTCGAGGTGCTCCTTTTCCCAGTCGGCCAGCCACTGATAGAGTTTTTTCTCTTCCGGATCCTGGGCGCTCTTCGCCCGGCCGGCGTACAGGGCGATGGAGCGCTCTTCCATCAGCATGGCCGCCGAGATGGCCGCCGCTTCGAAATCGGCCGCGGCAATCCGCCCCTTGACCTCCGGGGTCAGCACGTTCTGGGAGAGGGTTCCCGTATCGGCCGTATCCGGGGCGCTGAACCGACCGGTTTCCTTGACCGCCTTGTACTGATCGGAAAGGATCTTGACGTGCTGGACCTCCTCATCGGCCATGGTTTCGAAAAACCCCTGCACATCCGCGTTGGTAGCCTGGCTGGCCGCCATGCGGTAGAATGCTTTGCCGCGTTTCTCCAACAAAATGGCGTTTTTAAGAATATCCAGGGTGCTGTTTTGCGTCATCGGTTCCTCCTTGGTGATTTCAATCACGCGCAGCTATATGCGCCGGCGGCCGGGATTATGGACACGCCATGTTTTTAGGGGAGCCAAAATCGCCTTGACACGCTTTTGGCTCCCCATGTACTATCCAGAAAATGGAATGAATCCTGTGATGGCAATTGGGTGATGCCCGCAAAGGATGCACCGGCAATCACCGGGCCCGCCCAACGCCTTTCGAACATAAGGGATGACATGCCGAAAAGCAAGCCGCTGAGCGCCAACATGGAAGATTACCTGGAGACGATCTACCACATCGTCTCCGAGAAAAAAGCCGCTCGCGCCAAGGACATCGCCGTCCGCATGTCCGTCAACAGCGCGTCGGTCACCGGTGCCCTGCGCCTGTTGGCCGAAAAGGGGCACATCAACTATGCCCCCTACGATGTGATCACCCTGACCCCCGAAGGCGAAACCCTGGCCCGGGACATTGTCCGCCGCCATGAAATCCTCAAGGATTTTTTAACCAAGGTGCTGGATGTGGAGGAGGCCGAGGCCGAGGAAAACGCCTGCAAAATGGAACATGCCATATCGCCGGGCATCATCGACCGGCTGGTGCGGTTCGTCGAATTCATCCAGATCTGTCCCCGCGGCGGCGAGGAATGGATCGGCGGTTTCCGCCAGTTCTGCGAACGGGACGATGCCTTCACCGGCTGCGAGAATGCCATTTCCAAATGTCTGAACGACTTGAAACGACGTCAGAAACACTTCCAGGAAACCAAGCGTGAGGTCATCACCCTGGACAACCTGGCCTCCGGCCAGGTCGCCCGCCTGATCCGCGTCAAGGGCAGGGGATCCATCGTCGATAAGCTCAAGGAACTGGATATCACCCCGGGCAGCATCATCGAACTGGAGGCGGTTTCCGGCAGCGATGATCGGGTCAATATCAAGGTTCGCGGCTACCACCTCTCCCTGCGCAAAGACGACTTCTCAAAGATCGAGCTCGAAGTTCTCCCCCCGTCCTGACCCGACGAATTCGAAAAAAGCCCGAGATCAAGGCTTGCGAATCCTTAAGGAGGGAGGCGTACTTTGGCGTACGCCGCAGTGACGAAGGATTCGCGCAGGCGCCGATATCGGGTTTTTTACGAATTCGTCACCATTCGCTGTGCAGTTGCCGTTCCACATCCGACCAGCGCGTCCTCAGGTTGGCGATGGCATCCAGGGCAATGTCCAGGTGGGTGTCCATATGCTTCTTGTAGATCTCATCGTGCAGTTTCTTGTCCTTGATTCCGCGCCGCTGAAGGGGCATGTCCGACACCAGCATGATCGAACCGATGGGGACTTCGTAGCGATAGGCCACCGCATAAAGGGTGGCCAGTTCCATCTCGATGGCCAGGATCCGTTGACGGCGCAGGTAATCGACAAATTCCTCGTCAAATTCCCACAGGCGACGGTCCGTGGTATAGACGATGCCGCAACGCGGCGTCAGCTTGTGGGCTTTGACCGCGCCAATGCAGAGCAGGTTGACCGACATGGCCGGCTGGGCGGGAAATTCCACGGGCAGGTAGTGGCGGCTGGTGCCCTCACCCCGGATGGCGGCCGTGGGCACGACAAAATCCCCCACCTCCAGGATATCGTCGATCCCCCCGCACATCCCCAGCATGACCACCGTCTTGAGGTTGTCCAGATAGGCCAGCCCATTGACCACCAGGGCCGCCTGGGGTGAACCGATGCCAAAATCGATCATCGTGCAATCCAGCTTCGGCGCATTGACGATGCGGAAATTGTTTTCGTGCATCTCGCAACCCGTGCGATCGGCGAAGGCCTTGATGTACTGTCTGAAATTGGTGATCAAGATATGACCACAAAACTCCTCCAACTTGCAGTTGGTGTAGCGCTCCAGTGTCTGGCGGATGTACTCGTGTTCTTTAAGTCCCATCGTCACTCCCATCCCTATGCAGGGTTGTTGCCGGGCCGCCTGGCCCCATCGATGCCCTCGCCGGCGGACTTGACGGCACCGGGATCGTCGGATAGTAAGTTGCAATTATAAGGGATATTGGCTGAAATAGCCATTTCTTAACCGGAAAGCCATTCAATGAAAATCCTGCCGCCCCTTGTCGTCCTCTTTGTTGCCGCCTACGTGGCCGGCTCGGTCAATTTTTCCATCCTGGCATTCCGCTTCACCGGCCGGGAGGATCCCCGTCGCCACGGCAGCGGAAACCCGGGCGCCACCAACGTCTACCGCCAGGCCGGCCCGGCCTGGGCCGCCGCCGTCCTTTTGCTGGACATGCTGCGAGCCATGGGGATGGCCTTTCTGGCTGTCCATTGGCTGCCCCTGGCCCAGGTCCCCTGGGTGGGCCTGGGACTGGTGCTGGGCAACCGGTTCCCCTGTTTCCACGGGTTCAAGGGCGGCAAGGGGGTGGCCAACTACCTGGGATTCTCGGCCCTGCTGGCACCGGCCTGGGCGGGCATCGGCGGCCTTGCCTGGGGCGCCGTCTTTCTGGTCTGGCGCACCCCGTTTCTGGCCTCCTTCGCCCTGGTGGCATGCCTCGCGGCAGGCACCCTGTCCCTTCCGGGAATGCGTTGGCCGGGAATGGCGGGATGCCTGGCCACGGTAATTTTTATCGTCGCCTGCCATCACGGCAATATCCGCCAGCGCTGGGGCCACCACGTCTAACAGGACGATATCAGCGCCCCTTGCGGGCGGTCAACACCGCATTGGCGCCGAAAATCAGGAGCGCTCCCAGCCATCCGCCGGGTCCCATGGCCGGATCGGCCGCCAGCCAGGGACCCAGCAGCGCCGCCAGGAGAATGCGGGTGGAAGAGATCACCCCCCCTTCCACGGCGGTGACATAGCGAAACCCCAGGGTGATAAGGAATTGCCCGACAATGCCGGCCCCGCCGCACAGCATCAGGTAGTAAAACTCGGTGGCGTTGGGCCAGGTGATGCTGCGGTGGGAAAAGCCGTAGATCAACAGCGTCCCCAAACCGAACATGTAAAACAGAACCGTGTTGGCATCGTTATGCCGCCGGCTGAGGTTCAGGCAGAACATGGCACCGGCCGCGCTGACGGCCGAACCGATCCCCCACAGGCTGTTGAGCCCCAGCCCGACACGTTCCGGCCGCAAGATGAGCCATATTCCGGAAAACGCCACCCCGACCATCAACAGGGCCACCGGATCGCGCTCGCTGCGCAAAAACACCCATGACAAGATGGCAATGAAGATGGGGTAGGTCATGTTCAGGATATTGGCCTCGGCCACGGAGGTCAGGCGCACCGCTTGATAGAAGCAGAAGACGGCGACGCTGTTGCCCACGGCCCGCCCGACGAGCAGGTCATACCGCTTGGGCCGCGGTCCCTTTCCCTTGATCAGCATGACCCCGCAAACCACGAAAAAGCCGATCAGGAAGCGAAAAAAGGCGAAATAGGCCGAATCGATGGCCACCACGCCTTTAGACCAACGGATGACCACGGTTGAAAAGTAGAAGCAAAACGCCGAGGCGAACACGGCCAGGCAGCCGAGAACACCCGACATGGCGTGGGAACGGGTTTTTACCGGTGGCAGCAGGATATCGGACATGAAGGGATCGTCAATCTCAAGACGCGTGGCAGCGCCAGCACAGGGGATCGGACGCCAGGTAGTCGCCGGTGATCTGATAGGCGGCGCCACGACACCCATAGCAGCCATCGGCTTTTTCACAATTGCGACAGGTGCCCTTGATCGTCTGGCGGTAGTTGCGTAGATCCTCGAGAACCGGGCTGGTCTGGATGATCTGTTGTAGTGTTTGGGTGCGGATGTTGCCCAGTGGCAGGGTGACGCCCACGCAAGGTGTTACGTTGCCACTGGCGGTTACCAGGCAGGAAAATTGGTGACGCAGACAGCGATTGCCCACCAGCGGCGGCTGAATTTCCCAGACCCGGCCGTAACGCTCCCGATCGATTTGACAAAGCGTTTCAAAGACCCCCCGGAGGTGTCGGATCCACGGAAAGCCACGGGTTCTGGTTGGCACTGCCCTGGGGGGTAATGATTTCGAAATAGGGCGCGATGCCTGATCGCGCAGCCAACACCACAGATGGGGCAGTTCCGGAAGATTGGGGCGGCAGATGATGGTGCTGATGGCCAGAAAGGCCTCGTCCGAAGGATAGCCCGCCGCTTTCAAACGCTCCAGGGCGGAGGCGATGAGGCCGGCGGCGCCCTGGCGGCCGGCCAGACGATCCTGCAAGGCCGGGTCGAAGGTGTTCATCTTCAAGACCACCCGGACCCGGCGGGCGTAAAGCCATCGGGCAAAGTCGGCGCTGATGCCGCTGCCGTTGGTGAACATCTCCACCGCCATGCCGAGACCCAGAATAAAATCGATCATCTCCCGAATCCGGGGATAGATACTGGCTCACCGCCGAGAATGATGATGCGCCGGGCGCCCAGATCCCGGGCCTGGACCAGGACGTCGCGAATCTCCTCAGGGGTCAGCTCCGTATCCAACTCCCGCTGGGTCGGAACGTAGCAATACGGGCAGCGAAAATTGCAGCGCAGGCTGAATTCGATCTCCATGGTTAGAAGACGCTTCTCTGAGGCGGCACGGGCAATGGCGTCCCCATCGACCTCGAACTCACGCAATCGGTTGTTGATGCTGCACGCCATGCATCGGTCCTTTCCGGGTTGATTGTGCCGCGCTTTGAGATAAATGGCCAAGCTATTCAAAATCAACTCGCGTGTCAAGCCGCCACGCCATGGGCACACGATAACCGTGTATTGACATTTGACATTGCTCGAACCAAGACAATGGGTTTCTGGAATACCTTGACCCGGATCGTCGGCTGTATTAACGAAACGGTTTTTGCTCCGCGGAGCCATTCGATCGAAGACATCGTGTTTAAGATAATGTTTTTGGCAAGGCCAGAGGGAGGAAGCTGTATAAGCCATACCGCGACGACCGATAACGCGGCCCAAAAACATTATCTTGAATACGATAGAAAGGAATCGTCACCCCTGATGGCAACATCCCAAATCCCCCCGGAAGCCCAAGACCCGATTTCGGTGCTGATTTCCCGGCTTTTGGCCGGCCCGGCGCGACCCGGCCAGGCGTTCACCCTGCCCGGCATGACTTACGGCGCGCTGTATGACATGGCCAGGCGTTTCAAAGCCTGTTTTGATACGGTGGGCGAAAACCGCTTGCCGGTCTGCATCGCCACGGAGGACCGCGCGTGATCGCCGCCGCGCTGCTGGCCGGCTTGTCGGGCGGCCCCGAACTGCTGATCCCCCACACGCTTGCCCCCGGCACCCTGGCGGCCCTTTACCGTCGCACCGGTTTTACCGATGCCATCTGCACCCGCGACGATCTGCTGCCGACCGGCGTCACCGCCATCGATCCAACGGCGTTGGAAGACCCGGCCGAGACCCTGGAGACCGATGTCGCGCCGGACCCCGAACGCCTGTGGGTTTGGCTCACCAGCGCCGGCGACGCCGATGAAAAGCCGCATCTGTGGTCCAAAACCGCCCGCAACCTGCTCGGCGAAGTAGACGGTTTGGTTAACCGGTACGACATCAACAGTGGCGACCGGATTCTCTCCACCCTCGCCCCCGTCGACACCTTTGGGCTGATTTTCTCCCTGTTGCTGCCCTTGGCGGCAACGGCCCGCGTGGCTGCTGCACATGCAATTACCGCAGCCGACCTTGCGCAAGGCGTCGAGGCCATATCCCCGACCATTCTCGTAACGGACCCGAGCCATGAGGTGGCCCTGTTCAATGGCAACCTGGCAAAAGGCAGCCTGCGCCTGGCCTTCAGCACCGTGACACCGACACGCCCGTCGGCCGCGGCGAAGATGAATGGAGATAGGGGAATCGAGCTCGTGGAGATCTACGGCACCCCGGCGACCGGCAGCATCGCCACCCGCCGCCGGACCCGGGGAGAGACAACCTTCACGCCCTTGGACGGCATCGCGTGGCGTGTGGCCGGCGGGATTCTCGACGTCCGGTCACCGTTTCTTTCCAAGGAATTGCCGATTCGCGACAGCGGCTGGTTCAGCGTGGCCGGACGGGTCAAGGCCGACGGCGACAACGGGTTCACCCTTGTCGAGCCCCCTATGCCGGCGCCG
>NZ_BBCC01000248.1 GCF_001311845.1 Desulfosarcina cetonica JCM 12296 | reverse complement strand
CAGACGACGTAGGCGTCGCCCCTCCTGCAGGGGCGTGGATTGAAACAAAAAATATCCGAATACCTGTCAAGGCGTGATCGTCGCCCCTCCTGCAGGGGCGTGGATTGAAACAGAAAATCTGTTCTTTGCGCTTGGTTGACCAATTGTCGCCCCTCCTGCAGGGGCGTGGATTGAAACTTATTTTATAAACAAGGCCTTGGTTAGTGGGCTGTCGCCCCTCCTGCAGGGGCGTGGATTGAAACATCAACCGGCGCTTGCCCTTGCTGTTGTTTGCGAGTCGCCCCTCCTGCAGGGGCGTGGATTGAAACATCAATGCGATCGCAAAGGGCGGTCATGATCCTGGTCGCCCCTCCTGCAGGGGCGTGGATTGAAACCATTTTACTCCCCTTTCCCTTTTTACTCACATTGTCGTCCCTTCTGCAGGGGCGTGGATTGAAACACGGCAGTAGTCGCAAATCGGGCCGCCTTTCGGTCGTCGTCCCTCCTGCAGGGGCGTGGATTGAAACAGGTTCTGCCTGGGTAAACTGGGGTCACCCATAAAAGGGCGGGTCACCAGCTGGGTGTTCAATTGGCGGGGGGGTAGGTCAAAAACAAGGCCGTTTTTCGGCCTTAAACAGCTCCATAGGATCATTCTATTCATCTGTCAGCATCTGAATGAAAAAATCAATTTTTCGTGGCAGTAAAATTATATTATCCATAGATCCTATTGGCCCCAAACTACCTATTGACCCCACACGAATGGAGGACATGGAAAATGTTACATCGGCTTGGTTTTGCAATTTTATCATGCCTTTTCTTGGTGCTGTTAAGCGCTCCTGCAATGGCTGTTTCAGACAGTTACGAATACATTACCGCAGAAAAGGTGAAGACGAAACTGGAGAGCAACGCGCCCATGCATCTGGTGGACATTCAGGTAAAAGAAGATTTTGACCAACATCACCTGCCTGGCGCTATCGCGACGTATTCATATCCTGTGAAATCACAGGAGGATAAGGCCAAGTTAGATGCGATTATAGAAAAATTGCAAGCTGACGATGCGCCTGTCGTCGTGGTTTGTCCCCGCGGTGGAGGTGGTGCAAAGCGCTGCTACGACTATCTCAGTGAAAAGGGCATCGCTAAAGAGCGGCTGTTGATTCTGGAAAAGGGGCAAGAAGGCTGGCCATTTGAGGAATTTTTAGAAAGCAACTGAGCTGGCAGTGGCGGAGCCGGTTTTCTGCCGTGTGCATAGCTGCGGATTTGATCCCCGGGGCCACGACGCGTTTAGAAAAACAACTTGGAAAAAAAGGGGGCAGGACATCCCCTATCTGCCCCTTCTTATATTTCGAAATAGGGATACCCCCTAAGCCCCTCTTCGTACATGTTCATGATTTGGCGGCGTTCCGACGGGGTAATGAGGTTTTCCCGGATGGCCCCTTCCGCCGTTTCCCGGAACCGTTTGGACATGTTTTTGGGTTCGTACTCCACGTAGGAGAGAACGTCCGCGACGGAATCCCCCTCGATTTCCCGGACAAAGCTGTAGCTGCGTCCTCGGAGACTTTGATGCTCACGACGTTGGTATCCCCCATGAGGTTGTGCAGGTCCCCCAGGGTTTCCTGGTAAGCCCCCACCAGAAAAATGCCCAGGTAGTAATCTTCGTCCTTCCGGATTTCATGCAACCGCAGGGCTCTACCGACCCCCTGTTTGTCGATGAAGCGGTCTATTTTCCCATCACAGTCACAGGTGAGGTCCGCGAGGATGGCGTTTCGCACCGGCATTTCATCCAGACGATGGATCGGCATGACCGGAAAAACCTGACCGATGGCCCAGCTGTCGGGAAGGGACTGAAACACGCTGAAGTTGGCGTAATAGGTGTCCGCCAGGGCCACATCGATGTCCACCAGTTCCTTGGGGATGAATTTCAGATGCTTTGCGTTGTCGCTGACAGCCTGGATGATGCGCCAGAAAATCTTATCCCCCAGCGCGCGCTCCCGCAGGGTGAGATCCCCGGTCTTGAAGAATTGGCGGATCTGGTCCCGGTAATAGAGGGCGTCGTTGTAGCACTCCTGTAAATTTCGGATGGAAAGGGACTTGTGGACCTCCAACAGATTTTGGATGGCGTCGGGGGTGCCTCGGGAAGCGATTCAGGGACCGGGCCTGCATCGATGGCGCCGGTATCGAAAATATTAAACAGCAGGACGGAATAATAGGCCACGGTTGCCCGCCCCGACTCGGTGATGATGGTCGGGTGGGGAATGTCGTCTTGGTTGAGGACCTCCATAATGGCCTCGATGACGTCCGCGCAGTATTCATCCAGGGTGTAGTTCCGGGAGTTCATGTAATTGGTGTGGGACCCGTCGTAATCCACCGCAAGCCCTCCGCCGAGGTCGAAATATCCCATGGGTGCCCCTTCCTTCACCAGCCCCACATAAACCCAACAGGCTTCCTGGATGGCCGCGCGGATATCCCGGATATTCGGGATCTGGGATCCCAGATGGTAGTGAAGGAGTTGCAGGCAGTCGAGCATACCCGTGGCTTTGAGCTTTTCAATGGATTCGATGATTTGGGAGATGGTGAGCCCAAAAATACTCCGATCCCCCCCGATTCGGTCCAGTGGCCGCCGCCCAGGGTTGAAAGTTTGAAACGGACCCCCAAAAGGGGCTTGATGCCCAGGCGCTGGGAGCGTTCGAGGATCAGATCCAGTTCCCCCGGTTTTTCAAGAACAAAAAAACACTTGAACCCCATTTTGATGGCATAGAGCCCCAGATCGATGAATTCCCGGTCCTTGTACCCGTTGCAGATGAGGCAGGACTCCTTGTCTTCAAGAAAAGAGAGGGCGGCTATGAGCTCGGCTTTGCTGCCTGCTTCCAGACCGTGGTGGTAGTTTTTGCCGATCCGGGCGATGGTTTCGATCACCTGTTTCTGCTGGTTCACCTTGATGGGGTAAACCCCCTTGAAATCCCCCTTGTAATCGAACCGCGCGATGGCGGAACGGAAACTCTCGTGCATGCGGGTGATCTGGGAATCGAGGATGTCTTCAAACCGGAGGAGCATGGGCATGTCGTACCCCCTGGCCTTGATCCCGGCGATGATTTCAGGCAGGTTGACGGAGACATGGTTCTTATCCCGCAGGGGCGTGACGACCACGTCCCCCCCGTCAGAGATACTGAAATATCCCGCCCCCCACTCCCGGATCTGATAAAGATCAGCGGAATCTTCCACCGTCCATCGTTCCATTGCATTTTTCAAATTCATCGGTGAAAAACGCCTCCCAGAAACCCAAAGCATGAATGATGATCGCCTCAAGGTAGCAGAAACCGGATTGCCCATCCAAGCACGAAATGATCCCACCACAAAAAGGCCCACCTTTTACGGGAAAACCCTTTTCAATGCAACATCTGCGTCTGAAATACGACTATTTACGAATTCATCAGAATTCGTTGGATCCAAATTGTGGTAAATCCCCCCCGATGCATACACGTGGGCCAAAACAAGACAATTGCGATTCCGTTTGATGTGGCGTATGGTGGAATGCATTGAATTCAAAGCCTTCTGGATGCCGGTTCGACTCCGCTCCGCCGATCCGGAAACCGCTGAGGCGTTCATCAATAGGGGGACTTCGTTGGCCCGGCCGGTCCCGGTATCCCCCGATTGTGGAGAGAGGAACCATGAAAACACGCATCACCGAACTGCTCGGCATCCAACATCCCATCATCCAGGGCGGCATGCACTATGTCGGTTTCGCCGAGCTGGCGGCGGCGGTATCCAATGCGGGCGGGCTTGGCATAATCACCGGCCTGACCCAAAAGACCCCCCAGGATCTGGCCAGGGAGATCCAACGCTGCCAAAGGATGACCGATCGGCCCTTCGGTGTCAACCTGACCTTTCTACCGATGATCACCTCCCCGGACTATGCCGGCTATATCCAGGCGCTCATCGACGGCGGGGTGAAAATTGTCGAGACGGCCGGTCGCAACCCCCAGGTCTATCTGCCCCAGCTAAGGGCGGCCGGCGTCAAGGTCATCCACAAGTGCACTTCCGTGCGGCATGCGCGCAAAGCCCAGGATATCGGCTGCGATGCGGTGTCGGTGGACGGATTCGAGTGCGGCGGACATCCGGGCGAGGACGATATTCCCAATATGATTTTGCTGCCGCGGGCCGCCGAAGAGCTGAGCATCCCCTTTGTCGCCTCGGGGGGCATGGCCAATGCGCGCAGCCTGGTTGCCGCCCTGGCCTTGGGGGCCGACGGCATCAACATGGGCACCCGCTTCATCGCCACCCAGGAAGCGCCCGTGCATGAAAACGTCAAGCAGGCCATTTTGGCGGCAACGGAGCTGGACACGCGTCTGGTCATGCGCCCCTTGCGCAACACCGAACGCGTGATGAACAACGCGGCCGTTGAGCGCCTGCTGGAAAAAGAGGCCGCCTTGGGCAAGTCAATCAAAATCGAGGATATTATCGAGGAAGTGGCCGGGGTGTATCCCAGGATCATGATGAATGGCGATATGGACGCCGGTGCCTGGTCCTGCGGCATGGTGGCCGGGCTGATCCATGATATTCCGACCTGCCGGGACCTGATTCAGGGCATCATGACCGAGGCCGAGGCGCTCATCCGTGATCGTCTGATAGGCCTGCTGGATTGACGACATTGGAAGTCGTCAAGCATGGCAGGCGGCTTTGCTTTATCGAGGTCAAGGCCACCTTGAACGGCGCGCTGATCGCCTCGGCCAGCGTGACCAAAAGTATCCTGCCCCGACGTCGGTAGCCGGGGTTCCCGTGATGATCAAAGCACTTTTCAACCAGCCCCTGAGACGCGATGGGACAACCGGCATGCAACGGACAAAGCACCCCTTGATGGCGGTGCCTTCCGTTGGCGGTGAACGCGGAACCGAAATGTAAGGCGAGGACTGCTGCCATGGAATTCTGGCGTGTACCCCTGGATGCCAGGTGATCGACCTGACCAAGGGCATCGTTCACATCATCGAGGATCGCTGCAAGGGATGCGGCTATTGCATCGCCTTTTGCCCCCGCAACATCCTGGCCGCGTCCAAGCGGTTCAATCAGAAAGGTTATCACCCGCCTGAAGTCATTGATCCGGACGGCTGCGTCAACTGCCATTATTGTGAAATCATCTGCCCCGAGTTTGCCATCTATTCGGTCTCCGATGCGAAATAGGCCACAGGACTTTCTCCCATGAGCAATCGACCCGCAGTATTGACCGGAACGCATTACATGACCGGTGACGAGGCCTGCGCCGAAGGTGCCCTGGCCGCCGGTTGTCGGTTTTTCGGTGCCTATCCGATCACCCCGCGACGGAGATCGCCGAGCGCATGTCCATCCGGCTGCCCGAAGTGGGCGGCACCTTCATCCAGATGGAAGACGAAATCGCCGCCATGGCCTCCATCCTGGGGGCCGCCTGGTCGGGCCAAAAGAGCATGACCGCCACCTCCGGTCCCGGGTTCAGCCTGATGATGGAGAACATCGGCCTGGGTGTGGTCACCGAAACGCCCTGCGTGGTGGTCAACGTGCAGCGCGGCGGCCCCTCCACGGGCTTGCCCACCATGACCGGCCAGGCCGACATGATGCAGGCGCGCTGGGGATCCCATGGCGACTACGAGATCATCGCCCTGGCACCGGCCTCGGCCCAGGAGATCTTCTACCTGACCATCACGGCCTTTGATCTGAGCGAGACCTACCGCACGCCGGTATTCATCATGGCCGACGAGGTTATCGGGCATATGAGTGAGAAAGTCGTTATCCCCGAGGCCGCGGCCATCAAACCGCGTTCGCGTCCCAAACCCAAGGGCAACAAGGATCGCTTCCTGCTCTACAAGCCGGACAAGAACGGCGTGGCGCCCATGCCGGCCGCCGGCGAAGGCTACAACGTGCATGTCACCGGGCTGACCCACGATGAGAAGGGGTATCCGGTCATGGCCGTCGAGGCCCAGGCGCAGATGATGACCCGCCTGACAAGAAGATCCTGGACAACCACGCGGACATCATCCGCACCGAGGGCCACGGACTCGACGACGCCGAGATCGTGCTGATCTCTTATGGCATCTCGGCCCGCACCAGCCAAGCCGCCATGGTCCAGGCCCGCGCCAACGGCCGGAAGGTGGGACTCCTGCGCCTGATTACGGTCTGGCCCTTTTGCGAGGCGCAGATCCGTGAGCTGGCCGGACGGGTCAAGGCATTCATTACCGTGGAGATCAACCTGGGACAGGTCCACCTGGAAGTGCAGCGCTGCGCCGACGGCAAGGTCCCCTGCCATCTGGTGGGGCACCCCGGCGGCACGGTGATCACGCCCGAGGCGGTACTGGCCAAAATCGAGGAAATTGCCTGATGTCCGCCCAGAAATGCCCAATTTGCCCGATATCGGCGTTGCGCGAAAAATACGATCCTCGGAATATCAACTATAATAACGAATATCTACGATGAAACCAGCCAATTCAGAAACCATTGAGAGCCAGGCGCTCGATAATGACGCGCACCCGCTGGATCACCTGATCCGCACCGATCGCATTCCCCACATCTGGTGTCCGGGCTGCGGCATCGGCACGGCCTTTTCGGCCGCCTTGCGGGGCCTTGCGGCCAGCGGCATCGACCTGGCCAAGACCTGCGTGGTCTCGGGGATCGGCTGCTCGGGACGCGCCGCCGGATACGTCAACCTGGATTCGTTCCACACCACCCACGGTCGGGCGATTCCCTTTGCCACCGGGCTCAAACTGGGCAACCCGGAACTCAACGTGGTGGTCTTTTCCGGCGACGGCGACCTGTTCGCCATCGGCGGCAACCATTTCATCCATGCCGCGCGCCGCAACATGGACCTGACCGTGATCTGTCTGAACAACCTGAATTATGGCATGACCGGCGGCCAGGTGGCGGCCACGACCCCGCACCAGGCCAAGACCACCACCACTCAGAACGGCAATCCCGAGGCGCCGTTCAACCTGCCGCTGTTGGCCTTTGCCGCGGGCGCACCTTCGTGGCCCGCTGGACCATCCTGCATACCCGCGAGTTGACCCAGTCCATTGAAAAGGCCGTTCTCAAGCCGGGGTTTTCCTTTATCGAGGTACTGGGGCCGTGCCCGATCAACTACGGCCGCCGCAACCGCGAAAAGGCCATGGATACCTTGCGCATGTACCAGGAGCGCACGATCATCGCCAATCATCCGGATATCACCCACCTGGATATCGATTTCAACAAACGCGTGATTTTGGGCGAGTTCGTGGACAAAGAGCGGCCGACCTGCATTGAGAACTACGACCGCACCTGTCGGTTGATGTAGGTGGATAGGCTGTAGGCGGAAAGGGGTGAAGCAGAAACCATGCAAAAGAAAATCGTGATTACCGGATTTGGCGGCCAGGGCGTGGTGCTTGCCGGCCGCATCCTGGGCAAGGCGGCGGCCATTGGCGACGGGCTGGAATCGACCCTGGTGCAGTCCTACGGCCCCGAATCGCGGGGCGGGGCCTGCAGTGCCCAGGTCACCATCGCCGATGGCCCGATTCACTATCCCTACATCCAGCATCCCGACATCCTGGTGGCCATGTCCCAGGCCGGGTACGACAAGTACAGGGAGCGGCTCAACCCGGAAGGCATTCTGATCGTGGATCCGGATCTGGTGCAACCTGTGCCCGGAGCCGGCGGATTCAGCATTCCCAGTACGCGCTTCGCCGAGGAGATGGGCCTCAAAATGATCGCCAATATCATCATGGTCGGTTTTATTACCGCCATTACCGGAGCCGTCGGCCTGGAGTCGGCCCGGGAGACGGTGCTCGCCTCGGTTCCCAAGGGCACCGAGGAGAAGAATTTGAAGGCCTTTGAGAAAGGATGGGAGTACGGCCGTTCCACCCTGAAAGCCCGCGCCAGGAAAGCGGCCGGTCAGATCGGAGTCTTTGCATGAAAAGCCTCAAGAACCGCCTGTACAGCGCCATGGTGGTGGGCGCCACCCCGGCGGGCGTGGCGGCGACCAACAAACTGGGGGAGTTGGGCATTCCCGTGATCCTGGTGGATGCGGCCGCCGA
>NZ_BBCC01000247.1 GCF_001311845.1 Desulfosarcina cetonica JCM 12296 | reverse complement strand
CAAAGACCACGGAAAAATATATCCCTGTGTCCATAGAGAGCAATAAAACCAAAGCGCTGGACTTCGTTTTTAGACCTGATGGCGTGATTCACGGATGTTTAACCACCGCACTCAAACCTGAAGATAAGTTTGCCGGGAGACCGGATTATAGATACCGATCCATCGATACGAAAATTCATATTCAGTCCATTACATTGAAGGGTGACGGCATCTATCGGACTCTGACACCCACCACAGGGGCAGAGATCGATTATGGCTTTGGTCACCTTGTTGTACGTAAAGATGGGTGCCTTAATAATTGTTTTTCTTTCTTTGGATTGCCTGCCGGGGATTACAAGCTCGTTATTAAAGCCGAAGGCTATAAACCTATCGAAAAAAAATACTCTATCATGCCTGGTATACCAAAATATTTCAGGGTCACTGAATTGACTCCCGGCTGAACCATTAGGAATTATTACAGATTACTATAGTGGGAAAACTTAATAATTTTCTGTACCTGACGGGTGATCCACGCCTGGCGAAATACCTACCGATTATGCACGGATCTTAGGGGATGTGAAGCCGTCCTTTCTGGAATTAAACTGGTTTGTCTCAAATCGGAACCGTCAAGGTGAGTGGACGGATGGCATCGCCGTTGGAAGCAAGGCATTTCTTGAGAAAGTGAAATCGCTACTGACCTTCAAGGCCAAAGGGAGAGAGATCCTCAACGGTGCCCAATGCAACCTGTAGCTGGGAGAAACTTGACAGTTACATCCCTGTGATGTACCAAATAAGTGGAATTTCAATCATTTCAAACTAACGGAGGAGGGTACATGACGAAGCTCAGCGGTGGGCATTTGGCCGCCAAGGCGCTAAAGGCGGAAGGCGTGAAGTATGTCTTCACGCTCTGCGAGTTTGGGTTGGCACCCTTTTACGAGGGTTGTGAGGCCGAGGGCATCCAGATCATCAGCTTTCGTAGCGAGCAGGGTGCCGCCACCGCCGCCGATGGTTGGTCCCGGGTTACCGGAAAGCCGGCGTTGCCATGTTTGCCTCCGGACCGTCTTTCACCAATGCCTACACGGGGATTGCCAATGCCTACCTATGCCAGAGTCCGGTGGTGTACATCGGTCGCGGCCGGAGCCATCCCGCCGCCTTCGACCTTGGTGACCTGCATGAAATCGACAGGGATTACATCGATTTGCTGCGGCCCATAACCAAATGGTCCCGCATTTGCCATCGCACCGAACGTATTCCGGAATACCTCAGCATGGCTTTTCGAAACGTACTGGCAGGAAAACCTGGGCCGGCATACCTCGAAACACCGATATCGGTAGCCTTCGGGCGGGTGGAGGAATCGAAGGACCTCTTTCCGACAAACTATCGCACAGAATCCAGGGCTTATGGCGACCCGGATTATGTACAACAAGCGGCGGAACTTATGTTGAAGGCACATAAGCCCGTCGTGATGGCCGGAGGAGGCGTTTACTGGTCCCAGGCCAGCGAAGCGTTGCAGGAATTTGTAACCGCCGTCAACGCCCCGGTATTTCTAAACGGCTTGGGGCGCGGCTGTGTGCCCTCGGATCATCCGATGGCGTTCTCCTATTCACGGCGCCAGGCCTTCAGGGAAGCCGATGTCATCCTGCTCATCGGGACTGAACTGGACTTTCGCCTGAATTACGGGCGCCCTCCCACACTATCCGCCGACGCCAAGATCATTCATGTCAATATCGATTCTTCGGAAATCGGCCGTAACCGGGGCGCGATATCGGTATTATTGGCGATCCCAAAGCCGTGCTCACCCAGCTTATCGCCGCCGTCGATGGAAGGAAACGCCCTGACTCCGATTGGCTGGATCTCCTGCGGGAAGCACAGGCGGAAGGCGAAGCCAAGGATGAGAAGTGGATGAGATCGGAAGCGGTTCCTATCCATCCCTTGCGGGTCATCGGTGAGCTTCGGCATTTCTTGAGCCCGGAGGATATCGTTATTGGCGATGGCGGATTCTTCGTCAATTTTGCGGCCCGGGTGCTCAAGATATACAAACCGGGTCACTGGCTGGACCCCGGTCTCATGGGTTGCCTGGGCGTCGGTCCCGGATTTGCCATCGCCGCCAAACTGGCTCACCCGGAAAGCCGCGTGGTTTTGCTCAGCGGAGACGGCGCCTTTGGTTTCAATGGCATGGAGCTGGAAACAATGAGCCGCTATGGCATCAATGTGGTGACCATCGTAGGTAACAATGGCTCCTGGGGCATGGAAAAGCATATAGATGTCTGGACTGGCAAGCCCATCGCTGCCGAACTGTCCTCCGGCACGCGATACGATATTATCGCTCAGGGAATGGGTTGTCACGGAGAACTTGTGGAGCAACCGGAGCAAATTCGGCCGGCGTTGGAACGTGCTTTCGCTGCCGGCAAGCCGGCTCTGCTCAACGTGGTGCTGAACGATGAAACGTCGGTTTACCGTGACACCGGCAGCGGCGTTTTTAAAGGGGCACAAGTTCAATCGAGGAGATAACGGTCTATCCAAATTTGGCCTTGAAGCGGAGATATTTGTTCAGCAGCATGAAAGGGAGATCGGGACATTAAATAGCTAAATAAAAAAGTACTATATCACCATTATAAACAAATGAGACCGGTAAGGGCGATCATCTCCATTTTGGTGGAAAAGAACGCGCCTATACTGAAAGTGGTGATGTTTTCATGTGATTCTAATCTAAAAAATGGGTCAAGTTTGCCCCTGACCCATTAACAAAACGCGCGAAGGGAAAATCTGCCCTCTTTATTCTTTCAGCCTGCTCAATGTAGTTCCCTACCGCATAACCCGGCGGCCAGTCAACGTGGACATTCGGCAAGCTGCACTTGCCACTGCCCGTTACCTTGGCCGTTGGACCTAAAGATAGTAGCGATACAATAATCATTGGAAGATCATCGCATTATTGACAATCAGCCACTATATGTGTATAATACACACCATGAAGAGTGGGGAAATAATATAACGGTTAAAGAAGGACGGGTGGATTCTCCATCATACAAAAGGAGACCATCACCAATTTAAGCATCCTGAAAAACCGGGCAAAATTACTGTTCCCCACCCGAAGAAAGATCTTCCTGTCGGTACGCTTCGAAATATTTACCGGCAGGCCGGTTGGCAATGGAGGTGAGAATATGAAATATCCGGTTGTAATCCATAAAGATGAAGATTCGGATTATGGCGTTACATTTCCCGATTTAGGGGGTTGTTTTTCCGCAGGGGATACAATTGAAGAGGCTTTAGCAAATGCCCAGGAAGCCGCGGAGTGCCATATTGAAGGTATTTTGATTGACTCGGAGCCCATCCCAGTTCCTACAAATATTGAAAAACATAAAGACAACCCTGATTTTAAAAACGGCATCTGGCTATCGTTGAGGTGGATTTGAGCAAATTGTCCCTAAAGTCAAAAAGGGTCAATATCACCATGCCGGAAAGATTATTAAATTCATTGGATTATTTCGCTAAAAAACATGGTGAAACGCGTTCCGGCATTTTAGCTCAAGCAGCTACCGAATACATGGCATCCCATCAATAGCCGGCATCAGGGAGTCGGTTGGGGCCCTTGGCTTTAGGCAGATGAATTACATTCAATCCATCCATTGAGTAACCGTATCGAAACGGTCCGATAACCATGGTGGACAACCCCACCGGATTTATGGGATCATCAGCGGCGTTTGGCCATTGTCCCTTTAAGGCCATCAACAACCGCTGAAAGGAACCCTGATGACCCCAATTCCTGAAAAATATGCATTCGAGACCGGCGTTTACCGGCCGCCCAGTGAAGGCGGCAGCAACTCCCTGTTGGTGCGCCTGACGCGCAATTGCCCATGGAACCGCTGCGGCTTTTGCGGCATGTACAAAACCGAGACTTTCCAACTGCGTCCGGTGGACGAGATCAAACGCGACATCGACGCCATGGCCGCCCTGCGCGACGATCTCATGGCGCTTGCCGACGAGGGGTTGCACCAGGGGGCGATCCGCCTCATCGGCAAGCACCCCGGCCTGAACTATCATCCGCTTCGCCATGTTTTATCACTGGCTGTTGTCCGGCGGCAAAACCGCATTCATCCAGGACGCCAACAGCCTGATCATGAAAACCGATCAACTGGTTGAGGTCCTGACTTACCTGCGTCAGACCTTTCCGTCCATTGTCCGGATCACTTCCTACGCCCGCTCCAAGACCATCAAACAGAAATCCCTGGACGAACTCACCGCCATTCGCCAGGCCGGACTGGACCGGGTGCATCTGGGGCTGGAGAGTGGCGACGACGCGGTGCTGGAAATGATCCGCAAGGGTGCCACCGCCGAGATTCACATCCTGGGCGGCCGCAAGGCAAAGGCGGCGGGCTTTCAGCTTTCGGAATACTGGATGCCCGGCCTGGGCGGCAAAGCCCTGTGGCGGGCGCATGCCACGAATACGGCCCGCGTCCTTAATGAAATCGATCCGCACTACATTCGCTCACGGCCCTTTCGTCCCTGGGAGGGAACTCCCATGGCGGAGGCGCTGGCCGCTGGCCGGTTCGAGATGCTGGGCGCCACCGAACAGCTCGAGGAGCTGCGGCTGACCATGGAGACGCTGGCGGTCACCGGCCGGGTCTGCTTCGACCATGCCGGCAACTATTGGCGCGATCCCCAGGGTCGCCTGCTCTTTTCCCACAGCTATGAGGGCTATAAATTCCCCGAAGAAAAACAGGCGGTCCTGGATCGGATTGCGGAGGGACTGAACCGGGCGTGATTTTGTCAAAAAAAATGGCTCGAAAGATTTCATGAAATCCCTGGCCACCCAGCCGTTTGCGTCACGGTACCGAGGCATCCGAATACGGGCCGGTGCCGTGGCGCAACAGGGAAAACCTGCCTATTGACATTCGCCAAAGTTAGATTACACTGAAAGTATAACCATGCAACCGTGACCATTTCCTTCCTGCCGTGCACTTTTCTGTTTGCCCGTACAAGCGTTGTGCGACCGACACGCGAATGATCAACTCCTGACTTTGCAGAAATGAAATAAGACCCGTTCTA
This sequence comes from Desulfosarcina cetonica JCM 12296, assembly GCF_001311845.1. Classification (GTDB taxonomy): domain Bacteria; phylum Desulfobacterota; class Desulfobacteria; order Desulfobacterales; family Desulfosarcinaceae; genus Desulfosarcina; species Desulfosarcina cetonica. Next base: position 3,214 of record NZ_BBCC01000247.1, on the reverse strand, counting down.
CTTCATCCGCTTTTCTCATCATGCAAGGGGAAACCTGTCCCCGTCGGCAGCCGATGGCAAGGCTGCGGCATGGCCATGAACACTACCAGGGCGCGGGGCGGTTACCGGTATGCCGATCTTGGCTGATTGGTCGGTTGACAAGCTGGGCGTTGGCCGGCTTCGGCATAAGACGAAACCCTAAACCAAGGAGGTGTGTGATGAAAGCTGGAATCTTCTTTACAGGAACCGGTCCGATTCTGATTCTGACCACGTATGGTGAACTCAACAATCCGATGCTGGTCGACAAGCTGGCGCAGAAGGGGATCAAGAAATTCATCGCCCATGAAGTGCCCGAAGACCTGGTGAAGGAGAAGTATGGTCTTCAATTCAAAACGATCATGGGTGACCTGAAGCAGACCGATGACCTGCGCGTGCTGGACTATGACGGGCATCATGTGTTCTACAACTTTGCCCTGTCCGAAATGGGCGCGGCGATTTATCACGAAAAGTAGATGGGCGCTTTGAAAGCGATGCCGGTCTTTTGCCGGCACGAGTGATCTTTGCGTCATCCCTCCTTCATCCCCCAAAGCCCATCGGACCCCACCGTCCCATGGCAACCCAACGGCTGACGGATGAGCATCCCGGTTCATCCGTCAGGAATCCGATGCCTTGGCCTCCAAAAAACCACAAGTATCGCCTTTTGTGGTAAAATCATTCCAGAAACCCCTTTGAGAATCCGAGTATTGTGATGGACTCGTAAAAAGTCGCATCCCCGACGGATTCGTAAAAAGCCCGAGATCAAGGCTTGCGAATCCTGAGGAATACCGCTATCGCGGGTGCCGTAGGAGCGTACTTAGCGTACGTCGCAGTGACGAAGGATACGCGTAACGCCGATATCGGGCTTTTTACGAATCCGTCAGCATTGACTTGATTTCCCGTTGATTATAGAAATCAGTAAGCCTTTCACCATCTTCTGTATCACAAGAGGAGGTCCTATGATGAGCACCGGGTTCAAGTGCCTGAGCGGATTGATGATCCTTTTTGCGTTGGCGTTTTTCGCGGCCTGCAGGGGCGTCGCGGTTCCGCCGATTCCGGATGAAGCCATGGAATTCGAGGCGGGAATCAAGCTGCTGGCGGACAATCTGGGCGCGCAACTGGAAAATTCGGAAGTCGCCGGATCGATCAACAAGGTGGCCATCAATCTGGTGACCGGCAGAAAGGAGATTAAAAAAATCGCGGTCGACCCCTTTATCGACATGGAGTCGGGCTATCCGGTCAAGGCCAACGATCGAATCGTCAAGATCATGGCCGCAGAGATCAAAGAACGCTTCGAGATCACGGGCGTGATGGAGCCGGACGTTCTCGAAGTGGCCGGGTACGTACTGAACGGCATGGTCACCCTCGAACCCGGCCAGGCCGATCACCCGCGCCGCTACAAGGTCTATGGGGCGGTATTTGAGAAAGGCTCCGGCAGGGTCATTGCCTCGGCATCCGTGCATGTGAAGAATTTCGATACCACGCCGATGGATATCTACAAGGACAGCCCGGTTTATCTGAAGGGAGACAACTACGCGCAACTGACCGCCTCGGTGAGAAAAGGCTCCGATGAAACCGTCGAGAAAGGCTACCACGACACCCTGACGGTGAAATCCATGCAGGTCAAGGGCGATCAACTCTACGAGCAGAAGGAGTATGACAAATCCCTTGTGTATTACAACCAGGCGGCGGGCGTTCAGCAAAAGGTCCCGCTGGAGACCTTGAACGGCTTGTTCACCAATTATCTCAAGCAGAAGCAGTGGAACGAGGCCGCCGCCGCTTACGGCAAACTCATTCGGGCCAGCATCGCCGAAACCGGAGAATTGGCCACCAAGATCACCTTCAACCCGCTTTCATCGTCGCCGGTTGAAAGCAAAACCCGCCTTTACACCATCTACATCAAAGAGATCGCCAAGCTCGTGGATAGCGTGCCATCCTGCCGGATTTCGATTGTCGGCCATTGCAGCCGGAGCGGAACAGAGGCCTTCAACGATGCCCTTTCCTTGGAACGCGCCCAATGGATCCTGAACAAGATGCGTGCATACGCGCCTGGCGTCGTCCAAAAAGCCGATACGGTCGGCCGCGGGTTCCGGCAGAATATCGTGGGCAGCGGGGCCGATGACATCACCGATGAGATCGATCGACGCGTTGAATTCAAGTTCCAGCAGTGTGTTGAATGAATCTTGGTCGTTACGAAATTCTCAGGGAGGTCGGGCGGGGCTCGATGGGTGTGGTCTACCAGGCCCGCGACCCCATGATCGACCGGTTGGTGGCGGTCAAGGTCCTCCGCCAGGATCCGTCGGCCGGGCAAGATTTCGCCAAGCGGTTCCTCAAGGAGGCCAAAGCCATCGGCCGCCTTTCCCATCCGGGAATCGTAACGATTTATGATGTGGAAAACGACGGCGGGAGCCTTTACATTGCCATGGAGTACCTTGAGGGCGTTCCCCTTTCGGACCTGATCCACCATGGCGGCCTTGGCATCGAGGACGCCCTGCGCTATGGCGTCCAGATCGCCGAAACCCTGGATTATGCCCACCGCCAAGGCGTGATTCACCGGGATATCAAGCCCAGCAACATCATCGTGGCCCAGGACGGAACGCTTCACATCACCGATTTCGGCATTGCCCGCATCGAAGATGCCTCCATGACCCTTCAGACCCAGGCCGGCATGATTCTCGGAACGCCGGCCTACATGTCTCCCGAACAGGCGCTGGGAAAACCGGTGGACCGGCGCTCGGATATTTTTTCCGTGGGCGTGATGCTTTATGAAATGATCGTCGGCCGCAGACCCTTTGGCCAGGAAGGCGCCACGCTGGCCAGTGTGTTGGCCAATATCGTTTCCACCACCCCCCAGGAACCTTGCAGTCTGTCCGCATCCATTCCCCAAAACATATCGGCCCTGATCATGAAGGCGATCGAAAAAAATCCGGTGGATCGCTTTGAGACCGGCCAAGCGTTGGCAGCCCAGCTGAAGACCTGTCTGCGCGGCATGACGGAGCCCGTGGCCTCCAGGCGCCGTGCCAAGCGGCCGGTGTTGATTGCCCTGACGGGAATCCTGATCGTCAGCTGGGCCTATTTTTTTTTATGCCCAGTGGAAGGACGAACCCAACATCCCGATACCGACGGCGCCGGTCGAACCGGATGCGCCACCACCCGTTGCCACCCCTGCCAGCCCGCCACCCGCCGTACTTCCTGTTGA
>NZ_BBCC01000246.1 GCF_001311845.1 Desulfosarcina cetonica JCM 12296 | reverse complement strand
CAGCGGCGTCTCGGCGGACCTGCTGCCAGCGCTGCACGAATGCCTGGCCCGCGAAAAAAGCGACGTTCTGACCGGTGCCAGCGTGGTGGACGACCTTTTGGTGGTCCGTACCCTCGGCCATTGCTCGAGCCGGGCCAAGGCCATCTTTCAGTCCTTGTGGGCGTGGTGGCGACCGTTGTGTTGCGACCGTGAGGCGTGCGTGCCGCGCATCTGGGCCACCTGATTCACGGCCGGTGCCTTTTGCGATGGCCCTCTACGATAAAATGGAGAACCCGAAAAATGAATCAGCAGCAATCCAACAAACCGGCGGCAAAGCCTCCGGTCCAACCCTCCCTGGTTTACGTCTTCACCGTCGATGAGACCCAGCCATCGCTGCACTCGACGATCTTCATGCGCCTGTGGACGTTCCACGGCCGACCGCGGGGATACGTGCCCATCCAAACCATCAGAAAGGACGAACAATGGAGCTGACGCCTAGGGAGAAGGACAAACTCTTGATCTTCACCGCCGCCCTTTTGGCCGAACGGCGCATGGCGCGCGGTCTGAAGCTCAACTACCCGGAAGCGGTGGCCCTGATCAGCGCGGCCATCATGGAAGGGGCCCGCGACGGCCGCACGGTGGCCGATCTCATGGCCCACGGCCGCACCCTGCTGGCTCGCCAGGATGTCATGGAGGGGGTTGCCGAGATGATCGACGAGGTGCAGGTGGAAGCCACCTTTCCCGACGGCACCAAGCTGGTGACGGTGCACCACCCGATCGTCTGATTAGGATCACGGGCATGGCCCGCTCCGACAACCGTCACGGTTATGGCGAACCCTGTAAGAACGGGCCGTGACCGCGAAAATACGGAACCCCCTTGGATAGACAACCGCAACGCTTAGGCGGCACGGAGGACTTTAAAGATAATGATACCCGGAGAGATCATCCCGCTTAAAGGAGACATCACCATCAATGCCGACCGGCCGACCGTCGCCATCACCGTTGTCAACACCGGCGACCGCCCCATCCAGGTCGGTTCCCACTACCACTTTTACGAGACCAACCCCGCGCTTTCCTTCGACCGTGAGAAGGCCCGCGGCTTCCGCCTGGACATCCCCGCCGGCACCGCCGTGCGCTTCGAGCCGGGACAGAGGCGCGAGGTCATCCTGGTGGCCTATGCCGGCAGGCGGCGGGTGTTCGGCTTCAACGGCCGGGTGATGGGCGATCTGGAGGTGCCATCATGAAAACCATGACCCGCAAGGCCTATGCGGAGATGTTCGGCCCCACCACCGGCGACCGCGTGCGCCTGGCCGATACCGAACTGTGGATCGAGGTGGAGGAAGACCGCACCGTTTACGGCGACGAAGTCAAGTTCGGCGGCGGCAAGGTGATCCGCGACGGCATGGGCCAGAGCCAGGCCGGCGGTAGCGATGCCGTGGACGTGGTCATTACCAACGCCTGATCCTCGACCACTGGGGCATCGTCAAGGCCGATATCGGCATCAAGGACGGCCGCATCAGCGGCATCGGCAAGGCCGGCAATCCCGATGTGCAGCCGGGCGTTGACATCGTCATCGGTCCCGGCACGGAAGCCATTGCCGGTGAGAAGTCCATCCTCACCGCCGGCGGCATCGACGCCCACATCCATTTCATCTGTCCCCAGCAGGTGGACGAGGCCCTTTACAGCGGCATCACCACCATGCTCGGCGGCGGTACCGGACCGGCCACCGGCACCAACGCCACCACCTGCACCCCCGGCGCCTGGAACCTTGAGCGCATGCTTCAGGCGGCCGACGGCCTGCCCATGAACCTCGGCTTCATGGGCAAGGGCAACGCCAGCCTGCCTTTAAGTTTGGAAGAACAGGTCCGTGCCGGCGCCATGGGCCTCAAGCTGCACGAGGACTGGGGCACCACCCCGGCGGCCATCGATACCTGCCTGGGCGTGGCCGACGCCATGGACGTCCAGGTGGCCATCCACACCGACACGCTCAACGAATCGGGTTTCGTGGAGCACACCCTGGCCGCGTTCAAGGACCGCACCATTCACACCTACCATACCGAAGGGGCCGGGGGCGGCCACGCGCCCGACATCATCCGCGCCTGCGGCCTGGCCAACGTGCTGCCCTCCTCCACCAACCCCACGCGCCCCTTTACGGTCAACACCGTGGACGAGCACCTGGACATGCTCATGGTCTGCCACCACCTCGACCCGCGCATTGCCGAGGACGTGGCCTTCGCCGAGTCGCGCATCCGCCGGGAGACCATCGCCGCCGAGGATATTCTGCACGACCTGGGCGCCTTCTCGATGATCGCCTCGGACTCCCAGGCCATGGGCCGCGTGGGCGAGGTGATCATCCGCACCTGGCAGACGGCCCACAAGATGAAGGTCCAGCGCGGCAGCCTGCCCGGCGATACGGCCACCCGCGACAACCAGCGAGTCAAGCGGTATGTGGCCAAGTACACGATCAATCCGGCCATCACCCACGGCATCGCCCATGAGGTGGGCTCCGTGGAGGTGGGCAAGCTGGCCGACCTGGTGCTGTGGAAACCGGCCCTTTTCGGGGTCAAGCCGAGCCTGGTGATCAAGGGCGGCATGATCGCCGCCGCGCCCATGGGCGATCCCAACGCCTCGATCCCCTCGCCCCAACCGGTGCACTATCGTCCCATGTTCGGCGCCTTTGGCGGCGCGATGGCGGCCACCACGCTGACCTTTCTCTCCCGGGCGGCGGCGGAGGCCGGCCTGGCCGAAGCCATCGGCCTCAAATCGTGCATCGGCGTGGTCAAGGGCTGCCGGGGCATCGGCAAAAAGGATATGCGCGGCAACGATTACCTGCCGGTCATCGAGGTCGATCCCCAGACCTACACGGTACGGGCCGACGGCGAGCTGCTCACCTGCGAGCCGGCCACGGTGCTGCCCATGGCCCAGCGGTACTTTCTGTTTTAATGGCCGCCCGGGTAACCGCAAGACCGAAAGCCAGATGCGGCTACCCTGTGGAGGCTGCCACGAGGCATTGGCGATGATCCACCTGACCGATAGACTGAAAACATCCCGGGAAGCAACCGCCACCCTGACGCTGCCCTGGGAAGAACGCACCCGCAGCCGCCTGCGGGTGGTCCTGGACGATGGCAGCGAGGCGGGACTGTTCCTGCCGCGCGGCACCGTCCTGCATGACGGCGACCTTTTGGCCTCGGACAACGGTGACGTGGTCCGCATTCGTGCCGCCGATGAAGCCCTCTCCAGCGTGACCGGCCATGACCCCCTGACCATGGCACGCGCCTGCTACCATTTGGGCAACCGGCATACGCCGATCGAAATCACCAGCGGCCGTATCCGTTACCGCTTCGATCCCGTGCTGGACGAGATGATCCGGGGGCTGGGACTGACGGTCAGTCATGATCAGGCCCCCTTCGATCCCGAAGCCGGGGCCTACGGGGGAGGACACCATCATCATGGCTGAATACCATCCCCATCTGCTGCGCCTGATGCACCTGGTGAGCCCGTCCCTGCCCACCGGGGCCTTCGCCTATTCCCAGGGGCTGGAGTGGGCTGTTGATCAGGGTTGGGTCACCGATGCCACCGACCTGGCAGACTGGCTTTTGGATCTGATGACCCACAACCTGAGCGGGGTGGACATCCCGCTCCTGGATCGCATGCTGGCGGCCGGGCGGGCGGGTGATGAAATCGCCCTGGCGGCCTGGTGCGACCTTCTGGTGGCCTTTCGCGAAACCCGTGAGCTGCGCTTGGAAGAACACAACCGCGGCCGCGCCATGGCCCGGCTGCTGGAAGGACTGGGCGTGCCTCTGTCCCCAGCGATGCTGGCGCTGGCGGAAAGGTCCCAGTTGGCCGGATTCGCCCTGGCGGCGGCCCATTGGGGAATCGACCGGGTAACGGCGGCAACGGGCTACCTCTGGTCCTGGCTGGAAAATCAGGTCCTGGCCGGCATCAAAATCATTCCCCTGGGGCAGACTGCGGGCCACCGCCTGCTGCTTGAATTGGATCCGGCGGTAGCGGCGGCCGTATCCCGCGGGCTGTCCCTCAAGGACGATGCCGTGGGGGCATCCAGCCCGGCCCTGGCCATTGCCAGCAGCGGCCATGAGAACCAATACACGCGACTCTACCGGTCGTGAGCGAGGACGATATGACAACCCAATCCGCCCCCTTACGCGTCGGCATCGGCGGTCCGGTGGGCTCGGGCAAAACCGCGCTTCTGCTGAATCTGTGCCTGGCCATGCGCGATGCCTACAACATCGCCGTGGTGACCAACGACATCTACACCCGCGAGGATGCCGAATTTCTCATTCGCCACCAGGCCCTTGCGGAAGGCCGCATCCTAGGCGTCGAAACCGGCGGCTGCCCGCACACGGCCATTCGCGAGGATGCCTCCATGAACCTGACCGCCGTGGCCGATTTGACCGAGCGTTTTCCCGGCTTGGACTGCATCTTCGTCGAAAGCGGCGGCGACAACCTCAGTGCCACCTTCAGTCCCGAGCTGGCCGATCTTTTCATCTACGTGATCGACGTGGCCGCGGGCGACAAGATTCCCCGCAAGGGCGGACCGGGGATCACCCGCTCGGATCTTCTAGTAATCAACAAAATCGACCTGGCCCCCCTGGTGGGGGCCTCGCTCGAGGTCATGGAAAGCGACACCCGGCGCATGCGTGGGGACAAACCCTTTGCCTTCACCAATATGAACACCGGGCAGGGGGTCGACGAGATTGTCGACTTTATTAGAACCCAAGGGATGCTGAATCCGTCATAATGGATCCAAACAGATTTTAAACGGCTTGGCAGGCCAATGAAAAGGATAACAGGGAGGAGGACGGTCGGATGAAAACATTTTCAAGCTACGACCCGGAGGATTTCTACGATGAATTGATCGATGCCGAGGGGCAGCCCAGGCCCGGCGCCCGACTCTTGGTGGACATGATCGAGTCGCTGCCGGAGGGGGACCTGGCCCTGCGCCAAAAGGCGGCCGAGGCCTTGCTGCTGAAAATGGGCATCACCTTCAACGTCTACGGCCGCGAGGAAGGCACCGAGAAGATCTGGCCCTTTGATATCATTCCGCGGATCGTTTCGGCTGAAGACTGGCAGCAGATCGAAAGCGGGCTCAAGCAGCGCATCTTCGCCCTCAACGAATTCATCCAGGACATCTACAACGCCAAGAAAATTATCAAGGACGGAATCATCCCCGAAGACCTGATCATGACCAGCCGCACCTATCGCAAGGCTTGCGAGGGATTCACCCCACCCCGGGGCATCTGGTGCCACGTGACCGGCACGGACCTGGTACGCGACCGCGACGGTCGGTTCTACGTGTTGGAAGACAATCTGCGCTGCCCCTCGGGGGTCTCCTATGTACTCGAAAACCGACAGGTGCTCAAACGCACCTTTCCCCAGGTATTCGAGGCCAGCCAGGTTCGGCCGGTGGACGCCTACCCGTCCAAGCTACTGGAAATGTTGGAATACCTGGTTCCGGAGCATATCCCATCACCGACCATCGGCGTACTCACCCCGGGAATTTACAACAGCGCCTACTTCGAGCATTCGTTTCTCTCCCAGCAGATGGGGGTGGAGCTGGTGGAAGGCCAGGATCTGGTGGTCCACGACGGGTGCGTGCACATGCTCACCACCAAGGGGCTCAAGCGGGTGGATGTACTCTACCGGCGGATCGACGACGACTTCATCGATCCCGAAGTGTTCCGGCCCGACTCCCTTTTGGGTGTCAAGGGACTGATCGGCGCTTACCAGTCCGGCAATCTGGCCCTGGCCAACGCGCCGGGCACGGGCATTGCCGACGACAAGGTGATCTATGCCTACGTGCCGCAGATCATCAAATACTACACCGGCGAGGATGCCATTTTACCCAACGTACCCACCTATATCTGTCGCAACGACGACGACCGCGCCTATGTGCTCGACCACCTGGACCAACTGGTGGTCAAGGCGGCCAATGAATCCGGCGGATATGGCATGCTCGTGGGCCCCCATGCCACGGCCGAAGATCGCGCCGATTTTGCCGAGAAGATCAAGGCCGAACCGCGCAATTACATGGCCCAGCCCACCATCTCGCTCTCCCGGGTACCCACCATCGTGGGCGACCGCATCGAGGGACGCCACGTGGACTTGAGACCCTATGTGCTTTTCGGCAAGGAGATCTACGTGCAGCCTGGTGGGTTGACCCGCGTGGCCCTGCCCAAGGGATCGCTGGTGGTGAACTCGTCACAGGGCGGGGGGAGTAAAGACACCTGGGTGCTTTAGAAAAAATGTCAAATGACAAAGCACAAATGTCAATTGAAGGTATTCTGCCGATTAGATCGATACCATCCTTCATTTGGCATTTGGATTTTGACATTTGGCATTTCCCCGGCCAGCCAATCCCGGGAGCATCATAGACATAAAGCAATTCATTTTCTCTTCGCTACAGGGAAAATTAAAGGAGGTAGGGGACAATGTTAAGTCGCGTCGCCAATTCAATCTACTGGATGTGTCGATACATCGAACGGGCCGAGAACGTGGCCCGTTTCATCAGCGTCAATCTCAACCTGCTCCTGGATATGCCGTTGGAAAAGGGTAATCACTGGGAGCCACTGGTGATGATCACCGGTGATCAGGCCATTTTCGAGAAGCACTATCCCGATTATGAGAAGAAACAGGTAATGCACTTTCTCACTTTCGACCGTAAGTATCCCAACGCCATTCTCACCTGCGTGGCGGCAGCACGTGAAAACGCGCGCTCCATCCGGGAGATTATCTCCTCAGACATGTGGGAGCACCTGAACAATTTCTACCTGGAACTGGCCGACAAGTGCAGTCCGGATATGGCCCTGGCCGATCCCCAGCGCTTCTTCAAGATTATCCAGATGCGCAGTCATCTCTTCACCGGCCTGATGGACTGCTCCATGAGTCATGGCGAAGCCTGGAATTTCGCCCGCATCGGCATGATGCTCGAACGGGCCGACAAGACCTCGCGCATTCTGGATGTCAAGTACTTCATGCTGTTGCCCCGCGCCGATCTGATCAACACCCCCTTCGACAACATCCAGTGGAGCGCCGTGCTCAAATCGGCCAGTGCGCTGGAGATGTTTCGCAAGCGCTATCATCACGCCACACCCCGCAACGTGGCTGATTTTCTCATTTTTGACGACAACTTTCCCCGTTCGATCCGCCACTGTGTCAGCAAGGCCAAGGCCTGCCTGCACCGCATCAACGGATCGATGCCGGGCCTGCCCCAAAATCCCGCCGAGAAGCAGTTGGGCCGTCTCGAAGCGGATCTGGCCTATACGGATATCGACGAGGTGATCGGGCAGGGCATGCACGAGTACCTGGACGGTCTGCAGACCCGTCTGAATCAGGTGGATATGGTCATCGGCACCACTTTTTTCAATATCGAACCCACGACCGAATCCTGCGCCCAGGAGCAATAAAAGGCATTCTACCGATCGAATAAAATCGGCATTCATCCTTCATTTGGCATTCGGACTTTGGCATTTGACATTTTTTCCTCAGTCCGCCAAAACAAACTGAAGTAACGACCCAAATCATTATCTCACGATTCACTGAAAGGACTACCCTTGGGAATCCACGTTGCCCTGAATCACAAGACGACCTATCGCTACGATCGCCGCGTTTCCCTCTCCCCCCAGATTGTGCGGCTGCGGCCGGCGCCCCACTGTCGCACGCCGATTCTGAGCTACGCCATGAAGGTGACCCCGAAAACGCATTTTATCAACTGGCAGCAGGACCCTTTCAGCAACTACCTGGGCCGCCTGGTCTTTCCCGAACCAACCGACGAATTCGTCGTCGAGATCGACCTCGTGGCCGAGATGATCATCATCAATCCCTTTGACTTCTTCCTCGAACCCGATGCCGACCAATTCCCCTTTACTTACGAGCGGAAGCTTAAAGCCGATCTGAGGCCGTACCTGAAAAAGGAGCCGGCCGGCGAGAAACTCGCCGCTTATATGGAAAGCATCGATCGAAAACCGCGGCAGACCATCGACTTTCTGGTGGACCTGAACCGACGGCTGAACCAGGATGTCAGCTACCTGATCCGTATGGAACCCAACGTGCAGAGCCCCGAGGAGACCCTCAGCCGGGGCAGCGGCTCCTGCCGCGATTCGGCCTGGCTGCTGGTCAACATCCTGCGCCATTTGGGCCTGGCCGCGCGCTTCGTTTCCGGCTACCTGATCCAGCTGGCCCCGGACGTCAAATCCCTGGACGGCCCTTCCGGCCCGGAAGCCGACTTCACCGATCTGCACGCCTGGACCGAGGTC
>NZ_BBCC01000245.1 GCF_001311845.1 Desulfosarcina cetonica JCM 12296 | reverse complement strand
GATGCTGAACCTGGCCATGGATCCGGAAAAAGCCCGCCGCTATCGCGAAAGCTCGATCCCCGAGCATGCCGACAGCTGCACCATGTGTGGTAAGATGTGCGCCGTGCGTAACATGAACCGGGTGCTGGAAGGAAGGATATTCAGCTGAACGACTGATCACAGGCGGCGTCGTAAAACGCCCGATATCCGTGCTCCGCGATCGTCGTCGATGCGGGACGACGATCGCGGACACCGGAGATGACGTGCGATCGGCAATGCCGGGGCTCCCATTTGGGGACCGGCGCATGCGGCAAGGATTCTTCTTGCTTGCGCTTTTCAACCGTTTAAGCAGCCCTTGCATGACGGTTTGATTAACTGCTGATTTCCACACGCTTGATCGCACACATTAACGATTTCATATCCGGGTATCCCAGGATGGGCTCCCTGCATTGGGCGTCTGTTAACAGATTGGCATTGGCCTGCCCGGACCAGCCATGGGGGACAAACACGATGCCGTCGGCCACGCAGTCCACCACACTGGCTTTCATGAACACGGTGCCCCTGTCCGTGGAAACGCTGACATCATCGCCTTGTTGGATCCCGAAATCCTTGGCGGTGTTGCGGCTCAGTTCCGCCAGGGGATGTGGGTCTTGCTCGTTTAAGGCATCAATATTGCGGTGCTGGGAATGGGTGTAATAATAGCTTCGGTTGCCCGTACCCAGGATCAGGGGATATTTTTTGGCATCTTTGTATTTTTTGGACTGGGGGCTCTTGAGCGGTTCCAGGTAGGTGGGCAAGGGATCAACGCCGGCCTGCTGCATGGCATCGCTGTATATTTCAATCTTCTTGGACGGCGTCTTAAAGGTGCCGTCCGGAATCGTGTAGGACTTTTGCTGGTAATAGTCCCCCTCGGGTTTTTCGTTTAACAGGTAGTCAAAGGAAAACCCGGTCTGGCCCAGCTCAAAGGAAACCAGTTCCTCTTCCGATACCCAGGGGAAATAGTCTTCCAGCCCCAGACGTTTTGCCAGCTCCGTGAATAATTTCCACTCGGACCAGCTCTCTTCGTAAGGTTCGATGCACTTTTTGCGCAGCATCAGATAGGGGGTGCAGTGGCACACATTGTAATTATACGCCACGCCATATTTTTCCAGGTTGGAGCAGGCGGGCAGGACATAATGGGCTTCCTTTGCCGTATCCGTCATGTACAGATCATGGACCACCAATAGATCCAGTTTCCTGAATGCTTCCCTGAAAGCATTGCTGTCCGGCATGGAGACCAGGGGATTGCCGCCGACCACGATAAAACTTTTTAAAAGATCCGGGATATTTTCAGGAACCATGGTCACAACGCCGTAGGGGCTTTTCCGGCCCCACAACTCGATGAACAACGGATACTGATCCATGCCCAATGGATCGCCGTCTCCGGATAGCCCCACATTACCCAAATAGGGTCTGGGACTGATCACCCAGCCGCCGGGCACATTGATATTCCCGGTAATGACCTGCAAAATGGAAAACGCCCGGCTGTTCTGGGTGCCATTGGCCGTCTGATCCTGGGTGCACGTTCCCTGGTAGATGGCGGCGCCCTTTGTGGCGGCAAACAGTCGCGCCAGCTTTCGAATCTGATCCGCCGGCACCCAGGTGATCGTCTGGGCCCATTCCGGTGTATATGGCTCAATGTGGGGAACCAGCTTTTCAAAGCCTTTGGTGTGCTGGTCAATAAAGGCCCGGTCATACAGTTCTTCTTTGATGATCACATGGATCAGCGCCAGGGCCAGGGCACCGTCAGATCCGGGACGAATGGGAAGAACCATGTCTGCATGCTTGGACAGGGGGATCTTTTTAGGATCGATGACCACCACTTTGGCGCCTTTTTGCCTGTTTTTTCAATGGCCATTTTTAAAGGCAGGTCCGATGCATCCGGATTGTGCCCCCAGAGGATATACAGATTTGAATCCAGCTCTTCGGTGGGGTATTTACCGAATGTGATCTGGCGGGTTCTGATGCGCATCCGGTAGCATACGCTCTCCACGGAAAAAAAAGTTGGGCGAACCGAAAGCGGTTTTAAAGCGCTGGGTCAAGCCGGCAATCTCCATGTTCTCCACGCCGATCGAACCGGAAAACATGCCCATCATTTGGGGCCCGAATTCTTCCTTCAAATCTGACAGCTTACGGGAAATCTCATCCAGGGCCGTTTCCCATGAAATGCGTTCAAACTTTCCATTTACTTTTTTCATGGGATATTTGATGCGCTGAGGGTGATAAATGGTATCTAAAATGCTTTCGCCTTTTGGACACAATTCCCCTTTATTGATCGGGTGGGATTCCAGCCCTTTTACCGCAACCGCCTTTCCGTCTTCCACGGCAACCCTGATGCCGCAACTATGGTAACACAGCGTACAGTCCGTCAGGATTTCTTTTCTTGCTTTCATTTGGCCTTCCTCCTTGCATGAATTTTAATTCAACCGGCAAACAGATGCTGTTAAACGCCTTCATCGCAATTGGAATGCCAAATGACTGCATATATTAATATGTTCAAATTTTACAAATAGATAAAACAAAGGATGGCTGTACTTAAAATACGGTTCGATAAGAATTATCATTATGATAACAATGGCGCTATCAAACTGATAATTTTTTGCCTTTTACCTTTTTCAAACCCTTTATTTCAGCGGATTGAAAAGACCAAAACAACAGCCAAGATCAGTGCAAGACGATAAACGGATGCAAAACGGCCCATCTTGTGTTGTTATCAATTTGATAGCATCGCTGGGACCTAAGCCGTTTAAGCAGACGTGAAAAAAATAGTTACGCGTTCAGGTTATGCCAAGCTGTTTCAACAGTCTTGAAAAGTTTGATCGGGGCATTCCCAGCATTGCGGCCGCACTGGATTTTTCCCGGAACTCTCTGACAGAGCCTGTCTGACAAGGTTTTTCTTAAAATCAAAAACCGCTTCGTTCAGAGGTCTGACAACGACCTGGTCCGCGGCATCCACAGCCATCTCCCGTGGCAGGTCCGTGATGGTGATATCACCTGAACCCGATATAATCATCAGCCGCTCAATGATGTTCTCAAGCTCTCTGATATTGCCAGGCCAGGAATATTTCAGAAAGATTCCGATGACATCCTTATCGATATGGGCTTTTCCTTTTTTTAGGTGGGCGTATTTGTCGATAAAAAACGCAACCAATCGGGGAATGTCCTCCAGCCTGTCCCGCAAGGGAGGCATGGTGATGGGAAACACGTTAAGCCGATAGAAGAGATCGGAACGGAAGGTTCCTTCTTCTATTTTTATTTGTAAATCCTTGTTCGTCGCGGCAATTACCCTGACATCCATCTTTATGGATGTTGTTGATCCGAGTGGCTGGATTTCACTTTCCTGGAGCACGCGGAGAAGCTTGGTCTGCGTTTTGAGGGAAATATCGCCGATTTCATCCAGAAAAATGGTCCCCCCCTGGGCGAGCTGAAACATCCCCGTCCTTCGGTCATGTGCACCTGTAAAAGCCCCTTTTTCGTGTCCAAACAATTCACTTTCCAACAATTCTTCGGGAATGGCAGCGCAATTGACCTTGATCAGAGGGTTCAGCTTGCGACGGCCCATCTCATGGATCGTGTTGGCGATCAATTCTTTTCCGGTACCGGTTTCGCCATAGATAATGACACTTGTATCGGTGGAAGAAACCCTCTGCACAAGCGCCATGACTGTCTTCATGGCAGAACTTCTACCAACCACAAATTTTTTCTCCTGCTCTACCCTCATTTTTTCCCGAAGGGAGATATTCTCCTGTTCAAGCTTTCGGGACAAATTCTCCATTCGGTTCTTTTGATCGAGGATCTCCTGAAAAGCCAGTGCATTCTTAAGGGCCATGGATACCTGCAGCCCAAAGGCGGAAAAAAATTTTACTTGCTCTTTCCCGAAAGCATGTCCTTTTAAAATGAAAACCACCAGCACGCCGAGGAGTTTGTCTTTTGATCGCAAAGGCACAATTAATTTTGAAGGGTTGTCATTTTTCAAGTATGGTCCGCTTCGGGGGGAGGACTTGGAGATATCTTTCAGATCTTCTAAAAGGAATGCCTCGGGTTCTTGCAATGTTGTTTTTTTGATTTTCTTTTCCAACATGGGAAATTCTATTCTCAGATAGGCATCATCCAGCCCGATCTGAAACGCCTTTCCGAAACTGCCCCCCTCCCACAGGTGAACAGCACAAACCGGATGGCCTAGCCCTTTAACCAGGGAAAGGGTAAGCTCAAGGACTTCATTCACGCCAATATTTTTGTTCAGACTGCCGGAAATCTCGAAAAGAGTGGACAGCTCTTTCATTTTTAGCTGTAACCGCGCATTGGTTTGGGCGAGTTCCAGCGTTCTTTCAGATATTTTCTTTTCGAGCAAGGCGGCGAATCGCTCCTTTTCCTCAAAAAGAACGGCATTTTCAATGGCAAGGCTGATATGGCCGGCAAAGAGTTCAAGCGTTTGGATTTCATCAGGGACAATTGGATTCCGGCTATAAACCTTATCTGCGGTGAGCACGCCCAGCACCCCCGAACGGCCTTTCAATGGAACGGCACAATATTCCTTTGAATCGGTGATCTTCAATCGTTTTTGGCTTACCCGTTTATCTGTCCAGGCGTCGTTCACATAGATCGATTTGCCGGACTGGACGACCAATACCTCAACGGCCGTCTCGTCCATTTTAAAGCCTTTCAAGCTTTTAACCGTAAACCCCTTCTCCTTCTTGATACGGTCAAGGGAGGCCACACAGCGAAGAAAATCATCCTCCACAAGATAGATCAGCCCTCTTTCGAAGTTGACGCCGATGACCGCCTGTTCCACCATGATCTGGAGAAGCCGTTCCATTTTCATGGTCGAGTGGATCTTCTTATTCATCTCGGCCAGACTGCTTAGTTCTCTAAACTGTCTTTCAACAACTTCGGTATAATCCTTTTTGGGGTCGTTCAAATCTTTGGTCATTCCTTGTCACCTGCAGGCTGGCAATGGCGGGGAATAAGGGTGCCGAAAAAAACCATGCAAATTGCCTATAACCGCTGTATCACGATACCGTCAAGGGATTACGCGGGCGCTCGATTTTCGTGGCAGGGACGGTGGCGGCAAGGAAGAGGATGGCGGCGTTGGAGACGCACACAGGTCGGTTTGGATCATACAAAAAGCTCGGTACTCAGATACCGCTCGCCCGTGCTGGGCAGAATCGTAACGATGCGCTTGCCGACGTTTTCCGGCCGTGCCGCCACCTGAAGGGCCGCCCACACAGCCGCGCCCGAGGAGATACCGCACAGAATGCCCTCCCCGGTGGCCAGCTCCCGGGCCGTTTCAAACGCAGCTTCATCCGGCACGGCCATCACCTCGTCAATGATGGCCCGGTCCAGCACTTCGGGCACGAACCCCGCGCCAATGCCCTGGATCTTGTGCGCTCCCTTTTGCCCGCCGGAAAGCACCGGCGACGCTGCCGGCTCGACGGCCACGCAACGGAAGCCGGGTTTCTTCTCCTTGAGATAACCGCCCACGCCGGTGATCGTGCCGCCGGTACCCACGCCGGCCACCAGGATATCCACCTCGCCGGCCGTGTCGTTCCAGATCTCCACGGCCGTGGTCTCGCGGTGGATACGCGGGTTGGCCGGGTTGGTGAACTGGTTGGGCATGAAGGCTCCAGGGTTCTCGGCCACGATGGCCGCTGCCTTTTCGATGGCGCCGCCCATGCCCGCGGGGCCCGGCGTCAACACCAACTCGGCGCCCAGATGGCGCAGCAGTTTCTGACGCTCCACACTCATGGTTTCCGGCATGGTCAAACATAGCCGGTAGCCCCTGGCCGCGCAAATGAAGGCCAAACCGATGCCGGTGTTGCCACTGGTCGGTTCGACGATCAGGGTATCGCCGGAAAGCACGCCGCGCTGTTCGGCATCGTCGAGCATGGCTGCGGCGATGCGATCCTTGACGCTGCCCAGGGGGTTGAAAAACTCCAGTTTGGCAACGATTTCAGCCGGCCGGTCGACAGCAATGCGATTCAAGCGCACCAGGGGGGTCCGGCCGATGGTGTTGTCGATAACCGCATGAATGGTCATGGGATTCTCCTTTTCTTTGAGATACCGTCCGGCATCAACCGGCCTTGCGACGGGCCTCCTTGATGATCAGGCGGGGGGTTTCCAGCATCACGGTGGTATCCGGGGGAATGGATTCGGTCAGCCAGACGTTGCCCCCCACTACCGAGCGGGCGCCGATGACCGTCTCGCCACCCAGAATCGTGGCCCCCGAATAAACGATCACATCATCCTCGATGGTCGGGTGGCGCTTCTTGCCACGCAGGCGTTCACCGGCATCCTTGGGCAGCGACAGGGCGCCCAAGGTCACCCCCTGGTAGATACGCACATTGTTGCCGATACGGGTGGTCTCGCCGATCACCACGCCGGTGCCGTGATCGATGACGAAGCGGCCACCGATGGTGGCGCCCGGATGGATATCGATGCCGGTGATGCTGTGGGCATGTTCGCTCATGATGCGCGGCAGCATGGGCACCCCCAGATCGTGCAGCTGGTGGGCAACCCGGTGGACGCTGATGGCATAGATTCCCGGGTAGCTGAAAATGATCTCGTCGTGGCTTTTGGCCGCCGGGTCGCCCTCGAAGCCGCGCGCACGTCCGAGGCCAGCACTTGCCGAATCTCGGGAATCGTGTCCATCACCGCAAGAGCGATGCTGTGCCCCTGGCTGGTACAGTCGCTGCATGACTGGTTGTAGCGCAGACAGTCGTGGCGGATGTTGTGAGTAATCAGATCGGCCAGCAAGTCGTATAACTTGGAGACGGTCTGCCCCAGGCTATAGCGCAGGTTCACCGGATCGAGTTTTTCGCGACTGAAATAACCCGGAAACAGCAGCTCGCGGAACATATCGATAATATCGGCGACGAACCCCTCGGCAGGAATCGGTTCGCTGTCGATGTGCGTGTAGCAGGGGCTGTTCTGACAGTGGTCGATAATCCGCTCGGCCACCGCCGACAGCTTATCGCGCGCCTGTTCACGGCACTCGGTTTCGGTGCGGCAGGTATCGCTCATGGATGCATCCTCACAGATCGTTAATCGGATCGTATTTTCCTACTTTAACCATCAAGAAAGACTTGTCAAAATCCGCCGATCCGCCTATGGGGTAATTTTCACGTCCTGGGTCGAAATTGACAATCCGGCGGGTTTTTGGTTTGATAAGCCGATCATAGCGCCACGACGGCCGGTAACAAAAAAGGATGAGATGCCCATGAGTGAGCTGGATGACCTGAAATTTGCCATGCTGAGCGATGAGGATCTCGCGACGATCCGGATGCTGGAAAAGAAACTGGGCCCAACCATCCGCCTGGTGGCCGTGGAAAGCAAGATGGTGCTCTACGCCGTGGAAGCCAAAATGGGGCCCAACCTGTGGCAACGCGTGGACGCGGTGTATCCGGAAATCAAAAACGTCAAAGCCTACTACAACGAGCTGGAAGCGGCCAAGGAGGCCAAGGGCTGGCTCAAGGGATTTCTGCTCAACAACACCCTCTCCCCCAAACCCAAAAAGCGCCCCATCCGCATTCGCGAGGTGGTCAATACCGAATCGGCGGATTAGCCGGGAAAAACGTACCTTCCGGTATCACCCCAGTGAAACCATCTCCCTTTTATCCACCGTGGTCGACAACACGATGGCCGTGCGCGTCTGCCCATAGGGACTAAAACGCCCCACCACGGCTTCCAGATCGGCCACCTCGGCCACGCGCACCTGAAGCATGAAGGCGGCCTCACCGCTGATATGGTGACAGGCCTGGATCTCGGTCAGATCGGCGGCGAGTTTCTTGACCGCCGGATAGTAACGGGTATCGGTGACCAATTGGATAAAAGCCGTCACCGGGCGGCCCATTAGTTCCGGATCGATGCGGGCATGATAGCCTTTGATGATGCCGACCGCTTCCAGCCGTTTGACCCGCTCGGCCACGGCCGGCGCCGACAGGCCCACCCGTTTGCCCAGGCGGCTGAACGGAATGCGCGCGTTTTCCTGCAGTGCGGTAAGGATCTTGCGCCCGATCCCATCCAGCAGCTTTTCCTTCTGAAGGTCCATGGCTTCCATTTCCTTATTTTATAACGTCCGGCCCATCGAAAACCATCGATCCTGCATGGCGTCAGTGGCTTTATACGGGTAAATTGGCCCCATGAACACGCCATTTTACATCAAAGGATTGATTTTTGGATTTTCCATCGCCGCACCGGTGGGTCCCATCGGCATTCTTTGTATCCGCCGCAGCCTGTCCGGTGGCTGGCTGGCCGGCCTGCTGACCGGCATGGGCGCGGCCACG
>NZ_BBCC01000244.1 GCF_001311845.1 Desulfosarcina cetonica JCM 12296 | reverse complement strand
TGCATGGCCAGGCGGGTTTCGCTGCCGGTAGGCAGGTGGTCCTCGGCCCCTTTGCCCCGGATCCAACGCGTTGCGCGCATCATCAGACGGACCGGCGCTTCCACCACCCGGCCGGTCTGGCGCATAATCCGGATGTGCGTCGGATCGCTTGTCTGCCATATCTCGGAAAAACGCCGCACCACCGCGTCCATGGGCAGGTGGCCCAAGGCCTCCCGGACCTGTTGCTGCTGAACGGTGCGCAATCCGTCACGGTAAAGTTCCAACAACTGTCGCGAATCCCGGGCCTCCTGCACAAACGCACCCGCCTGGTCGACCACGTCCGTAAAAATGGAACGGTTCAGGGCCCCGCGCACGGCCCTGGCATCCATGGCGGCCAGCGCCGCCATCAGTCCCGGTCCATCGACGTCCACCGGAGTCAACGTCATGGGACGGCTGCCTTCGGCGACGCGGTTATCCTCGTCGGCACGGTAAACGCCCAATACATGCGCCTCGGCATGGTCGCCATACAGGTTGGCGGCCACCGTGCCGGCGTGGGCGCGGACCTCGCTCGCCGAGAACCCCGGATCGACCCGGTAGACCAGAAAACAGTCCCGCGTGCCCACGGCGGTCAGCATGCGGGCAATGAAATCGGTATTGTCGCGGTTGTTGTAGTTGGCGTTGGTGAAGATGTAGATCAACACATCGGCGGCCCGCAGGGCGGCTTCGGCCATGTCCCGATTCTGGTAGCTGCCCCGGGCGCCGGTATCAAAGTCGGGCGTATCCACCAGGGCCACGTTGGCCGGCAGGTTTTCGGCATAGTGGAGCAGCGTCTCGCCGGGGGTGGCCAGCAGGGTCTTGTCGGTCAGGGGCTGGGGCAATCCACCGAAAGGCTCAAAGAGCACACCGGCGATGCCGGGGGTCTGGCGATGACCGGCCCCAAGGGCCAAAAGCAGGCGGCGGTTGATCCCGGCGCGGCCACCGGTGGGAGACAGGGGTTCGCCGACTAGGCTGTTGAAGAGCGTGCTTTTGCCCGACGATCCGCCACCACAGATGGCCGCCACCAGGGGGAATCCGGAAGTCAGGCGGGGCAGGAGGCGCTCCTCCACGGCCGCCCGCCAATGGTCGATGGCGGCGTGGGATTCCAGGCCAAGCATCCCGGCAAGGGTTATGGCATCGGATTTCAAACACGCCAGGGCATCGCTGGTGCCATCAGCATAAAGTGGGTCCACCCGTCAAGGCCTCCTTTTCTGGTAAGCTCCCTTAGCATACTTCACCCCTCGAGGGAACGGTTGACAGGCCTCGCCGGGCTTCCCATCTTCCATGAGCAAGCAATCGATTCACGGAACTTGCGAAACCGAATTGAAAAGCGAGGACGATCATGGCCTGGACGCGCATCCCCGGTCTGCCCGGCAAGCTCTATGTGCCGGATGCCGGGCCATCCAAGAAAAAGCACGCCTGCGCACGTGTTATGCCTGCCAGTGGTGCGATGAAACCCGCTGCGAGGTCTGCCGCGCCAACGCAGGCCAGGAATCGCCACCGATCAAAGACGACCCCGCTCAGCGCTGAAACTGATCCCAGAACGCCCGTCCTGCCTGGGATTGAGGGTCTCCGCCGGCTCCGGCGGGGGTGGCGGTACGGAAGGCCCGGAAGGTCCCTGCCCGCTTTGCGGCCGGACGCCGCGCAGCCGGCTGATGCGATCGGCCATGGGGGGATGGGTGGAGAAAAGGCTCTGCAGGCTTTTGCCGGAAAGTGGGTTGACGATGAACATGTGCGCCGTCGACGGGTTGGCATGCATGGGAATCCGCCGGGAATAGCCGTCCAGCTTCTCCAGGGCACTGGCCAGTCCCTCGGGAGAGCCGACAATGCGGGCACCGGTGGCGTCGGCCAGGTATTCGCGGGAACGCGAGACCGCCATTTGAACGATCATGGCGGCGATGGGCGCGAGGATGGACATGACGATCATACCGATGGCACCCATGCCGCCACCGTTGTTGTCGTCCCGCTGCATCCCGCCGAAGAGGGCCGACCAACGGGCCATGGTGGCCAGCATCATGATGGCGCCGGCCATGGTGGCGGCAATCGTGCCGATCAGGATGTCACGATTCTTCACGTGGGCCATTTCGTGGGCCAGCACCCCCATCACCTCCTGGTGATCCATCAGGTTGAGCAGGCCCTGGGTCACGGCCACCACGGCATGCTCGGGATTCCGGCCGGTGGCGAAGGCGTTGGGTGATTCCTGGGGAATGATGTACACCTTGGGCATGGGCAACCCTGCCTGACGGGCGAGGGTTTCGACGATGCCGTAAAGGTCGGGCGCCTGCTGGGGCGTGACTTCACGCGCCTGGTACATCTTCAACACAATCTTGTCCGAATACCAATAACTGAAAAAATTCATTCCGGCGGCCAGCACCAGGGCGATCATCATTCCCTGACGACCGCCCAAAAGGTTGCCCACAACCATGATCAGTATGGTCATGACGGCCAGTAAGAACGTGGTTTTGAGCTGGTTGCCCATGTCATTTTCTCCTTGTTGCGTGAATACTGTCGTTTTGATTGAAAGCGTCACTTCAGGCGTGCTCAAAAATAACACCGATTCAGGTGAAGGCAACCACGCTCCCATCGGGAGGATCCATCACCACAAATTTTCAATGGAATAACGAGCAAGAATGTCAAATATCCAATGAAAAATGCCAAATGGTGGTATTCTGACGATCTATAATCGATATCAGCCTTCAATTGACATTTGGATTTTGGCATTTGGCATTGATTGATCCCAAACGCTGGGTTTCTGATCACACCAACAGCAAAGATGAAATCCAAATGCGGTTACCCGGACAATCCGGCCATCACTGCTTTACAACCCCCCGATTCGGTGTTAAATTCAGCGAATCGTAAAGTCAGCCTGCAGGGCAGCCTATCTTTAACAGAAAAGCGTTTCGGGGAAAAACCATGGACTACATCAAAATTAGATTCGGCGGCAATTTTGATCCCACCGGCCAAAATTTGGGCAAGACCATCCAGGAGATATTCCGGCCGCGCCCCATCAATCCCATGTTTTCATCCCGCGAGCACATGTGGACGCCGCAGATGGATATTTTCGAAACCCCGGATGAAATCATGATCTGGGCGGAAATCTCCGGTGTGGAAAAGGACGACCTGGACCTGGAGATCAACTCCCGGGCGGTGAAAATTTCGGGTATCCGCCGGGAGATGCCCCGCGTGCCCAATGGAACCTACCGGCTAGCTGAAATCCAATACGGCCGCTTTGAACGGATTCTCTACCTGCCGTCGCCGGTGGACACCGAGGTGGTTTCCTCAAACTTCACCAACGGGCTTTTGAAGATTCGCATCGCCAAACTCAAGCTCGACCAGGTTCACAAGATCCCCATCAGTGACGAGTAGCGCCATCGCGCGACCGTTTACCGCACGTTCGTGCGCATTGCCCATGCAAACGGGCCTCCTGGCGCCTCACCCATTCAGACCCTTTTCAAGGAGGGCATATGCAAGACAAGCAACCATCATTGGACTACAATACCCAAAATTTACCGACCGTGCTCCCGATCCTGCCCTTGTTCGATGCGACCTTGTTCCCCAAAATGGTGTTGCCTTTGGTGGTCATGAAGGGGGAATCCGTTCACCTGATCGATGAGGCCATGGCCAAGGACCGCATGATCGGTCTTCTGGTAGCCAAGAAAAAGGAGAACGTCAAACCGGATCCCGAGAGCGGGGACCTGGCCACCGTCGGGACCGCCGCCCTGATTCTGAAAATGGCCAAGACCGAGGACGACCGGGCCCAACTCCTGGTGCAGGGACTCAGCCGTTTCCGTGTCAAGGCCTTTCAGAAGGACAAGCCCTATCTGATGGCCGAAGTGGAGTATTTCGACGACGTGGACCGCATGGACACGGAGACCGAGGCGCTGATGGCCAATGTGCTCAAACAGTTCAGCCGCATCGTGCAACTTTCACCGGGCCTGCCCCAGGAGATGGCCTCCATGGCCACTTCCATCAAGGAGCCCGGCACCCTGGCGGACATGGTCGCCTCGACGATCAACTCCTCGGCCGAGGAGAAGCAGCAGATCCTTGAAATCCGGGATTCCACCAAGCGTCTCACGGCGGTCACCAAAATGGCCAACCACCAACTGGAGATCCTCGAACTGGGCAACAAGATCCAGTCCCAGGTCAAGGGCGACATGGATAAGCGCCAGCGCGAATACTACCTGCGCCAGCAGCTCAAGGCCATCAAGGAGGAGTTGGGCGAAACCGACGAGTCAGCGGTGGAACTCGAGGAATACCGCACCAAGATCAAGGAGCGCCACCTACCCGAGGAGGCCGTCAAGGAGGCCGAGCGGGAATTGGACCGCCTGGGCCGCATGCACCCGTCGTCGGCCGAATACACCGTGGCGATGACCTATCTGGACTGGCTCACCGAACTGCCCTGGGCCCTCAGCACGGAAGACAACCTGGATATCGCCAAGGCCCGCAAGGTGCTTGACGAAGACCATTTCGGCCTCGAAAAGGCCAAGAAGCGCATCATCGAATACCTGGCGGTGAGAAAACTCAAGCCCGATTCCAAGGGCCCGATTCTCTGTTTCGCCGGCCCCCCCGGCACCGGCAAGACCTCCCTGGGCAACTCCATCGCCCGGGCCCTGGGACGCAAGTTTCACCGCATCTCCCTGGGCGGCGTACGCGACGAAGCCGAAATTCGCGGCCACCGGCGCACCTATGTGGGCGCCCTGCCCGGCCGCATCATCCAGGGACTGCGGCGGGCCGGCTCCAACAACCCCGTCTTCATGCTCGACGAGATCGACAAGGTGGGATCCGATTTCCGCGGCGATCCTTCGTCGGCCCTGCTCGAGGTGCTGGACCCGGAACAGAACTTCTCCTTCTCGGATCACTACCTTGACGTGCCCTTCGATCTCTCCAAGGTGATGTTCATCACCACGGCCAACGTGCTGGAGACGATTCCCTCGGCCCTGCGGGACCGCATGGAGGTGCTCGAACTTCTCGGCTACACGGAGGACGAAAAGGTCAAGATCGCCTCGCGCTACCTAATTCCGCGCCAACGCGACGCCCATGGCCTCAAGGCCAACCAGATCAGCTTCAACGTGGGCGCCATCCGGCACATTATCTCGGGCTACACCCGCGAGGCGGGCCTCAGGAACCTGGAACGGGAAATCGCCACCATCTGTCGCGGCGTGGCCGCCGGTATCGCCGAAGGCAAGCTCAAAAAAGCCACCATCAAGGTCGGCGACTTGGCCGGCTATCTGGGACCGGTCAAGCTCCAGCCGGAAGCCAAGGCCCGCATGACCACCCCCGGCGTGGCCATGGGACTGGCCTGGACGCCCGTCGGTGGAGACCTGCTCTTTATCGAGGCCACGGCCATGAAAGGCAAGAAGGGGCTCATCCTCACCGGTCAACTGGGGGACGTGATGAAGGAATCGGCCACGGCCGCCCTCTCCTTCATCCGCGCCAACGCCAAACGCCTGAGCATTGACGAGGATTTCTTCGACACGCACGATATCCACATCCACGTGCCCGCCGGCGCCATTCCCAAGGACGGGCCATCGGCGGGCGTCACCATGCTCAGCGCCCTGGTCTCCCTGCTGAAGGGCAAGACCATCCGCAAGGACTTGGCCATGACCGGCGAGATCACCTTAAGGGGCCAGGTGCTGCCCGTTGGCGGTATCAAGGAGAAGGTCCTGGCGGCGCATCGGGCCGGCATCAAAACCATTCTCCTGCCCAAATGGAACGAGAAAGACCTGATCGACATCCCCAAGAAGGTGCGCGACGACATCGAGTTCCACTTCATGGAAAAAATGATCGATGTGCTCAAAATCGCCATTGGTGAGTAACGCCCGATGCAGAGAAATACGCCGCTGACATCCCGATCTTCATCGAATCGACCCTCATCCGACCGAATCAAGGCAGGACGCGGGATGCCCCTGTCGGGCATCCTCTTTCTGCTGTTTCTTTGGGCATGCGCCACCCCGGTACTGCCGCCGTCCACATCGAAGACGTCGTCCGTGCCCTCAACCCCATCCCCGACCCTACCGGGCCAACCCAAGCCGTACCGGGTCTACGGCAAGTGGTACACACCGATGGCCGATGCCCGCGGATTCTCCCAAAGAGGCGTGGCCTCGTGGTACGGTCGGGATTTCCACGGGCGGCGGACCTCCAGCGGCGAGATCTATGACATGTACGCCATGACGGCGGCGCACAAGACCCTGCCGCTGGGCACCTGGGTCCGGGTACGGCGGGTGGATACCGGCAAGGAGATCGTCGTGCGGGTCAACGACCGGGGACCCTTCGTCCACGAACGGATCATCGATCTCTCCTACACCGCCGCCAGGGAACTGGCCATGGTGGGGCCTGGCACGGCCCCGGTGGAAGTCGTGGCCCTGGGTGAACGCCGGGAAACCGCCACGGGCGAGACCTACGTTCCCATGGATTACTACAACGGGTCCTTCACCTTCCAGGTGGGCGCCTTCGCAAGCCGTGAGAATGCCGAACGCCTGCGCCTGCGTCTGGGAAAACGCTTCACCAACGCCCACGTCACGCCTTTCGATCGCGGCGACGCGGTCTTCTACCGGGTTCGGGTCGGACGCTGCAAGGATCTTGAATCCGCCGAGCAGTACGAACGCTACCTGGCCAGCAACGGCTATCCGGATGCGTTTCTGGTGGCTGAATGAATTCAGCCAGTGTTAAGCGTTAAGCGAATGCCTAAACGTCTACCGGACATTGATACCATCTTCTTAGACCGTGACGGGGTCATCAACGCGGATTCCCCGGACTACATTACTTCCCGCGACGCGTTTCACCCGCTGCCGGGCAGCCTGGCGGCGATTGCGCGGCTGATCCGATGCGGCTGCCGGGTCATCGTCATCACCAACCAGTCGGCGATCAACCGCGGCATGCTGCCGCTGTCGGAACTGACGGCGATCCACGCCCGCCTGCGCCAGGGCGTCCAAGCGCTGGGCGGCCGGATCACCGATATCTACTTCTGCCCGCACCGGCCGGACGAGGGCTGCGACTGCCGCAAGCCCAAACCGGGAATGATCATCCAGGCCAGCCGGCAGCACGGCATCGATCTATCCCGCAGCATCATGGTGGGCGACAGCGCCAAGGATATCCTGGCCGGCAAGGCGGCCGGCTGCGCCCGCACCCTTCTGGTAAAGACCGGCAACGGGCTGCAGGCCGTCGCAGCCCTGACCGAGAACGGCACACCGCCGGATCATGTGGCCGCCGACCTGGCGGCGGCTGCGGAATGGATCCTTGGCCCAAGCACCAGCACGTCCACACATCCATGACCGCTTCCCCGGATATCCGCCTCACCGGCCGCATCGCCCACGTCACCTACCACAATCCGGGCAACCACTTTACCATCGCTCGGCTGCGGACCGACGAGAACCAGCGCCTGATCACCATCAAGGGAACCCTGCCGGAACCCAAGGTCGGCGAATCCATTGAACTATGCGGCCGCTGGGAAGACCACGCGCGCTATGGCCAGCAGTTGCGGTTCCACACCTTCAAGGCGATTCTGCCGGCCACGGTGGATGGGATCCGCAGCTATCTGGCATCCGGTCTCATCAAGGGCGTGGGGCCCCGCCTGGTGGATCGGCTGATCAACCATTTCAAGGCCGAGACCCTGGCGGTGATCGCGTCGGCACCGGATCGGCTCACGGAGGTGGAGGGGATCGGGCCGAAAATCGCCCGCCGGATCATCGATGCCTGGCAATCCCACCACGCCGCCCGGCAACTGATCCAGTTTCTGGAGACCTGCGAGGTCGACGGCGCCCATGCGGCCCGCTTGCTGCGCGCCTACGGCAATGACGCGGTCGAGATCCTGTGCAACGATCCCTACCGCGTGGCCGCTGACCTGCCCCGCATCGGCTTCATGATTGCCGATGCCGTCGTGCGCCATGCCGACACGCCCGTGGATGAGGTGGATCGGGCCAAGGCCTGCATGCGCCACCTCTTCGAGCAAGCCGTTGACCAGGGGCATGCCTATATTGACCGGGACGCGCTGTTCAAGGCCTTACAGGAGGCGTTCGCCATTGACGCGCATCTCGCCAGCGGCGCCTTGGAAGAGCTCATTCAGGCCGAGGAACTGGTCGTCAACGATGCGATCCCGGAAGTTGCTTCATCGCCGATTTTCCCCCGCCAGCTGGACCGGGCCGAAGCGATCATTGCCCGGCGCATCACGGCCATGCAGGCGATTCCCCTGCAGGCAACGCCGCCAGACCGAGGCGAGATCGCCGATGCCTTGCACGGCACCCTGGCCATCACCCTTTCCGACCAGCAGGAGGCCACGCTGACCCAAATCCTGGGCCACAAGGTCTG
>NZ_BBCC01000243.1 GCF_001311845.1 Desulfosarcina cetonica JCM 12296 | reverse complement strand
TTTCAGCCTGTGGGCCGCAACACCGCGGCCACGACCGCCAGCCTGGTGCTGCGCGTGGCCAGCGACGAGAATGCCCCGATGGGGATTGATCACGGTCAACACGGCCTTCTCCGAGGCCAAGCCGGTGCTGAAGTTCTCACCGGACCATATCGAAACCGGCATGGCCATCGATGGCTCGGTCACCGAGACCCTGACCCTTTCCAACAAGGGCCTGGCCGCCATGACCGATGTGAGCCTGGCGCTGCTCTCGGCCGACGGCAGTGCCGCCCCGGCCTGGGCCGTGCTCAACGGCAGCGGGGATGTGGGCGATCTTGCCGTGGGCGATGAATACGAGGCCTCGGTGACCTTCTCGCCGGGCGAGGATGTGGCCGAAGGGGTCTACTCCCTGATCCTGCGGGTGACCGGTTCCAACTACGCCCAAACCGACATCCACATTTACGCCTCAGTGACCCAGAGCGGGGTGGGTAGTGCCGCGTTCAAGATCTCGGATATCTATACCGGTACCCTGAACGACAGCCTGCAGGTCATCCAGGGGCTGTCCGGGGCCAAGGTGGTGCTGGAAAACGAGGCGGTCAGCACCGAGTCATATACCCGCACCAGTGACACCGCCGGCGAGGCCTTCTTCGAGGATCTGCCCGCCGGCCGTTACAAGGCCCGCATCACGGCCGCCAACCACCAGGAGTACACCGGCCGCGTCTGGATCAAGCCGGGGATCACCACTACCACGGATGTCTTTCTGGAGTACAACCTGGTGACCGTGGAGTGGTCGGTGACCGAGACCACCATCCAGGATTCTTACGATATCGTGCTCACCGCCACCTACGAGACCTCGGTGCCGGCGGCCGTGGTGGGCATCTCGCCGGCCTCCATCACCCTGCCGGCCATGCAGGCCGGGGATGTGTACAACGGCGAGATCACCCTGACCAACTACGGCCTGATCCGGGCCGACGCCGTGACCTTCAGCCTGCCCGCGGACGATGCCCATTTCAGCTACGAGTTCTCCGGCAACCTGCCCGACACCATCGGCGCCAAGCAGCAGGTGACGATCCCCTACCGGGTGACCTGCATCTCGCCCCTGGAGCCGGATAGCGATGGCAGCGGCGGCGGTTGTGGCACCTACATCAAGTGCATGGATGTCAACTACGGGTTCGAGTGCGCCAACGGTGTGTGGACCCATTCCTCCGCGCGCCACTGCTGGACGCGTGCATGGGGCTCCTGCTCCTCCGGCGGTACGAGCGGCAGCAGCGGCGGCAGCGTGGTGATCAGTGCGGGCAGTGCCGGCGGCACCGCCTCCGGTTCTTATACGCCCTCGGCCACCACAGTGAGCGGGGCCAAGTGTTTTCCGAAACCGGAACGTAAGGAGTCGTTCTGTTTCCCGTGCATGGTCAAGAGTACCCTCAAGCATTTCTTCCAGATCGTTTTCTCCAGGGTAAACCTGTGGATGCGCGAGTATAACCGCGATCATGTGGATCTGGCCGTCAAGGTGCCCGGAGGCCAGGTCGAGGTCAAGCGCTGGTATTACGGCGATGCCTGGCACTTCGAGCACCTGCGTCACCACCTCGCCTTTACCCAGCACAGCATCGGCACGGGAATCGAGAGCATCGACAAGGGCGGCGTAACCTACGCGGCGGCCACCAGCGAGTCCAAGCTCTTCGTCCACGAGATCTACCACATCGCGCCCACGCAGACCGGCTACCGCTGGTACGATCCCGACGGCAACTGGAAGACCTTCGACACCGAAGGCCGCATGACCGCCTGGGGTGACCGCGTTGGCACCATCGGCAGCCTATTGTACGAGGGCGATTTGGTAACCGGCGTCCTGGATCGCACCGGCAGCCAGGTGATCTGGTTCACCCATGACGGAAGCGGCAACATCTCCTCGGCCAGTGACGGCACCGGTCGCGGGGTCGGCTATGCCTACACCGACGGCCTGCTCACCACGGTCACCGATGCCGAGAGCCACGACACCGATTACGCCTATGATAGCTCCAACCGGATCAATCGCACCGTCGATGCCGAAAACCACGGCTCGAACGTCACCTACGACAGCTACGGCAACGTAGCCTCGGTGAAGGACGACGACGGCGAGGGTTGGTCCTTTGAATACGATTACGACGATTCCAGGAAAGAATCGTATGTCAGCTGCACCTCCACCTCGGGCATGGTCAAGGAGACCTGGTTCAACGAGGACGGCGAGGCCATCCGCGTGGATGTCAACGGCCGCACGGTGATGAGCATCGCCAAGGACGGCAACGATGAATTGGTCACGGGCGAGAACGGCAAGGTGACCCGCAAGGATTACGACACGTGGGACAACCAGACCCAGGTGACCTATCCGGACGGCAGCACGGTGGTCACCGCCTACAACCTGACCTTCAACAAACCCTCGCAACGGACCGACGAAAACAAAGCCATCACCCGATTTGCCTACGACACCGTGGGCAACCTGGTTCGCAAGGTGGAGGCGGCCGGAACTGACAATGAGCGGGTCACCGAATACACCTACGATGGCGACGGCAACCTGCTCAGCGTCACCCGCCTGGCCGACGGTAACACCGCCGAATCCCAAACGGTGATGACCTACGATGAACAGGGCAATCTCACCTCGGTGACCGATCCGGAAAACGGCGTCACCCGATTCACCCGCCATGACATCATGGGCAACGTGCTGGAGAAGATCGACGCCCGGGGCAAGACCTGGACCTATACCTACGACAGCCTGGGCCGCCTGTTGACCGTCACCGATCCGTTGCTGCACACCACCGAGCACCGCTACGACAACCTGGGGCGGCGTATCTACACCAGGGATGCCGAAAACCGCGAGACCACCTACGAGTACGACAACCACGGCAACCTGCTGCGCGCGGTGGACCACGAGAACAATTCGACTTGGTTCGAGTATAATTCCGACAACAAACTGGTGAAACAGACCGATGCCGAGGGTCATGTCGTGCTGTACGACTACGACAACGAGGGCCGCCTGACCCGTTCCACCGACGGCCATGGCGATGCGATCGCCGTCGAGTACGACGACACCACGGGCAGCGGTTGCGCTACCTGTTCCGGGGCCACGGGCAGCCTGCCGTCGCGCACGATCTATCCCACCTTCGAGCGCACCTATACCTATGACCTGCGCGGCCGCAAGACCGCCGAGCAGGATCACCCGGATGCGGTCCTATCGACGACCTTTGCCTATGACGATGCCGGCAACCTGATCTCACGCACGGACCGGGAGAACCGCACAACCTACTATGCCTACGACGGTCTGAACCGCTTGACCAAGGTGATCGACCCGGCCACCGGCGAGACCAAGTACGCCTACGACGGCCGCGACAATCTGGTGGCCCTGACCGATGCCGAGAACCAGACCACGCGCTTCGACTACGATGCCGCCAACCGATTGGTGAAAGAGACGCGACCGCGGGGAGGGGAGACCCACTACAATTATGACGCGGCCGGCAACCTGAGCGAGAAGATCGATGCCAAGGATCAGAAGGCCGCCTATGAATACGACGATGCCGGACGCCTGACGGCGATCCGCTACTATGCCGTGTCAACCGACACGGTTCCGGTCAAGACGGTGACCTTCACCTACGACAACGTGGGCAACCTCACCGGCTACGACGACGGCACCACATCGGCGGTCTACGCCTATGACAGCCTGCATCGCAAGACCGCTGAAACCGTGAACTACGGCGCCTTCAGCCTGGAGAATGCCTACACCTATTACAAAAACGGCCTGAAGAAGACCTACCAGGGACCCGATGCCATCGTCTACGGCTACCTGTTTGATGCCAACAACCAGTTGGCCGCCGTGCAGATCCCCAATGCTGGCTATGCGACGGTGAGCGACTACCACTGGAACCGCCCGGCAGCCATGCTCTTGCCTGGCGGCGGTACCAAGGAATTTGATTACGACCCCCTTATGCGGGTCAAGCAGATCACGGACAAGGATCCGGCGGCCAATCCGGTGTTGAACTACGCCTTTACCTATGACAGGATGGACAACGTCACCGCCAAGGCCACCGAGCACGGGGATTACACTTACGGCTACGACAACCTGTACCGCCTGACCGATGTGGACAACCCCGACCAGGCGGACGAGGCCTTCACCTACGATGCGGTGGGCAACCGGTTGACTGCCGCCGATACCTCGACCGAGTGGGGCTATAATGAGAACAACGAGCTGACCGGTTACGATGACGTAACCTATGATTACGACCTCAACGGCAACATGATCGCGAAGACTGCCGGCGGGGTGGTGACCCGGTTCTTTTACAATCTGGAAGACCGCCTGGAGCGTGTGGAGGACGGCTCGGGCAATGTTATCGCCAGCTACTACTACGACCCCTTTGGCCGGCGTTTGTGGAAGGATGTCGCCGGCACCCGGACCTGCTTCCATTACAGCGACGAAGCTGGTGGGTGAGTACGATGCCACAGGGAGCGTGATCAAGACCTACGGCTGGAAGCCCGGTTCCACCTGGAGCACCGATCCGCTGTTCATGAAGATCGGGGGCACCTACTATTATTACCACAGCGATCATATCGGTACGCCGCAGAAGTTGACGACCGCCTCCGGAGCGGTGGTGTGGAGTACGAGTCATAGTTCGTTTGGTGAGACTTCTATTGCGGTTGAAACAGCTAAAAACAATTTGCGTTTACCAGGCCAGTACCAAGACTCGGAGACCAGCCTGCACTACAACTGGCACCGGTATTATGATCCTACGACGGGGCGATATCTTACTCCTGATCCTATTGGGTTGAATGGGGGGATTAATCCTTTTGTTTATACAGAAAACAATCCTGTCAACTTTATTGACCCAGAAGGATTAAAGGTTTGGCGTTGTGCTAGAAAATTAGGTGATAAAAATGGACCACAAGTCAAACCGAGTGGCAGTCCTCTTAGGCACGATTATTTGCAAATTAATAATGATATAAGAAGCTTTCAAGCAGGCTCGAATATAATCTGGAGCCAAGGATGGGTCGATTTCACAGAGAAAACGAGTAACCCGAAATGCCAATTAATTTGTGCTGATAACAATTTTGATAAATATGTTTTGGATGCCGCAAAATATGCTCCAAAATATTCAGTTATTCCTAATAAGGGGAGTTTACCTTACATGCTTGGTGCAAGAAATTGTCAGTCTTGGGCTGATGATGTACTAAAGAATGCTATTGAAAAATTTATTAAAGAAAACCCGTGTCAAACTTGTTTTAGTGAATATTCGTGGGATAAGAATGGGGATGCAATAAGAAACTGGGACAACAATGGAAAGCTAACAAATGACATTTTCTATAAATGAATAAGAGTGTCTAAATAATTAAATAGGTAAGATAATGAAAAATTTCTTTCTGTCATTATTTTTGGTAAGATGATTTTGTTAACGACAATCCCTATAGATATCAGTAACCAATGGACTGATGTCGAATTGAAAAAGCCTATCAGCGCAATAAACACAGGTGCCACAATTGATATCGAACTATCATATAGCAAAACTTTTAGCGATAAAGTTAAGTCCCAACAGAATATCTCAAAATACTTAAAAGAAATGTACCCAGATGGTATGATAGAAGCTATTTTATCGACTAAAGATAATAAATCAATTATGCTTATAAACACCGGCTTTTACACTTCAGGATATGGTGAATCAGAAAATTTAAGGATTTTAATTAAATTGACAAGTCAGTCTCAAATACCCACTGGAAAGAAATTCACTTCATTAAAAATTCGCAGCCAAACAAAACTTGAACAAGTTTTAGTACACTGGAAAAACTTCAGCAAGTGAGACGACAGGAAATTATCGGATCGCTGGAAAACTGGGGTCGGACCAAGCTGGAAAACTGGGGTCGGACCAAGCTATATTCCCAATTGGCGCGGTTTCAGGTCAAAAACAGGGTCGTTTTACGGTCTTAAAGCGATGTTTTTGGGGCCGGAAAGAGCGTTTTGTTGGTTTGGGGACGCCCAAGCCAACAAACTGAAATAAGGTAAATAATGTTTTAAAAGTATGCCTATTTACTTGGATTTCGCTTGTCCCCAAATTAAGTTGCTGAATTTGAAAATCGCCAAAAATCAGCGATAATTTGTAAAAAACAAAGTAAAATTGCCAGATTTGACTGTTAAAACGTAACATCTCAAAAAGCTATGGTAGTATTACGAAAATCCGGACAAGCTTGCCGCCTTATGATATGTGCATAATGTATGAAAGGGTCAAACAAGCTTCAGGATATTCCAGAGAAGGACATGTCATCGACGGTCAAGTTGCTGTTGGACTTTATCGAACAACAAAACGCCTTGATCCTCCAGCAAGCCGAAAAGATTCAGCAGCTCAAGGATGAGATTGCCCGACTCAAAAATCAACCTCCCCGGCCAAAGATCAAACCCAGCAGTTTGAGAAAGAAAGAAACAAAATCCTCAGCGTCGCCGAACAAAAAACGGCCCGGGTCAAAAAAACGCGCCAAGACAGCCCAGCTTGAAATTCACCATACCGAACCCATTGAACCGGAATCGATACCCGCAGGGTCCGTGTTCAGGTATTATAAGGACTTCGTCGTTCAAGACATCACCATCAAGCCTCGCAATACACGGTATCGCCTTAAGGTATATGAAACACCCGATGGCGGTTATGTGGCCGGCCAACTGCCTGCGTATCTCAACGGCAAACATTTTGGTCCCATGCTGATCGGGTTTGTCCTCTATCAACATTACCATTGTCATGTCACCCAGCCGCTATTGCTGGAACAACTGGATGAGTTCGGCATCGATATGTCCGCCGGGCAGCTAAACAATCTGTTGATTGAAGAAAAAGAG
Organism: Desulfosarcina cetonica JCM 12296; assembly: GCF_001311845.1. GTDB lineage: Bacteria > Desulfobacterota > Desulfobacteria > Desulfobacterales > Desulfosarcinaceae > Desulfosarcina > Desulfosarcina cetonica. The sequence continues at coordinate 1,609 of NZ_BBCC01000243.1, read as the reverse complement.
CGTTTTCACTGGGAAAAAGACTGCATTCTGTCCATCGGCCTCAAGGTGTCCAGCTATATCAATGTGGATGATACCGGTGCCCGACATCAAGGCAAAAATGGCTATTTACCAGCCTGAAAAAAACGTGCCGTAAATTGGGTATATCGTTTTGGGGCTATCTCAAAGATCGTATCGAAAATACAGGACTGATTCCCGACCTGCCAGATTTGATTCGGCAACAGGCTTTAAACCCAGGATAAACCTTTTTCCCATCTTCCATAAATACTTCCAAATGACCTTTGTTGCAGCTCAAAAGCCCCTTCGATCGGGCGCACGGATCGTCCTTTTGCCATAGCTCCCATGGCGGATTTGATACGTTCAACAAAAGCGTTGCTGCCCACAGCGATACTCTCCGTCCACCGGCTATCGCGCTTGTCGCCAATCTTTTCCAGGGTGGAATGGACCCATTTCAGGTGGGCGGCCGCAAAGGAATCATAATCCGTGAATCCCGCCAACGTCCTCAACCGTTCGTAATCGATGATGACGTTCTTTCGCTTGGGAGCCTGAATTTCATTAAACCCAGCGTGCGCCCATTGTGAAGGATGGTCGACAACTCCCGCGCGGACCATAATATTCAAATCGATATGGACCAGAAATCTCAATATAGAAGGTGTTTCGGATAGTTCAATCTCGGCCCTTGTCACCGGTTTCGATGCGGATGAGTTTTCCGTTTTTGAATTCCAGATACCGGATGAAGCGGTTCGATCCGAAATTATAGGTCCAACGCTCCATCCGGATGGGGCCCATGGATAGTTTTGGGGCTATATAACGTTCTGTTTCGTAGTCGAAATATTCCGATCGTGCGCTGCCGCGCCACTCTTCCCATTGTTCACGATCGTCCGGTGGACCACAAATATCTTCCACCTGGGTGGTCAGGTCGCCGATCATGACAAGTCGGCTGCCGCAACGCATCGCGCGGTCAGCGTTGCTTTCCTTTGGCGCCGCCAACAAAAAAGTAGTCAGTATACCGAAAACGATGAACAGCCGCCCACCCCACCGGTATTTCTTTTGCGTTTCAGATCCCATGGGGTTATCCTAAGCACGTACCGGTCTTGATCAAGTCGCGCCATGGTCTTAAACATCCATTCCCTTGCCGAGCGAGGGGCCGCCATGCAACCCGAATTCGTCGAATATATACCCGTTCTGGAAACCCACAATGCCGGTGATCGCGTATTCATCAGCTCCATCCTGGACGCCGAAGGGATCGATTTTTTCATCCAAGGAGAGTATGTCGCCCCCTATCTGTTCAATGCCCTGCCCATGCGGGTCATGGTTAGAGCCGGGCAGGTTGAAAAAGTAAAAGCGATTCTAAATGATCTTGACCTTTCGTATACCTATGCGAAACGTTGAGAATTGTTCAAGACAATCGGGACGACGCAACCTAGAATAGAGGGCAGTTGCTGGTTTTACCCTCCGGCGGCTGCCCTCATCTTTGCGTTTTTGGAGGCCTATCCGTGCTCTCCTACTTGTTTGAAGGTAACTAAACGGGATTCCATCTACCCGCAAAATTTACAATTTTCGTTAGTCGTAATGGGGGGTAAACCTCCAGGCACGGGTTAGGCCTTATCTC